>CAZHPN010000106.1:0-20415 GCA_964534375.1 uncultured bacterium | reverse complement strand
AACCGCGACCGGTTGAAGGCGTTCTGCACGATGACGCTCGACGGCCAGTTCGTGCAAACTCGCAGCGCAGACCACAACACGCACGCGACGCTCGACGAAGTGCAGGCGAGCCTGATTTTTTCGTACGTGATGAAAAGCCTGGCCCCGTACGGCGGCTTGAAGTACGACCACACGTGGATGGAATTCAAAAGCAAACGCAACGAAATGCAAGACAAACTCGACTGGGGCCTGTTCATCGGCTGCGATTACTTCGTGACGCAAAACGTGTTTTTCAACCTCGAGTTGACGATTTTCGCCGAAACGGCGGCGTTCTTGTCGACCGGGTACAAATACTGAGCGCGGAGCGGCGGTGAAGATTTTTCTGGACACGGCGAACCTTGACGAGATCCGGCGCGGCGTGGCGATGGGCCTGGTCGACGGCGTGACGACCAATCCGTCGCTGCTGGCCAAAACGGGCAAGAGCTTCGCCGAAGTCGCGCCCGAAATCACGCGGCTGGTCGCGGGGCCGATCAGCCTGGAAGTGATCGCCGACGACGCGAAAGGCATGATCGTCGAGGCCCGCGCCCTGGCGAAAATCGCCGGCAACGTCGTCGTCAAGATTCCGATGACCGAGGAAGGCCTGAAAGCGGTCGCGGCGCTCAAGGAAGAGGGCATCAAGACGAATGTGACGTTGATCTTCTCGGCGACCCAGGCGCTGTTGGCGGCCAAGGCCGGCGCGTCGTACGTCAGCCCGTTCGTCGGCCGCCTCGACGACGCCAGCAGCGACGGCATGGACCTGATCGACAACATCAAGACCATTTTCGACAATTATGGGTACGACGCGGAAATCATCGTCGCCAGCGTGCGGCATCCGCTGCACGTGCTGGAGACGGCGTTGATCGGCGCGGACATTGCGACCGTGCCGTTCGCGGTGCTCAAACAATTATTCACTCATCCTCTCACCGCGTTGGGGATCGAGAAGTTCAAAGAGGACTATCGAAAAATCCCTGACCGGTGACGGATACGCCTGACCATCATCCTTATTCTGGGCCGTGATCCTTCCCCCCCAAAACCCCGTCACGGCCCCTTTTTTTTGCCCAAATGCTGCCGGCCAAAGCCGCCAAGGGTTTGGCCGAGCGCGCCGGGTTGAAGGCCCTTTCGCCGGCTGCTAGTCTCTCCCGCGGGACGAGCCAGCCGTCCCGCGAATGAGAGGTTTGCCTTGACGCCGGACCGCGTGAAAAACCTATTGCAGCCGCCCGGGCCGGGGCATTGGAAACGGGTGCTGCTGAATCTCGGCGTCTGCGCGGGCGTCGCGGCGCTCGTTGCCGGCGGCGCGGCGTTGGCGGCGTACGAAGTGATCAAGAGCGGCCTCCCGAAGATGGACACCTTGGCCGATTACCGCCCCAACCTCGTCACTGAGGTGTACGACCGCGAGGGCCAACTGATCGGCGAATTCATGTACGAAAATCAGCGGCGGTACCTGGTCGCGGTGACCGACGTGCCGCAGCACGTGATTCAGGCGTTCGTCGCCGCCGAAGACCGGACGTTCTTCACGCACCACGGCCTGGATTACACGAGCATTCTGCGCGCGGCGTGGGCCAACCTGCACGCCCGCGAAATCAAGCAGGGCGGCTCGACGATCACCCAGCAGGTGGTGAAGAGCCTGTTGCTGTCGCCCGAACGCACCTACCTGCGCAAGGTGCGCGAGATGGTGCTGGCCAAGCGCATCGAAGACCGCCTCAACAAGAACGAGATTCTGCACTTGTACCTGAATCAGATTTACTTCGGCTCCGGCGCCTACGGCGTGCAGGCCGCGGCGCGGGAATTCTTCGCCAAGGACGTCGGCGATCTGACCCTCGCCGAGGGCGCGCTGCTCGCCGGCCTGGTGCAGGCGCCGGGGCGCTTCAACCCGCGCCTTCAGCCCGAAAAAGCGCGCGACCGCCGGCGCTACGTGCTCACGCGCATGCTCGACGACGGCTTCATCTCCCGCGAAGCCTTCGCGCAGGCCGAGCCAACGCCGCTGGGCGTGAAGGAGCGGCGCGACGTCACGCTGGAAAAGGCGCCGGATTACGTGGAGCACGTGCGCCGCGCGCTGATGAAAAAGTACGGCGCCGAAAAGGTGCTCAAAGACGGCTTGCGCGTCACCGCCGCCTGCGACCTGCGCCTGCAAGGGGTCGCCCGCGACGCGCTGAACAAGGGGCTGCGCGTGCATGCGCGGCGGCAAAACCTGCTGACGATTCCGGAGACCGTGCCGCAAAAGGATTGGCCGGCCCGCCTCGCCGCCTTGGCCCGCCAGAACGAAAACCTGCGACCGGACGAGGTGCACGAGGGCCTGGTGCTGACGGTCGACGACGAGGCCGGCTGGGCGCGAATCGATCTCGGCGGGCCGACGATCCGCGCGCCGTTCGCGCAGATGAAGTGGCCGACCAAGGTGCAGCGCGGCGACCGCGTCTTCAGCGTCGGGACGCTGCATCGCGTCAGCCAATTGCTGCGGCCGGGCGATCGCGTGCTGGTCTACCGGGAAAAAGCCGATCGGCCCTACACGCTGGCGGCCTGGCCGTCGGCGGACGGCGCGCTGCTGGCGATGGACGTCAACACGCGGCAGGTGCTGGCGATGATCGGCGGCAAGGATTTCGCGGGCAGCCAATTCAATCGCGCGGTGCAGGCGCGGCGCCAGCCCGGCAGCGCGTTCAAACCCATCGTCTATGCGGCGGCGCTCAACGCCGGCCTGACGCCCGCGACCGTGTTCGCCGACACCGCGCTCATCTTCGGCGACAACTGGCGGCCGGCCAACTACGACCACACGTTTCACGGTTACATGACGCTGCGGCAGGCGCTGACGCACTCGGTCAACACCGTGACGATCCGCGTCGCGGAAATGCTCGGGGTGGATTACATCGTCCGCTTCGCGCGCCGCCTCGGCCTGCTCGAGCTGCACGGCGGCGACCTCTCGATGGCCCTGGGCACCTACGAGGTGACGCCGCTGGAACTGGTCAACGCCTACGAGGTGTTCGCCACCGGCGGCAAATGGGGCGAGCCGGTGTTCATCCGGAAAGTCGCCGATCGCTCGGGCGCCGTGCTGGAAGACGCAACCCTCAGCGATTTCGTCGAACAGCCCCCGCCGATGACCGGCGTGCCCGATCTGCGCCGCAACCGCGTCGTCGACCAGCCGCCGGCCGACGCCAACGAGGCCGTGCCCAAGCCCCCGGCCGACGATCGGCTCGTCGAGTTCCTGCACAGCTTCGGCGTCGGCCCGAAGCCCGCGCCGACGCCCTCGCCGGCGGCGCCGCAGCCGCAGGAAACGCCGGAGCCCCGCGGCGAGATTCCGGCCCGCGTCGCGCAGGAAGGCCGGCCGTTCTGGCGGCAGGTGCTCGACCCGCAGGTGGCCTACGTCATCACGACCATGCTCCATAGCGTCGCGACGGAGGGCACGGGCGCCCGCGCCAGCGCGCTCGGGCGGACCGTCGCGGGCAAGACCGGCACGACCAGCGATTACAAAGACGCTTGGTTCGTGGGCTTTTCGCCGCAGGTGATCGCCGGCGTCTGGGTCGGCTTCGACAAGGGCGGCCTGACGCTGGGGTCCGGCGAATCCGGCTCGTCGGCCGCGCTGCCGATCTGGATCGATTTCATGAAGGTCGCGCTCGAAGATCAGCCGAACATCGGCTTCACGCCGCCGCCCGGGCTCGTCTACGCGCGCGTCGATCCGCAAACCGGGCTGCTGGCCCAGCCCGACGCGCCCGGCTACAACGAGGTGTTCGTCGCCGGCGCCGAGCCGACCGAGTACGCGCCGAGCGCCGCGGCGCCGCAGCCGCAGGATTTCTTCAAATTCGAAATCGAGGGCGATCGATGAAGCGGCCGCTCGCGCCGCCGGCCGTTTTCGCCGCCCTGGGCATCGCCGCGGCGGGTTTCTGCCTGCGCCTCGCCGGCGCGACCAGCCGCAGCCTCAACACCGACGAAGTCTATTTCGCGCTGGCGGCGCGCCAGGGCGCCGTTTGGCGATCGGTGCTCGCCGACGTGCACCCGCCGCTATACCAGCTCTTTTTGAGCGGCCTCATGCGGCTCGGTTTTTCGGAAACGGCCTGGCGGCTCGCCTCCGCGTTGTGCTGGGTCGGCGCAGGTCTGTTCGCCTGGCGCCTCGGCCGGCGGCTGGCGGGCGAAACGGTCGGGCTGCTCGCCCTGGCGCTGCTGATGGTGGCGCCGCAAGGCTATTCGCTGAGTCTGATGGTGCGGACGTACGCGCCGGCAACGCTGCTCGCGTCGTGGATGATGTGCGAGTTCGCCGCGCTGATCGACCAACCCGACCGGCGCCGCACGCTGCGCCTCGCGGTCGCGGCGGCGCTCGCCAGTTACTGTTTTTACTACAACCTGCTGCTGCTCGCGGGGCTCGCGGCGGCGGGCTGGCGGCTGCGCCGCCAGGGCCGCGCGGCCGGCAAACGAGCACTGCAGGCCGCCGGCTTGGCGGGTTTGCTGTTCGCGCCGTGGCTGCCGCTGTTGCTTGCGCAATATCGCAATTCCCTGGGCGCGGGCTGGCTCGAACTGACGGCGTCGCCGCGCGAACTGCTGCGCCGGACGGCGCAATTGCTCGCGCAGGCGGCGGGCGTCGACGGCGTGGAAACGGCCGTGCGCGCGGTCGCGCCGTGGGCCGCGGGGGCCTGCGGCACGGCGCTCATCTTCGTGCTGCTGGCCTGGGGCTACGGGCGGCTGCGGCGCGCCGAACCGGCGGAGGCCCGCGGGCGCTTGTTCGCGGTCGCGCTGCCCGTGGCGGCGACCGTGGCGTTGGCGCTGGTCGCGCACACGGTGTTTCACGCGTTTTTCGCACTGCACTACTTCACGATCCTCGCCGCGCCGGTCGCGGTGCTTGCCGTCGCGCCCTTTGCGCTGGCCCGCCGCGGTTTCGTCGCGGGCGCGCTCTTCGCCGTGCTGCTGGCCGCCGACGTCTTCAGCCTGCCGGCGGCGGCCCGCGTCGGCGACGAGCCCCTGCGGCCGGCCGTGCAATGGATCGACGCCCGCCTCGGGCCGGACGATCTGGGTCTCGGCGTCGCCTGGTTCGCCGCCGACGCTTACCGTTTTTACGGCGCCGGCCGGGCCGTCGTCGGCGTGCCCATCGATCTGCGGTCCGCCGGCGACCGCCCGGCGCCGCGCGTGCAGCCGGGGATCGCCACGGCGGCGGACCTCGAGCGGCTGCGGCCGTTGCTGGCGCGGCCCGCGCGCGTGGCGCTCTTATTGACGCACGAAAACTGGCGCGAGACCGATCGCGGCGTCGCGCTGATCAAACAAGCGTTGACGGCGGCTGGCTTCACGGCGGCGGAAAAAGCCGCGTGGCCGCCGTTCGCGACCCAACCGCCGGTGCGGGCCGAGATCTGGCGCCGCCCGCCCGGCACGGAGGCCCGATGAACGCAAAGAAATCGTTGGTGGTCCTGATTACGGGTTGCTCGACCGGCATCGGCCGGGCCCTGGCCGCGGCCTTCGCGCGCGCCGGCCATCAAGTGATCGCGACGGCCCGGCGGCCCGAAACCCTCGCCGACCTCGACCCGGCGCCGCTCGCCGCGCTGCCGCTCGACGTGACCAGCGCCGCGTCGATCGCCGCGGCGGTGGAAGCGGCCGCAGCCCGCGCCGGCCGCATCGACGTGCTGGTGAACAACGCCGGCTTCGGCCTGATGGGCCCGGCGCTCGAACTGCCGCCCGACGAACTGCGCCGCCAGCTCGAAACGAACGTCGTCGGCCCGCTGGCCGTGGCGCAGGCCGTCGCGCCGCTGATGATCGCGCAGGGCGGCGGCGTGATCGTCAACGTCGGCAGCGTCTCGGGCGTACTGACCACGCCGTTCGCCGGCGCCTACTGCGCCTCGAAAGCGGCGCTGCACTCGTTGACCGACGCCTTGCGCATGGAACTCGCGCCGTTCGGCGTCGAGGTCATGTGCCTGCAGCCCGGCGGCGTGGCCTCGCATTTCGGCGACACGGCGGCGCAGATCGTCGGCAAAATCCTGCCGCCGAATTCACGTTACGCGTCGATCGCCCGCTTCATCGAAGGCCGCGCCCGCGAAGGGCAGCGCGGCGCCATGGCGGCCGACGAATTCGCCGGCCATGTCGTCGAGGCCGCAACCCGGCCGCGACCGCCGGCCATCTTCCGTCTCGCGGCCAACTCGATCCGCCTGCCGCTGTATCGATGGCTGCTCCCGGTCGGTCTGACCGACCGCATCCTGACCAAACGCTTCGGCCTCGATCGCCTGCGCGCGCCGGCCGCGGGCGAAAAGATCGGCGGGTAGGGGCCGGATAAGCGGCCCGGCCGAGCTCGGTACATGGCCGGAAAAGTTCCCTCCGTATTCCGCATGCCGCACTCGGCATTCCGTCCAAATGGCGAATGGCGAATGGCGAATGGGGAATTCCCGGCCGGCCGGTCTGCATTCCGCATTCCGCATTCGGCATTCCGCATTCGGCTGATGGCCGCGCCGCGCGACAGTGTCTAAAATAGCAGCAGGTTTCGCCGAAAGGAGGCGCGGATGGCCTATTGTCCGAGTTGCCGCATCGAATATGTCGCCGGGGTCGCCAAATGCCTCGATTGCGGCGCGGATCTGGTTGAGGCCTTGCCGCCGCCGGTCGTAGACGTCAATGAATCGCTCGACGAGATGACCGTGCTGGCGGATCGCCGCGGCGCGTTCGAGACGCGGCTGATCGTCGCCGAACTCGAAGCGGCGGGAATTCCGTACGTGCTCGCCGGCGATGTCGTCGGCGCCGTGCTCATCTATCCCGCGCAGGATGGCAAAATCCTCGTGCCCCGGCATCGCCTCGCCCGCGCGAGAGAGATCCTCGTCAACGCCATCGACGCGCCGGCCCCGGACACTGCAGAAATCGGCCAAACCGCGGCCGGCGACGCCGGGGAACGGGCGGTCTCCTTCTGCGACCGTTGCGGCGCCGAAGTTCCGCCCACCGCCAAGAAATGCCCGGGGTGCGGCGAGCCGTTCGAAAATTCGTGACGCCGGCGGCAAACCGCCCGTTGGCCTCTTGATTGTGAGCCGTAAATACAAGTATTAATAAGGCTGGGAAGGGTGCGGACAGCGATCGCGCGTTCACACGGGGTCCGCCGCTGAAAACGCCTCACAAATCGTGCGACGGGCGGAGGTGTGTGGCGCCAAAAGCGCGGCGGCGCGGCGGTTCGTTGCACGTCGCGCCGTGAATCAATCGCGAAAAGAGGTGCGTCATGACGCAGGCCCAAAACAAGAGCCCCTACGCGCCGCTCATTACCGCTTTCGGCGCGCTGATGCGCAAATACACGATGTATCCGCCGGGGCACGCCGTCGTCGAACAGGGCCTGAACCAAGTCATGGTCTATTTCCAGCGCTACTTCGAGCGGCTGCAGACGCTGGCGATCGGCATCGGCAGCGACCGGCTGTACATCGAAGACCAGGAGTTGTTGGACGACGAATGGATGGGCTCGTTCATCAGCGTCCTGCACCAATACGGCGTCACGCAAATCAAATTCCAACGCGGCCTGACCCGCGAGAACATGAGCATATTTTTCGAAACGCTTTCGGTCGATCCGCTGACGGCGGCGGAAGCGGGCGGTTATAAGGAACTGCTGCTTTCCCGCGGCGTCACCTCGATCGACATCGCGGTCATCGACTACAAGTTGCGCGAGCAGGATTTCGACCACGCCGGAGCCGACGCGTCCGACGCCGAAATCTGGAAACGGCTCGCGCGCGGCTGGCAATACGAGGAGGACGAGGATCGCCAGTCGGCCACCGCTTTCGCGAAAGACCTGCTGGCCAACGCCGTCCGCCTGTCCCACGCGCTCAACAGTGCGTTTTCGGCCAAAGGCCGGGCGGCGGACGCCGGCAAATTCGCCGAATCGTTTCTCGAGATGGTCGCTTCGATCACACCCGATCCGCGGACGACCGACGCCGATTCGATGAAAGCCTTCCAGACCCAAATCCAGCGCGTCATGGAGGGCACGAACCCGAAGGCCATGTATTTCTTGCTCAAGAAAATGGCGGTGGAAGCCAAGACCGTTGCGGCCAAGGGCGGGGCCGCGATGCCGGGGGCCATCGAACGAGTCGGTGCGCGCAAACTCGCGCGCGGCATCATCAAGGGCTACGACCAGAGAGACGACAACGTCCGCGATTTGGGCAAGGTCTATCAGGAATTTGTCGGCCAGGGCCGGGAAAAGTCCATTCTGACGGAAATCCGCAATCTCGTGTTCGACACCGACAACAAGCACGACGTCTCGTTGGTCAACATCTCCAAGGAACTCGAGGAGATAGCGTTGGCCGATCCGAGGCTCCGGCGGCTCCAACAAACGTTGGCGAACGCGGCGCAGGAACAGCAATCGCGCGAGCAAGCGGTCCGCGACGTCCTCGAGCAACACTACCGCAAAGACGACCCCGACGTGCTCGTCGATTTCGACCCGGCGCGGATCCAGGATTCGTACTGCCGCAACCTGCTGGTCGCGCTGGACATGGTTCAGAAGTCCGACAGTTACGCGCTGTACGCCAAAAACCTCGACGCCATGATCGGCGATCTGATTCGGTCGCAGCAGATCTCGCTGGCCTATTCGATGGTCCAGACGTTGTCCCGGCACGCGTCCAATCCCAACGAGAACAGCGTTTCGTGCCGCACCGCGCGTCAGGTTTTGCAGGATTTGCAGCAGGAATCGCTGGCCGCCGACCTTATCGCGGCGGAACACGATTTGGGCAAAGAACACGGCGCGCAGATCCGCGATCTGTTGGTCCACATGGGCCCGGCGGCCTTCGAGCCGATCGTCAACGCGCTGGAGACCGAGTCGGATCGCAACGCGCGCATGTTTCTGCTCGGCATCCTCCAGGAAAGCGGCATGCGGGTGGCGGACCTCATTCGCGGAAAATTGCAGCACCCCGACTGGCACATGGTCCGGAACATGATCAACCTGCTGATCAAACTGCAGCCGAAAGATCTCATCGACAGCCTGGAGATGACCGTCGAACATCCGGAACCGAAGGTCCGCAAAGAAGTCGTGAAGGCGCTGACTTCGACGCAGGGCGCGCGCGCGGTGCCGCTGCTCGCGAAACTCATCCACGATCCCGACGAAAGCGTGCGCCATCAGGCGATCATCAATCTCGGGCAATTCAAGATGGTGGACAGCGCGGCGCCGCTGCTGATCGAAGCGCTGCGCCCCAAGGAGTGCTTCGACGGCGACGTGCAGGCCGAAGAATTGGCCATCCGCTCGCTCGGCTCGTTGAAGGCGCCGCAAGCCGCGGAGGTGCTCGAGAAGTACGTCACCAACGTCCATTTCTACCAACGGCCTGACGAAGATCTGGTCGCGCTCGCCGCCAAATGCCTCACCACGCTCGGCGACGGCGCCGGCCTGGCGGTCTTGGAAAAAGGCGCGAAGAGCTGGAACGCGACGATCAAGCGGATCTGCAAGAAAAGCCTGGCCGACGCGCGGGCGCGGGAGGGCAACTGACCATGCCGCAGATTCAGCCGACCAAGATGTTGCAATCCGAGGAATTGGTGAAGATTTTCTCGTCCGCGGTGCGCTCTCGCGCGATGTACCCGGAGAAACATCCCATCCTCGAAGCCAATTGCCAGCGGTTCATCGACGCCTACACGGTGCTGCTCGGCGAGGACAGCGACGAGTGGACGATCGTGCTGCTCGGCGGCGAATTTCTCTACGAAAAGGTCCCGCTGGCCAAGGTGTCGGAACAGGCCCAGCCGCTGTACCGCGCGATGACCAGCCGCCAGATCGAGTCGATCACCGTGCTCCGCGGCGTTACGCCCAACGAGTTGGCGAGCTTCGTCAGCCTGCTCGTCGAGAACGTCAATTATTGGAAAGAAATGGCCGACGTGATGGGGACGATCGAGGAAGCCGAGGTCCCGCACATCCTGTTCAAGCGCGTGGAGATCGCCGGCGAATTGCGCGAAATCTCGACGAACACCGACGCCGCGGACGCGATCTACGCGGCGCTGAAAAAGGCCCTTACCGACCTCGTTGTCGCGATGCTCACGCCCAACGCGAAGCTGAACCTGGAGCCGGTCATCGCCGGGCGCGCCCAATTGGCGCAGGCGCTCGCGGACGACCGCTTTGCGATGCTCTCGCGCCTGCATCCGCGCCACGCGCCCGACGATCTGATCGGCCACGCCATCAACACGGCGATCATTGCCTACGTGACGGGCCAGGAGATGTCCGCCACGACGGAGCAGTTGGACGAGCTGCTGCTCGCCGCGTTCGTTTTCGATTTGGGGTTGCTCGACATCCCGCTGAAAATCAAAGACGGCGTGCTGCGCGCGTCGGCCGACAAACGCATTTACCTCGAACACCCGATGCGCGGCATGGGCGTGATCTCCCAACTTCCGGAGGCGCCGACGCTGGCCTTTGTGGCGGCGTTCGAGCACCATTGCCGGTTTGACGGCAAGGGCTTCCCGCAGTTGCCAACCAACCGGAAAATGAATTTCGTCGCCGCGCTGATCGCCGCCGCGAGCGAATACGACAAGCTGCTCAACGCCGACCCGCTGCTGCGCACCGAGGACGTCGCCCATCGCCTGGCGGACATGGCCGGCGCGGAGCTCGAGCCCCGCGTCGTCGGCCATCTGTTGACGACCCTCGGCGCCTACCCGCCGGGCACGCACGTCAAACTGACCAATGGCGAAACGGCCGTCGTGCTCGAGCCCAACGCCAAGAACGTTTTCCGCCCGACGGTCCGGGTGCTCCGCCACCCCGACGGCACGCCTTGCGCGACGGAAATTCGGCGCGAACTCACGCTCCGGCAATCGGCGGCCGGTTCGTATTTCACGTCGGTCGGCCGCTCGCTGCTGCCGAGCGAAATCAACGCCTGACGCGCCGGTTTTCGTTCGCGCCTTTCGCGAGACGCCAACCGCCCGGAGATTACCAATCGGCCCCGAGTTGAGCGTTTCTGCCGTCGCCGCGCCTGTTGAAAATAAGCGCCTTTTGCGGCGTGCGACCCCCTTGCCTCCAACCGTCGGTTCGGTCTATAAAGGCGCAACTTTCAAGGAGGACCTGTTATGGGCAAAATGACTCGGCGCGAGTTTATCAAGCTTGCCATGACCAGCGGCGCCGTAGCGGGCGCCTCCCTCACGGGGATGGGGGAGATCGCCAAAGCGTTGGCCGCCAGCAAGGCGTTGCCGCCGGTGTTGTTTCTCCAGGCGCAATCCTGCTCGGGCTGCAGCGTTTCGCTGTTGAACACGATGTATCCCGATGTGGCGAAAGTCATTACCGAAATCATCAGCTTCAAGTATCACATGACCCTGATGGCCGGGACGGGCGACACATCCACCGCCGTGCTCGAAGAAATCATGGCCAAGAAGAAGGGCGAATATCTGCTCCTGGTCGAGGGTTCGATTCCGACCGGCGACGGCCATTATTGCATGCTCGGCGAGAAAAACGGCAAGCCGATCCTCTTCAACGAATTGGTCCTCGATTTGGGCAAGGCGGCGCACGCGGCCGTCTCGATCGGCACCTGCGCCTCGTACGGCGGCATTCCGGCCGCCAAGGGCAGCCCGACCAAAGCGGTCGCGATGGGCAAGTGGTTCAAGGACCACGGCGTGACGACGCCCGTGATCAACGTCCCCGGTTGCCCGCCGCACCCGGATTGGATGGTCGGCACGCTGGCGCACGTCGTGCTCGGTTACGGCATTCCGCCGCTCGACGACAAAGGCCGGCCGAAGATGTTCTATCCGGACACCCACGAGAATTGCCAGCGGTACAGCTACTTCCAGAGCAATCAATTCGCCAAGGATTTCGGCGAATCGCTCTGTCTGGCGAAGCTCGGTTGCAAAGGCCCGATCTCCGGCTGCGACATCCAAAAACGCGGCTGGAACGGCGACATGAACCAGTGCATCACCTGCGGCGCTCCCTGCATCGGCTGCACCGAGCCGACCTTCCCGGATCACGCCGGCGACGGTCTGCGCGGCGCAATTGCGAGCCTCAACCTCTCGACCGTGAAAACGGCGTAACCAGAAGGGAGCACGCTCATGGCAACCCAGAAAATCGTGATCGATCCCATCACCCGGATCGAGGGCCATCTGAAAATAGAAGTCGAAACCAAAGACGGCAAAGTGGCGAACGCCTGGTCCGCCGGCCAGATGTTCCGCGGCTACGAGAAGATCCTCGCCGGCCGTCATCCGCTGGACGCGCAGCACATCACGATGCGCATCTGCGGCGTCTGCCCCGCCGGCCACGGCCACGCCGCGACGCTGTGCCTCGACGACGCGTTTCACATCACCCCGCCGAAGAACGGCCGCCTGGCGCGCAACCTGATTCTCGGCGCCAACTATCTGCAATCGCACATTTTGCACTTCTATCACCTGACCGCGCTCGATTACGTCGACATCAAGGCCATCGCGACGTACAGCGGCGCCGACCGCAAGCTGGGCGGCGTCCGCGATTGGGTGCTGGCCGCGCTCGATCAGGCGAAGGCCGGCGAACCCGTCGCCGTCGGGCCGTTCCTGCCGCGCTGGGAAGGCCCCTTCTACATCAAAGACCACGACATCAACGTCGCGTTGATCGCTCACTATCTGCAAGCGCTTTGCAAACGCCGCACCGCCCACGAGATGGTCACCATCTTCGGCGGCCGCATGCCGCACATGATCGCGCTGGTGCCCGGCGGCGTCGCGCAGCAACCGACGGTCGACCGCATCGTGCAGTACAAAATGCGCCTGGCCGAATTGATCGACTTCATCGACAACGTGTACGTGCCCGACGCCCTGGCCCTGGCGAGCCTCTTCCCGGAAGCCGCGAAAATGGGCGCGTCGTACGGCAACTACCTGTCGTACGGCGTGTTCGAGGAAACCGAAGACGGCAAGAAACGCTTCCTGCCGTCGGGCGTCGTGATCAACGGCAAGCTCGAGGAGTTCAATCCCGCCGGGATCGTCGAAGACGTCAAACATTCGTACTACAGCTCGCACAGCGGCCTGGAGCCGTTCAAGGGCGAGACCGAAGCCGCCCCCGAAAAGAAAAACGGCTACTCGTGGCTGAAGGCGCCGCGTTACAACGGTCTGCCCATGGAAGTCGGCCCCGCCGCCCGCATGATGGTCGCCTACATGAAGGGCGTGCCGGAAGTGAAGACGGCGCTGGACGCCGTCACCAAGAAATTGGGCGTCGGCCTTGGCGCGCTCAACTCGTCGTACGGCCGGCACCTGGCCCGTGCGGTTGAGTGCCAGATCCTGGCGCACAAGATCGGCGACTGGCTCGGCGCGCTCGAGCCGGGCAAACCGTTCCACACGCCGTGGGAAGTGCCGAAAGAAAGCAAAGGCATGGGCCTGACCGAAGCCGCCCGCGGCGCGCTCGGCCACTGGATCGTGATCAAAGACGGCAAGATCGCCAATTACCAGGCCGTCGTGCCCACCACGTGGAACGCCGCGCCCCGCAACGACAAAGACATGATGGGGCCGATCGAAAAGGCGCTGATCGGCGTGCCGGTGGCGGACGCCGCCAACCCGATGGACCCGGCCCGCGTCGTGCGCTCGTTCGACCCCTGCATCGCCTGCGCCGTGCACGTCGTCGAGGCCGGCAAGGAACTGGCCGCGTTCCGCGTTTCTTGATTTTTCGCTGCACCGACCAACGAGATGGGGC
Source organism: uncultured bacterium (assembly GCA_964534375.1). GTDB lineage: Bacteria > Lernaellota > Lernaellaia > Lernaellales > Lernaellaceae > CAZHPN01. Next base: position 6,878 of record CAZHPN010000106.1, on the reverse strand, counting down.
GGCGCCCCATCTCGTTTCTTTTTGAGCGGGCCATGGAACCGACAATCCTGATTCTGGGTTTCGGCAGCCCCCTGATGACCGACGACGGCGCCGGCCCGCGGGCGATCGCGCTGCTGCGGCGCATGGGCCTGCCGGAGTTCGTCGCGGCGCACGACGGCGGCGTCAGCGCGCTAGATGCGCTGCCCGACATCGAAGGCAAACGGCGGGTGCTGATCGTCGACGCGGTGCGCGGCGGCGGGCCGCCGGGGACGATTTACCGCATCCCGCTGGGCGAACTGCGCACGCCGGCGCGGCCGCTCTTGTCGCTGCACTCGTTGAACTTGCTCGACGCCGTCCGCTTGTGGGAACTGCAGCTCGCGGAACTGCCCGAGATCGTCATCTTCGGCGTCGAGCCGGAGCGCACGGACCTGGGCCTGGAATTGACGCCGGCGGTCGAGCAGGCGCTGCCTGAATTGTGCCGCCTGATCGTCGCGGAATTGCCGGCCGAAGACCCGTCTCGCTAATAAATATGATATCTACATTCAACAGCGCGGCCGACGCGGGCGGCCGGCGGTTATTTCGCGCGTCGCTTGACAATCCCGCGGGCAAACTTAAATAGTTCGTATGAATCGCACGAAGTTGACGATTGCAATCGTTCTGGTGTTGCTGGCGGCGGCGCCGGCGTGGCCGCTGGAGTTGGAGGCAGCCCCCGCGAAGAGCGCGCCGGCGGCGGCGGCCGGCGGCGACCCGTATACCGGGCATATTTTCGGCCTCGGCCTCGTCGGGGGCGTGCCGATCGGCGTCAGCGGCAAGGTGTTCGTCGCGCCGGATCACGCCATCGCGGTCACCGCCGGGTGGGATTTCATTTATGGCGGCTTCAGCGGCATCATCGACTACCTCTACCATTTTCACGACGTCATTAACAACGATACGGTGATGTTCCGGCCCTACGTCGGCGCCGGCTTCGATCTCGCGGATCGCTGGGACCCGTGGGAAACCCATCGACAAAATCGAAACCGGCAGACGGATTACACTTTTGGGCTCGCCCCGCGGGCGACGGGCGGCGCGACGGTCATGTTCCGCAAGTTCCGCCTGGAAGTGTTCCTCGAAACCTCGCCCGGCGGCTGGGTTTACCCCCACGGCGAATTCTATTTCGGCGCGATGGCCGGGGCCCGCTACTTCTTCTGATTCATGGTCTCGCTTTCACCCGCGCGGCGATTTGGCGGCGCTTGCGCCACGCCCCGCGCCAACCCGCGGCCGCCATCCGCCAAGCGACGGCGAATCCGCGAACCGTCAGGCTCTTCCAGAGCAGCCGCGCCGTCTCACGGGGGACCAGGCAAAGCAAGTAGGTCCAGCCGCGGGCGCCGTCCTCGTTGGCGAGCAGCAGCAGCCAGCGATTGACGAACGCGCGAGCGGCCAGCGCCGGCCCGCCGCGCGCCGGCAGGTTGCGGCGGTGTTCGCAAACGGCGCGCGGTTCGTACAGGAAGCGCCGGCCGAGGCGGCGAGCCCGCCACGCCACGTCGACGTCTTCGTAGTAGGCGAAGAACTCCTCGTCGAGAAATTGGCCGGCCAGCGAAACGTCGGCGATCGCCTCGCGGCGCCAGAGCGCGCACGCGAAACTCGGGCCGAAGATTTCGCCCGGCGCGTCGTATTGGCCGCCGTCAATTTCCCCCTCGCCCCGGTCGTGCGGCGCGAGGCGGCGGCGCGCGAGGACGATGCCCGCCGAGTCGATCCGCCGCGGTTCGCCGGCCGTCGCCGGTTTGAGCATTTTGGGCGCGACGCCGGCCACGTCGGCCGGCGCGCTCGCCAGCGTTTCCAGCAGCCGGGCGAGGCAGCCGGGCAGCAGCCGGGCGTCCGGGTTGAGAAACAGGACATACGGCGCATCCGTCAACGCGAGCAAGCGGTTGTTCGCGGCGCAGAAGCCGACGTTGCTTTCGCTGCGATGAAGCACAACCTCCGCGTGGCGGGCCGCGATTTCACACGTGCGATCGCGGCTGGCGTTGTCCCAGACGTGAATCTCACAGGGCGCGCCCTGCGCCGCAACGGCCGCCAGCGCGGTCTCCAGGTCGGCCTCGCCGTTGTAAGCGACGAGCAAGACGGCGACTTCTGGCGGCATGTCCAGTCATCCTTTTGTGAAGCGCCCGGCCATGATACGTCGCCGGCCGAATCGACGACAGGCCCTCCGGTTGCAGAGCAGGGCAAACGCATCTACGCACCCAACACTTTTCTTAGGTAGTCGCCGTCCCATCCGGCCATGAGCCTTTTGCTGCGGATGCTGAGTTTGGTTGCCGACATGCCAAAGCTGGCCAAGCCCTTCCGGCGGCGGCGGTCGACGAATCAGGCGATATCCGAGGTGCACCAACAGCGCCGGGTTTCGACGCGACCGTGGCCGGCGTCCACCGTCTGTCGATCGTGACGATGCAGCCGGTCAAGTCCAAGACGCGCGGCAACTCGGGGATGGCGTTGATTTCGTTGCTTTTGTCGTCCACCTTGACCTAGCCGAGGGCAGTCGGTTCTGGGCGGCCCAGGCGCTGACAAACAATCCATAAAGGCGCGCGGATCGATCGCGGCGAAAACGCGGTTATACGTGTCGTGCGACGGAATGCCGTTCGGAAGTTCCAGAACCGTGCTGAGCCACCGGCGCTGCGCCAGGCCGAAGGTCTCCGTGTCCGTGAATCCCGCGCCCCCGCAGTCCAGGCAGCAGACGCCGATGACCAGGATGTCGATCAGTTGGCGCAAGCGGCCGAGATCGGGGAAAAGGAAATCTGCCGCCACAGAGCGGCGTCCGTCCGACCAGACCTAAATGTACGGCGTTTACCCTGAACGAGCGGAGCGTCGCCGCCGGCCACGCGCCGCGCGCGGCCTGCCCCGTGCCCACGACTTCGCTCGGGGGAAGCTCCGCGAGGGGTCGGCGCCCCATTAGCGCCAACTTGACGTTTTTGAGGAGCGGAAATCGGAATGTAGAATGTTGAATGGCGAATGGCGAAATTCGGGCGGCGTCGGCAATTCGCCATTCGCCATTCTTCATTCTCCATTGTGCGGGGAACGAGTTCGTAAAAATCGATCAGTCGGAGAATATCAACAGGCTCTGAATTGCCGGGCGATCATCTTTGCAAATGGCGCGAAAGACTACGTCCCGTCGGTCCCATCGGTCCCACACGTCCCAGACCTCCCGCATTCCGCATTCACCATTCCCTATTTGCGCTGCGCCGCGGTCACTTCGCCGGCGGGCCTGCATAATGCAAAATCACGCCCTTGTCGCCGACGGCGAACACGTCGTTCAGGCCTGTTCCCCAGACGGCATTCAGGTACGGCTGGCCGGCGAGGGCGGTCAGCGACCACATGACCCCGTCGTAGTGGACGACCGAACCTTGGTAGGCGAAGTTCACATCGGTGAATGAACCGACGATGAAAACGTCGCTCGTGGAACTGCCCCAAATGCCATTCGGATAGCCGGCCGGGCCAGGCAATTGCGTTTCCGCCCACGAGGCGCCGTCGTAGACCAACGCCGAAGCCAGGCAGGGGCCCGCGGCGCCGGTACACCCGGCGGCGAGCACGTCGGACGCCGAGAGGCCCCAGATCGCCGACACCGTCGCGTACGACGAAACGTTCATGTCGGTCCACGTCGCGCCGTCGTACTGGAGGATCGTGCAAACGTCCGCCGCGCCCAAACCGCCGCCGGCGAAGGCGTCCGAGCCCGATGCGGCCCAGACGCCAAACAGGTCGTTCTGCGAGGTCCCGGTCATCTGCGTCCAGGTGGCGCCGTCGTAATGCTCGATCTCGATCGGCCCGTTATTGCCGACGGCGAAAACATCCGAGGCCGATGTGCCGTAAACCGCCGCCAATCCGGTGTCGGGCGCCCCGCCTTTCCCCGGCGCCGACCACGCCGAACCGTCGTAATGCAAAATGCCCGCGATCCCGACGGCAAACACATCCGTCGCCGAGGCGCCCCACACAGCGGCGAGATCGGTCGTCACGCCGCTGGTCATCGGCGACCAGGCCGAACCATCGTAGTGCAAAACGACGCCGCCCGCCCCGACCGCGAACAAATCCGTCGGCGCAGAGCCCCAAACGCCGTATAAGTTCGCGCTCGAGCCGCTGGTCATTGGCGTCCACGACGATTGCGTCGAATCGTCGTCGGCCGGCGAAGAGTCGTCGTCGGGCGCCGGCGACGAATCATCGTTGTCGTCGTCGTCCGGCGAAGCGTCGTCATCGTCGCCGGAACTGTGGTTTGGAGCGCACGCGCCGAACGCGAGGAGCGCCGCCGCCAACAAAATAGCCAACAAAACGATTAACTCACGCATGGGTCACCTCTATCGATCGACCGAGTTCCCTTGGCAAACCAGCCGGGTCATCAGAGCGCTTTCCGCCGGCGCAAAATCAAAGTTGCTTCGAATACGAAAACAGTGTCGCGCGCGCGGCCGGCGGCGTCAATGCGTTCGCCCGGTCAACATTCCGGTTCGCGCACCCCAGAAACTTCGAGATCGCAGCGATCGGTGGTCGGCGGCGGGCGCCGCCGGAAGTCCACGTTCCCCCCCGTCCGCTTGCTTTCGCCCGGCCGGCGAGTTAACGTTTCCCACGCGGGTTGGGGATTAAAACGGAAGTTCAAAAGGGGAGAGAGCCATTCAACCGGCCGCGAAGGTCGAGGCACCGCAGCCTCATCCGCAATTGACCGTTTTGCTCGATGAACTCGTCAAACGGCAGGGTTCGGATCTGCACGTGCAAACCGGCGAGGCGCCGCGGGTGCGCGTCGACGGCAAGCTGTTTCGCCTGGAGACGCCGCCGCTGACGGCGGAAAACTGCCGGGCGATGATCGACTCGATCATGAACGAGGAGCAGCGGCGGCATTTCGCGTCGCATCTGGAGCTCGACCTCTCGTGCGAGTTGTGCGGCGCGGCGCGGTTCCGGGTCAACGTCTTTCGCCAACGAGAGAAGCTGGGCGCAGTGTTCCGGTTGATCCCGATCTCGATCAAATCGATCGAGGCGTTGAACCTGCCGCCGATCATGAAACGGCTGGCGATGCTGCCGCGCGGCTTCATCCTGATCACCGGTCCGACCGGCAGCGGCAAGTCGACGACGCTGGCGGCGATGATCGAGCACCTCAACAGCAAGACGCGCAAGCACATCATCACGATCGAGGATCCGATCGAATTCACCTTCGACGACCAGTATTCGCTGATCGAACAGCGCGAGGTCGAGGTGGACACTCATTCGTTCGCCGACGCTCTCCGGCATATCATGCGGCAGAGCCCGGACATCATCATGGTCGGCGAAATGCGCGACCGCGAGACGATCGCGCTGGCGCTGACGGCCGCGGAAATGGGCAGCCTGGTGCTGGCGACGATGCACACGCGGACGGCGTACCACACGGTCGACCGGATCATCGACGTCTTCCCGTCCGAACAGCAGCAGCAAATCCGCCTGCAGCTCGCCTCGAGCCTGTCGGCGGTGGTGTCGCAGGCGCTGTTGCCGCTGGCTTCGGGCGTGGGCCGCATTCCGGCAGTCGAAATCATGCTCTGCACCGCGGCGATCCGGAACGCGATTCGCGAGGGCAAGCCGCAGCAGATTCCGAGCCTGATGCAATCCGGCGGGCAGATCGGCATGAAACTGATGGACAAAGCCCTCGCGGAGCTGCTCGCCGCGAAAAAAATCCGCTACGGCGACGCGGCGACCAAGGCGACCGACCCGCTGCAGTTCGAAAATATGATGAGAAATTTCAAATGAGCACGCCGCTGGACAAACTGCTGACGTTCGCCTTCGGGAAAAAAGCCTCCGACGTGATCTTGAAAACGAACTCGCCGCCCGTGCTGCGCATGAACGGCGAACTGAACGCCCTGCAGGCGCCGCCGCTGACCGAGACGGAAATTTTTCAATTTCTCCGCGCCGTGCTGACCACCGGGCAGCTTCTCGATTTTCACAAAACGCTCGAATTGGACGCGGCGGTGGGCGTCGAGGGCGTCGGCCGAATGCGGTTGAACGTTTTCCAGCAGCGGCGCCACATCACCGCCGTGCTGCGGCTCATCCCGCGCGAGCTGCCGCCGCTCGCCGATCTGCGCCTGCCGCCCGTCGTCCGCGATTTCGCGATGAAGGACCGCGGCCTCGTGCTCGTGACCGGGCCGGCCGGCTGCGGCAAAACCACGACGATCGCGGCGATGGTCGCGTACCGCGCCGAACGCGACAGTTGCAACGTCATCACCGTCGAAGACCCGATCGAATACGAGATTCCGAGCCGCGAGGCGCTGATCAACCAGCGCGAAGTGGGCCGCGACACGCTGACCTTCGCCGCGGCGCTGCGGCAGTCGCTGCGCCAGGATCCGGACGTCATCGTCATCGGCGAAATGCGCGATTTGGAGACCATCCAAATGGCGATCACGGCCGCGGAAACCGGGCACCTGGTGCTCTCGACGCTGCACACGGTCGACGCCGTGCGCACGGTCGACCGCATCATCGACGTGTTTCCGTCGTTCCAGCAGCGGCAGGTGCGGCTCCAGCTTTCGGCGAACCTCGTGGGCGTGATCTCGCAATTGCTGCTCAAAACCGCGAACGGCGCCGGGCTGGCCCTGGCCTGCGAAATCCTCGTGGCGACGCCGGCGGTGCAGAACCTGATCCGCGAGTCGAAGACCTACATGATCGCCTCGATCATGCAGACCAAGGCCGACGAATCGATGCGGACGATGAACCGTGCGCTGCTCGAGTTGATTCAGCGGAAAATCATCACCGCCGAAGAGGCGCTGGCCAAGACGCCGACGCCGGACGATCTGGAAAAGGCGCTGGGCCGCACCGCGCTCGATGTGGCGCTGCGCGACGGCGCGACGGCGCGCGGCTGAGGAATTCTTTGATCTGAACCACAGAGGCTTAGCGCGGCCCTTCGGGCCGCAACCAAATGGCGGCCTTCGGCC
>CAZHPN010000105.1:0-20431 GCA_964534375.1 uncultured bacterium | reverse complement strand
GCGCCGCGGACGACGACGACAACGATGACAGCGCCGCGGACGACGACGACAACGACGACAGCGCCGCGGACGACGACGACAACGACGACAGCGTGGCGGACGACGACGACAACGACGACAGCGCCGCGGACGACGACCACACGCCGACGTCGAGCATCGACGACGACAATGCGATCGATGACGATGACAGCACGCCGAGTTCGAGCGTCGACGACGACAACGCCATCGACGACGACGGCGCGCCGACTTCCAGCATCGACGATGACGCCGCGCCGGGCCATTCGGCGAATCCGACCACGGCGGTGCGCGTCGGCTGCGGTTCGTAACGGACCACTAGCGCGATTTTGAAATCGACGGGGGCGGGTTCGGAGCCCGCCCCTTCTTTATCCATTTCCCAGGCGATTTGGCGCGAAATTGCCGCGGATCCTAGATGATGCAGTAGATCGCGCCCAGGCGGTCGTCGGAGACGAGCGGCGCGCCGTCGGACAACTTGTTCGTCAGATCAGGGACGACGGCTTGGATTGTTCTTTGAGCAGCGGCAGCAGGTTGTATTTGGCGAGGCCGACGCCAAGCGAGCGGACGGCGGATTGCGCGTCGGTGGTGATTTCGAGCTGCAGCAGCAGCACCGTGCCATCCGGCAGGCGCCAAGTGGCTTGGTTGACGGCGCCGCCGCGGCCGACTTCGGCGTCGCCGACGCCGAGCAGGGCGCTCAAGCGGAGGACCTCGTCGGCGAAGCGGCGTTCCTCATCGGCGACGTGCGGGGCGACTGGCGTGTCTTGCACTTGAAACCAATGGACCGCATCCCCGTCGGTGCGGACGCTGACGCGCCGGCGCACGTTCCCCGGACCCGTGGTTTCCCACCAGTAGATCCCGTCGCCCACGGTATGGAGATTCAGGCGGCCGCGCAGGGCGACGCGCGTCGAATCGCCCAGACGAAAGCCGATCGCGTACGGTTGCAGCGCCTTGTCGCGCAAGCGGTCCGAATTCGCGGAACAGGCGGCAGCGAGCGCGACGACCAGCAGCAGCGCGACAGTTCGTTTCAACGGACCGCCCTGATCAGTCGGTGAAGCGGAACTTGAGGATCGTCCACAGGGCGCGGAAGCCGTCGCGCCAGGTGATTTTCTTGCCTTCGGCAAATTCCCGCCCTTCGTAGCGAATCGGCAGCTCGACGAATTTGCACCGGCTCTTGAACACCTTGGCTGTGATTTCGGGCTCGAAATCGAAGCGGTCGGCGCGAATCGTCATGCCTTTCAGGATCGGCGCACGGAAGACCTTGTAGCAGGTCTCCATGTCCGTGATGCGCTTGTTGTAGATCACGTTGGTGACGGCAGTCAGCATGCGGTTGCCGACGTAGTGCCAGAAAATGAACTTCCGCTTGGCGCCGAGAAAACGGCTGCCGTAGACGACGTCCGCACGGTCGGCCACGATCGGTTCGATGAGCGAATGGTAGTCGTTCGGGTCGTATTCCAGGTCGGCGTCCTGCACGATCGCAATGTCGCCGGTGATCTGCTCTTTCGCGGTGCGCAACGCCGCGCCCTTGCCGCGGTTCTTGTCGTGGTAAAAAACACGCACGTTCGGCAGCGGCTCGATCTTCTCTTTGAGAATCTCGCGCGTGCCGTCGGCCGAGCCGTCGTCGACGATGATCAGTTCTTTTTCCAAGTCGACGGCGAGCACGCGTTTGACGATTTCTTCGATCGTCGTGCGCTCGTTGTACACCGGCATGAGGATGGACAGTTTCACGCGGCCTCCCGAACAGCAAAGTTTACCTATCGTAATCACCGACGCGGGGCGGGGCAATTGCCGGCCTCGGGAATCGCCGACTCGCCCTGGGGCGAACGGCCTTGGCCGCCCGACCTCAATACTTGTAGAACCCCTCGCCCACTTTACGGCCGAGCTTGCCGGCCTCGACCATCTTGATCAGCAGCGGCGAGGGGCGGTATTTGCTGTCGCCGAAGCCGTGGAACAGGCGCTGCATGATGAACAGGCAGGTGTCCAGGCCGATCAGATCGGCGAGGGCCAACGGGCCCATCGGGTGATTCATGCCAAGTTTCATCACCGTGTCGATCGCCTCGGCGTCGGCAACGTGCTCGTGCAGGCACGAGATCGCCTCGTTGATCATCGGCATCAGGACGCGATTGCTGACGAAGCCCGGGTAATCGGCGCATTTGGCCGGCGTCTTGTCGAGCTTCACCGACAATTCGTAGATCGTCTGATACGTCTCCGCCGACGTGGCGAGGCCGTTGACGATTTCGATCAGCTTCATCACCGGCACCGGATTGAAGAAGTGCATCCCGATGATTTTGTCGGGCCGTTTGGTCACGGCGGCCAGGGCGGTGACCGATTGGCTCGACGTGTTCGTCGCGAGGATGACCTCGGGCCGGCACAGCTTGTCGAGCTCGACGAATATCTTCTTTTTGATGTCCATGTTTTCGGTCGCGGCCTCGATGACGAGGTCGGCGTCCGCCGCCGGCGCGAATTGGCTCACCGCGCGGATGCGGCCGAGCAGCGCGGCCTTTTTCGCCTCGTCGATCTTGCCTTTCTGGATCAGCTTATCCAGGCCCTTGGCGATGCCGTTCTTGCCCTTGTCGGCGAGTTCCTGCGTGATGTCGTGCAACAGAACAGCGAAGCCCTTGTCGGCCGCGACCTGCGCGATGCCCGCGCCCATCTGCCCCGCGCCGACGACAAAAATCGTTTGGATGCTCATCGAGAAGGCCCTTTCCTGAACTTTTGGTTGCGGATTGTAAATTGCAGTTCCGCTTACCATGCTCCGCGCCGGCGGGCAAGAGGGACGAGCCGAGGCGCCCGTTCGCCGAGTTGTCGCGCGTCCAGGCAATGTTTACCTTAAGGTCATCCCAAGAAAGGAGCCGGCATGGACGCCATCAAGAGTATCGCCCTCGTCGCTCACGACAACCGAAAGCGCGACCTGTTGGAGTGGCTGCGCTTCAATTACGGCACGCTGGCCGCGCACAACATCATTTGCACCGGCACGACGGGCCGCATGGTCGAGCGCCTGATGCAGGATCTGGCGGCGCAAAACGACACGGACGATTCGGGGCGCGTGATCGTCAAACTGAAATCCGGACCGCTCGGCGGCGATCAGCAACTCGGCGCCATGATCGCCGAGGGCAAGATCGATCTCGTCATTTTTTTCTGGGATCCGATGGAGCCGCATCCGCACGATGTCGACGTCAAGGCGCTGTTGCGCATTGCCGTCGTCTACAACATCCCGATCGCGTGCAATCGGTCGAGCGCGGACTTCATGGTCTCGTCAAGCTTGATGAGCCGGCAATACCAGCCGCAAGCGCACGATTACTCCGACTACCTGGGCCGACGCGTCAACGGGGCGCATGACGCGGAGTAGACCCCGTCCGGCCGGCGCGGTTACGTGCGGGTGATCGTCGCCAGCCAGCTTTTCGCGAAACCGTCGTTGATCTTCGCGTCAAGGCGCGCGGAACGGATGTCGTTGACGACCCAGCCGTCGCGGAAGGCTTGCCGAATTTCGGCCTGCGTGATCCGCCGCGGGCCCCAATTTCCCGGCTCGTGTTCGCTGAAGCAGAGAACGAACAACCGGCCGCCGGGGCGCGTCAGGCGCGCCAGCGTCGTCACGTAACAGGGCTGGCGATTGGGACCGAAGATGTGAAACAGCCCGCAGTCGATGACCGTGTCGAAGGCGCGCTGCAAACCGCCGCCCTTGATCGCGTCGCCGACGAGGAATTCCACGGCCACGTTGCGCTTTGCGCTTTTTTCCTTGGCCTGGGCGATGGCGCGTGCGGCGAAATCCAAGCCCACGACGCGCAGCCCGCGGCCGGCCAGAAACAGCGCGTTCTCGCCAGTGCCGCACCCGATATCCAGCACGTCTCCGCGAATGTCGCCGGCGTCGGCGAGGGCGACGATTTCCGGCTGCGGCAGGCCGACGTCCCACGGCGGCTTGGCCCGATAAATATTCTTGAAGAACAAGTTTCCAAAGCGGTCGCGCAAGGTTGGCCGGCACGGCGGTTCGGCCGGGGGCGGCGTGAACGGTTGCGTCATGATTTTCTCCTTCTCCGATGGCAGCCTTTTCAAACATAAGGCGGAAAACGAGGAATGGGTGTGCGCATCCAACGTTACATTGCGTAACAAATCATTACGGGAGCGCCGCGAGCTGTTCGTCGCCGCCGCCGGGAAAGCCCCTAACTCGTTGATATTGCGTGGTCGTTGGTCGAAGGCGGTTGGCGCCGGATTTGAAAGAAGCAACCCCGGTTGGCTTATTCGAGATGACTGCGAGGTCGGCAAAGTGGGGATCAAAACGGCAGGGAAAACTCCGATGGGAAGCGCCTGCGCATGACGCGGGGTGCGCCATGGGAAGGCCGGCCAGACAGCAAGGCTCGCGGGCGGCAACCCGCGGGCGACGGATAGAGGCCAGGCAACCGCTAACGAGCACGGAGGCAGGTCACGAACAAACGCGATCGATAAAAGGCAGCCCTCAAAAACTGCGGTCGAGCCGACCATTCGGCTCGGCCGCGGCCCCGGAGTTTGATCGCTCCGATCCCAGTCCGGAGAAAGGCAACGCGGGGAATCTATGGACGATTTCCCGACGATCGCAACGAACCAGACCCATGAACAATCTCTCAATACTGCATGATTCTGATCAAATTTTTCGTAGAACTACATGAATGCAGAAAATTTTTACATTTGTAATTTTTTGCTTGATTTCCCGTCTGGACTGCGTTAGATACCGCATGCGTTCGGGCTCGCAGAGTGGCTCAGCCCGGTGAATCGCTTTTCGCAGCGAGCATTGCGGCTAGCCGACTCCGAGCAGATTTCAATCAGTTAACGGTCACTCCGCTGAGGCGGCCCGGCGCAGGGCAATTCGACACGTTTCGAATCGTGTCGGAGGGCGGGCGCGCAAGTGCGGTGGACAAAATGGCGAAATCTGAAAGCAGCGGAATATTTTTGCAATCCGGCGAAAACCGTATTATATTCCGCCAATGTCCGCTTCGGCGACGCGCGTGGCGGCGCGTGCCGATCGCGTAGTGGATAGCTCGCGAATGTTAACCGTAGAAGACCAGATTTTGAATGATCGCTGTTGGCTCGGCGATGACGCCGGCGTCGGCGGCGAAATTCGGTGCGACGGCGTGAAAATCGCCGTGTCGCCGGTCCGAGAGGGGATAAGCGGATGTCGGCATCCGGACTTTGGAAGCGGGAAATCAACTCGGGTGATCTCGTCATTCGAGGCGGAGGCGAAGCGGTGAACGACGCCGGCGGTTCGGCGATTCAAGTCTTGCTCATCGGCGCCGACACGCTGTTCGAGCAGTACCGTTCGTTCCTTCGCGAGATGAAGGTCAGCGCGCGGGTTTGCATCGACGCCACTATGGCGCGTGATTTTGCCGTCGGCGCGGCGCCCGAGGTGATTATCGTCGGCAGCGCCGTTTCGCCGTTCGACGGCGAAAAAATGATCGAATTGCTGCGCGCCGAGCGCCGGCTGGAGCAAACGCCGATTCTGCTGCTGACCAGTCGAAGTGCGCCGGCGGGGGCGGCGGACGAGTGCCTCCGGCCGTCCACCACGCCGCTCGACCTTTATGAGGCGGTCAATCGGTGGATGAATCGCACGTCGGCGGCGCGCCCCGGCGCCTCGCCGATGGAAAAACGGCCGGTCCCGCGGCCGCCGGCCGAACCGGCCGCCGCCGCGAGCGACGCCGGCGAGACACAGCAGGGCGAATTGAAAGAATGGACCGTCGGCAGCCTGCTTTATCAGTTGTCCCGCGCCGACGAAGAACACATCCTGCTCGTGAAAATGAACCAGACGAAGGTCAAGATCAAGGTCGGCCGCGGCAAGGTCGCGAACATCGCCAGCAACTTCGTGCCGGCTGCCACCCTTGGGGCCTTGCTGGTCGCGGAAGGCATCCTGGCGCCGCCCGAATCCGAGGCGATTTGGGCCAAGGCGCGCAAGTCGAACCGGCGATTCGGCGAGATGTTGACCGATCTCAACTTGCTGAGCTCGGCCGACCTGAAAGGCGCCGTGCGGCGACAGAAAATCGCCAAAATGCGTTACTTCGTCTGTCATCCGAAACCGCAGGGGACATACAATGTCCGCCTCGCGGATTCGTCCGCCGACAGCGGGGCGTCGCTCGAAGTGGACGTGGCGTCGTTTCTGATCCAGACGATCTTGAAGGACATGCCCTTGCGGATGGCGATCGATTTTCTCGCCCGGCACGAAGCCGCCGGCAATCCGCTGCTGTTTGCCGATCGCGCCAACGAATTCTGGGGCCAATTGGAATTGCCTGCCTCGTTCCCCGAATACGCGAAGCGGTTGAACGGGAAGACCCTGGGCGAAATGAAAATCGCCATTCCGCCCGCGGAACACCCCGCCTGGCTTCGGTATGCCCATTTGATGGTCGTTCTCGGCTGCGCCTGGTTCGTCGAGAAGCAGGCCTTCGCCGTCCCGCCCAAGGCCCCCGCGGCCGAGGCCCGGCCCGCGCCTGCGCCGGCACGGCCCGCGCCCGCGACGCCGACCGCGCCGCTGGCGACATTCGCGCCGCCGGATCCGCCGCGCCACGGCGTGCGCCCGGCGAATCCGGAGGCGGCGGCGGAATTGGTCCGCATCGCCCGCGAGCACCTGCTCGACAAGCGGTACGGCGAGGCGGTTTCGACGCTGCACCAGGCCACCCGCTTTGCGCCGCGGTCCGGCGAAATCTCGGCCTTGTGGGCCTGGGCGGATTTCTGCAGTTTGTCGCAGTACGACGCCAGCATTGTGGGGCCGATCAAGCGACGGCTGGAAAAGGCGATCACGGTCGACGAAAATAACGAGTGGGCGCACTTGTACATGGGCAAAATCCTCAAGGCGGAAAAAGATGAGCGCGGCGCCATGGCCCACTTTCTGGCAGCGCAAAACATCAATCCGCACAACGAAGAGGTCGAGCGCGAAATCACGCTGCAACAAATCAAGCAGCGAACGCGCAAGGATTTGCGGATCTAGCGCCGACTCGTTACGGGATCGCGACGCTTACCCGCCGTGCGTTCGCCGAGTCCGGTTGCCTGCAGGGCTGGACTCGCGGCGCCGCAACGGGTATACAAAATATGGGTTGGATGCGAAGTCTGTAGAAAAGTTCAACGGCGCCGGGATTCCGGCGGCGCGGTGAGCAGCCCGCGCGGATACGGCCCGTCAATGCCGAGGGTCGTTTTTCCGAACCGGGCCGCGTCACTCAACGAAGCGAGGCGGCATCATGGCGGATTTGCGCGTCTTAATTGTCGACGACGATGAACTGGCGGCGGAAATCGTCAACGAATTCATCGCCAAGAGCGGTGTCGATTGCGAAATCGAATGGGTCTGGAACGGGTTCGAGGCCCTCGTCCGCATCCAAGAGTCCCAGCCGGATGTGATTTTCCTCGATTACATGATGCCGACCTATGACGGCCAGGAATTGTTGCGCGGCATGCTCCGCCTCAAAAGCGCGACCAATGCGCTGATCGCGGTCGTCTCCTCATACGTCAATGACGAAAATCGGCACGAGTTCACCGACCTCGGCGTGCATTTTGTCTTCGACAAGCCTGTTTCGGTCGATCAGATCCATGAAGTAATTGCCCGCGCCATGTCCGAAAAACTGAAACGGGCATGACGCCGTGCGGCGCCGGACGCCGGCGTTGGACGCTCGTCGAATTTTTCATCTTTCCCTGACGTTCCGCTAACCGATTCGCGCCAAACAGAACTTACCGTGGGCGGAAAACCAGCTTGCAGGCGAAGGCGGCGATGACGGACCAAACCCCACCGGCGAACGAAGCAGCAGCGCGGCGTCGCGCCTTGCAGGCGCGGGCGTTTACGCTGACCTGGCTCGGCTACGCGTCGTATTATCTCACCCGCAAGAATTTCAGCGTGGTCAAGAACCGGTTGCACGAAGAACTCGGCATCAGCGTCGGCGCGCTGGCCGGCATCGACACATTCTATCTCGTGCTCTACGCCGTCGGGCAATTCCTTTGCGGCGGCTTGGGCGACCGTTTTGGCGCGCGGCGGATGCTAGCCTTCGGCATGTTTGCGTCGGCCGCGGGCGCCGTCGTCTTCGGGCTGAGTTCGACGTGGTGGATCCTGGCGCTCGCGTTCGGGCTCAACGGCGTTTTTCAGGCGACCGGTTGGCCGAACAGTGTGAAGGCGATGACGCCCTGGCTGGCGCGGCGGTCGCGCGGCTTCGTCATGGGCATTTGGTGTACGAACTATCAAGTCGGCGGTCTGGCGGCGACGGCGCTGGCAACCTTCGCCCTCGTGAATTTCGGCTGGCGAGCGGCGTTTTTCGCGCCGGCGGGCTGGGTCGGCGCCGTTGGGCTGATCGTGCTTCTCTTTCTGATTGACAAACCGCAAGACGCCGGACTGCCGCCGCTCGACGACAACGTGGATGTCGCGTTCGCGGCGGGGCCGGCGGCGCCGCGCCGGTCGCCGTTCATGGCGATGATCCGCCTGCCGGCCTTGTGGATTCTCGGCGGCTCGTATTTCGGGTTGAAGCTCATTCGCTACAGCCTGCTGTTCTGGTTGCCGTTTTTTCTCAAGCGGAGCCTCGGTTACAGCGAAGGCGCCGCGGGTTACCTGTCGACGAGCTTCGAAGCCGGCGGGATCGTCGGCGTGGTCCTCATTGGCCGCGTCGCCGACCGCTGGTTCGCGAAGAACCCCATGCGGTTGGTCGCGCCGGTGATCCTGGCGCTCGCGGGCTCGTTTCTCATGCTCCGCGTCGCCGGGCCGATCGGCATGTGGGCAGTCGGCGGCTCGCTCGCCCTGATCGGGTTCCTGCTCTTCGGGCCGGACGCGCTGCTTTCCGGCGCGGTCGCGCAAAACCTCGGCCGCGACCGGGCGGCCGGTTCCGCCGCCGGCATCATCAACGGCCTGGGCTCGATCGGCGGCGCCTGCCAGGGCGTCGTCACGGCGTACGTTTCGCAAACCTGGGGTTGGAACGCGCTGTTCCTGTTTTTCGTAGCCTTCGCCGTCGTTTCCGCATTTGCCTTGCTGCCGCTCGCCTGGCGACGCGAATTTTAGGCGGCAAGAAGCGGAATCCATCCGTCGCGCGAAGATACATTTATGTTTCGCGATCACAAATGCGCTACAAACGTGTATTTGTTGCCCGCCGATCGTTCGCGCTGTTTCGCGACCTCGCCGAGCGCCGGCGGTTGCGCTTTCCGTCGGCGAAAATTCAGTTAACGGTCTTTTCCGGTCGGTCGGTCGGCCGCCGCGTGTCTGCGCCGTCGAACGCGAGTGGATTTGTCACGCCCCTCAAGGCAAGCCGCATTGATTTCGGTACAATTCTGTAGCGCGTCAACTTGTTCGGGCGTAAGGCCACGCTTTCGGATGAGGGTCGCCTCAGATAATGCGGTTCCGCCTATGTCATTGTAAAGATTTGATAAAGACACGTTTTAGAAGTTATTAACGCGTCGCGAAGCCGGGTCTGGCACGCAACTTGCTTTGTCTGGATGACGAAACGGCAATAGGCATTTGCTTATCGCCGTGGATGGGTCGATTAACGGAGGTATGGACCATGGCCGACGCCAAAAAATCACCGCTCGTCGTTCCTACTCTGGGCGTAGCCGGCGCGACGATTAACGCCATGGCGCTGATTGCGCCGGGCGCTTTTCTTTGGATCACGTATCAAATGCAGGCGGCCGCCACCTCGCCCGGCGGGGCCTCGGTCGCCGGCGACATCTGGGCGGGCATCGTCGTGGCGTTGGTTGTCGCCTTCCTGACGGCAATTTCCTATTCGCAGTTGGCGAAGATCTATCCGGAAGCCGGGTTCGCCAGCGTCACGTACTTCGCGGAAAAGGCGTTCCTCGACAGCAACGGCGCCAAACGGGCCGGGCCGAACTCGATGGCCCGCCTGTCCAAACTCGCGACCGGCTGGGCGGCGCACCTGTTTTATTGGGTGTACCCCGGCGTCATGGTCGCCATGTTCGCCACGCTGCTCGGCTACATCTTCACGCAATTCACCGGCAAGGAATTCACCAACCTGACGCTGACCGCGATCGCGGTCGTCATCACCGCGGCCATCGGGTACATCGCCTATCGCGGCGTCACCGGTTCGACGACGACCGCCGTCTGGATCAACGTCATTCAAATTATGACGTTGGTCGTCTTCAGCGGCCTGGCCATTCTGTACCGTCTGGGCAACCCGCAGGCCGCCGCGACGTGGGCGTTCAGCGGCGCCTGGGACATCATCCGGCCGCACACCTTCAACGGCGTGCTCGTGCAATCGACGCTGGCCATACTCATTCTGGTCGGCTTCGAGAGCGCGACGGCGCTCTCCGCCGAAACGAAAAACCCGGGCAAGAACATCCCCAAGGCCATTATCATCTCGCTGGTGATTCAGGGCTTGTTCGCCTACCTGCTCGAATATTTCGCGGCCGGCACGATGGTCAGCGAGAAGTTGGTGAACGGCGCCGGCGCCGCGCTCACCACCGGCATGGCGGCGGCGGCGGCCTCTTCGGCCCCGATCGGCGACATGGCGAAACTGCTCGGCGACAATCTGCTGCACGGCATCGGGTTCGGGCTGATGATCTCGATGGCCGTCACGGTGGCAATCGCGATCGTCGGTTCGACGCTGAGCTGCATCAACACCGCGATGCGGGTCAGCGCCGGCATGGCCGCCGACCGCGAACTGCCGCGCATGATGGGCTTCATCCACCACACGCACGCCACGCCGCACGTGTCGCTCGGCGCGCTGCTGATCGTCACCTCGTTGATCGGCGCGATCGGCGTGCGGTCGGTCGTCGGTCTGACCGGCATCACCCTGGCCTCGAACTTCGGGACCTTCGTGCTGTACGGCCTGACCTGCGTATGGACGATCGTGGCTTACAAAAAGCGGGCTGATTTCAGCTTCCTCAAACACGGCCTCATCCCCGGGCTCGGCGTGCTCTTCAACGTCGTCATGGTCGTCGCGATCGTGTACCTGTACTCCGTGGGCAATGCCGATTCGCAGGCGGAAGCCTACATCTGCTTCCTGATCGCCGGCGCCTGGGCCATCGCCACGCTCGCCTACGTGGTGATCACCACGGTGAGCAAATCCTATAGCCTCAAAATGGTCACCGCCATTATTCGGCCCGAGTGGCTCAATGTCCTGGTCGAAGTGTTGAAAGAGGAGAACCTCGTTCTCGGCATGACCGTGACCAACGTCAAGGGCTTCGGGAGGCAGAACGGGAAGGGGAACGGGAATGGAAAATCGCCCGACGGCGAGGGCGAGCGATACCTCTTCCTGCCGAAGGTGCGAGTTGACGTCATGGTCAACGACTGGGACGTGCCGACGGTGATGAACATGATGCGGGATGTGCTCGCCACCGGCAAGGCCGGCGACGGCAAGATCTACGTGATGAACGCCATGGACGTCATGCGCATCCGCACCGCCGAACGAGGGATTTACGCGCTATAGCCGGCCGAAGCCGGGCGTCCAGGCCGGACGCCCGGCGCGAAAAACCCATCTGGCGGACGAGCCGAAATCGTCCGAATGTTTTGATGCTTTCTTGACGGGCATCGCACCCATCTTTACGGCATCTTGATCTGAAAGGGAGCAGCATCCCCGGCCGAAAAACGGAGAGCCGAGGTGTTGTCAACGTCTTGGTTTCCGCCAGGACGGCCGTGAACAATGAAAAGGGAGGCGTGAAATGCGCATCGCGTACATTTTGTTCACCAGCATTGCGTTGGTTTGCTGTCCGGCGATAGCGACGACGGCAAGCGCCCAAACGGCGCCCGGAGGCCAGGCGACGCCGGCCGCGCCGCCGCCGGCGACGCCGGCCGACGCCGCTGCGCCGCCAAAGGCGCCGGACGCGGAGAAGAAGCCGGCCGCGCCGACCGAGCCGTTCGCCTTCGCTGACTTCTCGTGGGTTCCCGGCAACGCCGGCGCCAGCGAGCGGCCGTTGACCTGGGGCCCGTTCACCGGCGAGGTCCGCGTCGACGTGGACTACAATTACAGCTTCAATCGTCCGAAGGACGACACCATCGGCGGGTCGAGCGAGGTTTTTCGGCACAACGAATTTCAACTTACGCAACTCGGCTTCGGCGGCGACTTCCTCTACAAAAACGTGCAAGCGCGGATCATGACCCAGTTCGGCATGTATTCGCAGACCACGCCCCGTAACGACGCGAGCCCGGGCCGCGGCCAATGGAATCTCGCCGACGCCTATCGCTACATCTCCGAGGGCTACGGCGGGTACCACATCGACGCGCTGCACGGCATCAACATCCAGGCCGGCATCTTCATGTCGTACATCGGCCTCTGGAGCTACTACAACTTCGACAACTGGACCTATCAGCCGTCCTACGTTTCGTCGAATACGCCGTGGTTCTTCAACGGCATGCGCCTGCAAATCTTCGTGACCGACACGCTGAAGATCGAACCGTGGCTGGTCGACGGCTGGCAATCGTACGGCATGTTCAACCAGGCGCCGGGCGGGGGCGGGCAGATTTTGTGGCGGCCGACCGGTTGGTTCTCGCTCGTCGGCAACCAATACGGCGGCGCCGACACGCTGGGCAACCCCGGCCGCAAACGCATGCACACCGACGACAGCGCCAGTTTCAAATACCTGGACCAGCCGGAATGGGGCTTGGACAAGGCCGCGGTGTCGCTGACGCTGGACGCCGGCTGCGAATCGGGCGGCGGGGTCAAATGCTCGAACCAGTATTTCCTGGGCTTCATGGCCTACAACCGATTTTGGTTCCACCATGACGTGTTCGGCGTCACCTTCGGCGGCGGCGCCATCACGAACCCCGGCCGCTACCTCGTGCTTCTGCCGCCGATCAACGGCGCCACCGCCGTCTCCGGGACGCCGTATTTCCCCGAAAACCCCGGCGACAAATTCAAGGCGTGGGACGCGCAATTGACCTTCGATTACATGCCGCGCCCGTTTATCACCTTCCGCTTGGAGTACAACCACCGCGCGGCAAACGTGCCGTACTTCTCGGGCCACGGCGGCGTCACCCCTTCGGGCGGCAACCAGGGCAGCCCCGGTTCGCTGGTCGCGGGCTGGCAACCGGATCTGGTGGATTCCGAAGATCGCGTGGGCGCCGCGATGCTCATCAAGTATTGAGCGGCGAGCGGCTGTGGAACTCGGTCCGTGTCACGGCGTTTCCGAGTCCGCCGGCGTGCGTACGCAACGGGAATCCTGGGAATCCCGGGAATTCTGGGAATCATGAGCGCCCGAACCTGCTGACCGGCGTCGCCAACCCAGACATTACTCCCGGAATTCCCAGAACTCCCAAGGCCCCGATCAAGCGACTCTGGACAACGCCCGCGCGCGTGCGCAGGCTTGATTAGCGGAAAGCGAACTTCGATCTCACCCGGGCGGCGCAGAGGACGCGATGACCCGCAACCGATTGGAAGCATTCAGCGACGGCGTGATCGCGATCATCATCACGATCATGGTGCTTGAGTTGAGGCCGCCGGCGGGTACGAATTGGGCCGATCTCGCGCCGCTCGTGCCGACGTTCTTGAGTTATCTGCTCAGCTTCACGTTTATCGCGATCTACTGGAACAACCACCATCATCTCTTGCACGCGGTGGCGCAGGTGAACGGCCGCGTGCTCTGGGCCAACATGCACTTGCTGTTCTGGCTGTCGCTGACGCCGTTCGTCACCGCGTGGTTGGGGGAGCGCCATGCGGCGCCGATTCCGGTTGCGGCGTACGCGGTTGTGCAACTGCTGGCCGCCGTCGCCTACTTCCTGCTGACGCGCGCGCTATTGCCGCTGCACGGCGCCGACTCGGCGCTGGCGCGTGCGCTCGGGCGTGACTGGAAGGGCAAGGCGTCGATCGTCGCCTACGTCGCGGCGATCCCGTTGGCTTTCGCCAACCGCTGGGCGGCGATCGCCGTTCTGGTCGGCGTGGCGCTGGCGTGGCTAATTCCGGACCGCCGGTTCGAGCGCACGCTGACCAAACACGGGGATTGATCCAAGCTTCCCCAGACGATACCGATTTCACAGATCGTCCCGCTTCGCTCTGGCCACGTTGCGGGGTGATTCCACCCGAATCTGTGAAATCTGTGTAATCTGTGGACAAAATTCATCTCTCGCGCCGTCCGCGCGCCAGACCGCCTTGACGCGGCGCCGGCATCGGCGTGGAATGCGTCCGCACTGGCGGCAGGTTCGCGCAGAGACAGCAGCCCACGCCAGAGCTTCACTCGTACGCGGGGAGACTACGATGCGCCGGATATCTTCTTTTGCCTTTCTCGCTTTCCTGGCTCTGGCGGTCGTCGCCATGATGATCGGGTGCGGCGGCAGTTCCAACAGCAGTCACGCTGCGAGCGTGATCGACGACGACGCCTCGCCCGGCGACGACGACGACAATGACGCCTCCCCGGATGATGACGACAACGACAATGACGCCTCCCCGGATGATGACGACAACGACGACTCCTCGCCCGGCGACGACGATGATAACGACGACAACGACGATGACGATGACGACGACAGTTCGACTCAATGGCCAGCGATGACGAGCGGCACGACCGCGGACTTGTACGGCGTGTGGGGCAGTTCCGGTTCGGACGTTTTCGCGGTGGGCTGGAGCGGCGCGATTGTGCACTACGATGGCTCGGCGTGGTCGGTGATGCAGCAGCCCGGGACGACGGCGGAGACCGTGCTGGCCGGCGTCTGGGGGAGTTCGCCCACGGACGTTTTTGCGGTGGGCGGCTATGACAACGCGGGCGTGATCGTCGGCTACGACGGTTCCACGTGGAAGGCGATGGACAGCGGTTCGACGAACGTTTGGTTGTCCGGCGTTTGGGGCTCGTCGGCGTCGGCAGTGTTCGCCGTCGGCTCGGGCGCGATCTTCAGCTACAACGGCTCCTCGTGGTCGTCGACGTCAACGGCCAACACGTTGCGCGGCGTCTGGGGCAATTCCGCCGCCGAGGCTTTCGCGGTCGGCACCGACGTTTCCGACTTCGGCGTGATCATGAAATACAACGGTTCCGCGTGGGCGGAAATGTCGCAGAGCGGCAAGGCCGACGCCATTTTTTACGGCGTTTGGGGCAGTTCGGCCTCGGACGTGTACACCGTCGGCGTCGACTTGGACACCAACCTCGGCCTGATTTGGCGCTACAACGGTTCGACCTGGATAACGGTATCGCAGAGTTCGGCCGCGATACAGTTCAACGCCGTCTGGGGCAGCTCTTCGTCCGACATCTTCGTCGTGGGTTGGAACGGCGCCATTTTGCACGATGACGGCTCCGCCTGGACGTTAATGACCAACAGTTCGACGCTGGAATTGAACGGCATCTGGGGCAGTTCCGCCACAGACGTGTTCGCCGTCGGCCTCGCAGGCACGATTCTGCATTACAGCGGCTCGTGACCAACGCGGAATGGCGAATGCGGAACGGCGAAAGACGAACGGCCGCCGGCGACTGGCAACCGTAAACCGAGAACGGGCTGGAACAAAAATATGGGAATTATGAGAAATATGGGAGTAATGGGAATCGGCCGACCCTAACCGGGATGCGAGCAACGGCTAACCGACGCGGCCCCGCTCTTTTTTCCTTTTTCCTTCACTCGCTTTCCCCGGGTTTCGTCGCAAGACTTTGCTGCACCGCGTATTTCGCCTGGTACAGTTGCAGCGCGTCGACCAACTTCCCGTCGCCGGGGTCGCGGGCCAGCGCCTTTTCCAAATACTTGATGGCGGCGCCGAGCGCGCCGGATTGCACGGCCTCGTTAGCCCGCGCCGTATAGTAGGCCTTCGCGCGCCGGTTGATTGTGCGGAGGCGGTCGGCGACGCGCGGCGGCGGCGAGGGCAGGCGGGCCAGGGCGGCGTAATAACGTTCGGCGCCGAATTCGGCCAGGAACAGGCTTTGGTCGGTATTGGCGTCGTAGGCGGCGTCGGCCAACCGCAGCAAGAGCGGCCGGGCGCCGTCGACGGCCGCCACGAGCAGCGCGACGAATAGCAGCAGCGCGACCCGGCCGCCGGTGACGATCGGCGCGCGCTTCTTT
This sequence comes from uncultured bacterium, assembly GCA_964534375.1. Lineage (GTDB taxonomy): Bacteria > Lernaellota > Lernaellaia > Lernaellales > Lernaellaceae > CAZHPN01. The sequence continues at coordinate 4,518 of CAZHPN010000105.1, read as the reverse complement.
TTTGGCCGGCGCTTGTGCCGGCCCGAGCGCGGACCGCCGTCGTGCGGCGGGTCGATTTCCTGGTGCATCCGAAAGGCCCTGGCGGCGAGCTTGAGCGCCTCCCCGGGCCGGCCGTCGCGTTTGGCCTGCTGCGCGCGGTAAAGCAATTCGTCGGCCTGTTCGGCCTGCGCGCGGGCGCGGACCAATTTCGCGGCGGCGGCCGGCAGCGGCATGCAGCGCAAGACGTTCTCGTACTCGGCGATCGCCTGTTTCAGTTTCGCGGCCGCCATCGCAGCGTCGCCCCGCGCCATGATCTGATCGGTCAGTGCCTTCATCTTCGAGAATTTTTCGACGCGTTCCTTCACCTCGCGGCTGTCCGGATACGCCTTCGCGGCGCGCTTCATCAATCGCAGCGCCTCGGCCAGTTCGCCGCCGGCATAGGCCTCGTCGGCCGTCACGCACTTGCGCCACAGCCGCTTGTCGACCCGCACCAATTCGACCGCGGCGCCAGGCGTCAGCATCGTGCGCGCTGTCTCCATCGCCGTTGGCGATCTATCGCCGGTGAACGCGGCGGGTTCGACCGCGGGCGGCGGCGCATCCGGCGCCGCATCGGGCGCGCGGTAGGGGCTTTCGAGCGCTTCGGCGAGCGCCAGGGCATGGGGGTAGCGGTCGTTCGGTTCCTTCGCCAGGCACTTGAGGACGATCGCTTCCAGTTCGGCCGACATGCCCGGCGCGGCGATGCGCAGGCGCGGCGGCGTCACCTCCATGTGGAATTTCATCAATTCGTATGTCTGCCGGCTGTCGCACGGCAGCTTGCCGGCGGCCAACTCGTAGAGCACCACGCCGAGACCGTAGATGTCGCTGCGCGGCTCGGCATGGCCGACCCACTGTTCGGGCGCCATGCACTCGGCGGTGCCGATGATCTGGCCCGGCGAGGTCAATTCGGCGCTTTCGTGGCCGCGGGCGACGCCGAAATCCATCAACGTCGGATGGCCGTCGGCGCCGAGGTGGATGTTGTTGCTCTTGATGTCGCGGTGAATGACGCCCTTGCTGTGCGCGTAATGCAGCGCGCGGGCGATGGGCGCCGCCATCTTGCGCAAGTCGGGCTCGGTGAACGGGCCGCTCTGCCGCAGCCGCTGGAAGGCCGTTTGGCCGTCCAGCAGCTTCATGACGTAGAAGTAGACGCCCTGGTGCTCGCCCAGACTGTAGATGGGCACGATGTGCGGATGGTCGAGCTGCGCCGCGATGCGGATTTCCTCGCGGAATCGCGCCATCAGGCTTTCGTCGAGCATCATTTGCGGCGGCAGAACCTTGATCGCGACCAGCCGGCGAATCCCGAGGCTTTCCTCCTCGCCGGCATAGACCTGGCCCATGCCGCCTTTGCCGACCGATGACAAAATGCGGTAGCGCCCGGCCAGCACCATCCCCGGCTCGATTTGCGGCATGACCAACTTCGGAGGCGGGCTATCGGTCATGAAGTCGTTTTCCTCGGCAGCGACGCCCGCGCCCGACGGAGGACATCCGGGGCGCGTCTTTGCCTGTTTCTACGGGTCGCGCGTCGAGAATGCAAGCGGGCGCCGGACGGCGGCGTGTGAGAACGCGGCGGCGCCGGCCCGGTCGGGCGAAGGGCACGGAGCGCCGCGAACGGCGCGGTTGAAAACGTGCTTTTCTGGCGCGCAATTGCGCATTTCGCACGCCATCTGTTTTTTTGCCTTGAAAACTAACCTCAATTCTGGAAGAATCGTCCTCACATCATAGCGACGTGAAAAGGTTCTGCCGGTCGCGAATAAATCCGACTTTTCACGCGCGAACGGGGTTCGAGGAGAAATTGGTGCGAAACCGCTCGGCGCACGCCAACGACTGTTGAGGGGCTGAGCCGGAGGCGTCATGAAGCGCAATGCATTTATGATTTTCGGAGTCACCGTTATTCTCACGGCGTTCCTTTTCCTTGTTGCGTGCGGCGGCTCCGGCGGCAATGGCAACAGCGCGAGCCGGCAGACGGACGACGACACATCGTCGGGCAATGATGACGACAACGACAATGATAACGATAACGACAACAACGACGACGACACGACCGATGACGATGACGACAACGACGACACGACCGATGACGACAACGACGACAACGACGACAACGACACGACCGATGACGATGATGACAATGACAACGACGATGACGACAACGACGACACGACCGATGACGACGACGACAACGACACCACAGCGTGTTCCTGGTCGCCAATGGCGAGCGGGACGTCGGAAGATTTGTTTGCCGTATGGGGAAGCTCTGCAGCGGACGTATTCGCCGTCGGCACCGCCGGAACAATTCTTCAGTATGACGGTTCGTATTGGTCGGGGATGACCAGCGGCACTACGTTTGATTTGGGCGGTGTCTGGGGCAGTTCGGGCTCGAACGTCTTCGCCGTAGGATTCAGCGCCGCATACACCGGGCAGCTTCTGCATTACGACGGCGGCTCATGGTCGCCGGTGACGACCGGGACGACAAAGGAATTGTACGGCGTTTGGGGAATCTCTGGCTCAGACGTGTTCGTCGTGGGCGACAGTGTCATTTTGCACTACGACGGTTCTTCGTGGTCGCTGATGGCGGGCGGATCGGCGACAGGTTGCAATGGGATTTGGGGCAGTTCCGGCAGCGACGTGTTCTGCGTGAGCTTCAACGGCTCCATTTTTCACTTCGATGGCCACTCCCCGTGGTCGCTGGCGACGAGCGATTCGTCGGAAGATCTAGAGGGCATTTGGGGGAGTTCTTCGACGGACGTGTTCGTCGTAGGATATACAGTGCCGGCCGGAGACGGGTTGATCCTGCAATACGACGGCTCATCGTGGTCCACGATGACGGATCCGTTTGCGCTGGCGATGTTGTACGGTGCCTGGGGAAGCTCTTCGTCAAACGTGTTCGCCGTGGGCTTCAACGGAGCAATTCTCCACTACGACGGTTCCTCGTGGTCGACGATGAATGACATGGGGCCGGAGTTCCTTGGCGTCTGGGGTGACTCCCCTTGGAATGTGTTCGCCGTCGGTCGCGGGGGAAGGATCATGCACTACGGCAGCGAACCGCAATCCAGTGTATGTGAACGGCTTGCCGCGTGCTGCCGCTGAGAATTCGGAATGCCGCTTCGGGCAAGCCTACTCCGGGCCGCCGCCCCTACGGATCGATTCGTGGAAATGCCGCCATTCCGTGCGAATCCAACGCTGTTGGCCAGCCGTGCAACTCAAGAAGAAATCCGGCAGCGGCATCCGGCCCGACTCGGTGTTCAGGCCGAGGCAGTAAGCCGGCGTGCCGTCGAGCGTTTCGTCCAGGGGGTCGAACGCCAGGTCGGTCGCCGCAGTCAACGGATACTCGGCGGTCGTTACCGTGATGCCGCGTTTGACGACCCGCAACTTGCCGCCGCGCCCGGCGATTTCGTTGCGGCCGCGCGCGATGCGGACGAGATACCAGGCGCCAACGGCGAGCGCGACCACAACGACGGCGCTGGAAATTGCGAACGCCAGCCACCCGTAACCGAAACCCGCCGCCACCGCGGTGACCGCCGCGACGACGCCAATGCCGCCGCCGCCGACTCCGCCCGCGAGAGTTGCCGCGAAGATAACGACCGCCAGCACATTTTTTCGCGGCATCAGCAAGCGAAAATGCTCGCCCGGCTTCTGCGTGAGGTCGATTCTCGTGAACGGCGGCCGCTCGGCGACCGCGTCGAGATCCGCGGGCAGAAGCTCCACATTGTCGCTGCCGACGCGGACGAACGGCGACGGCGGCGCGTCCGCCTCGGCTCCCCCGCGGGCCGGCTGCGCCAGCGGCGTCGAGCCGCTGCAGTACGGGCATTTTACATAGCCAAGCGCCGCCGCGGCCGCTGTGACGTCGAGCGGCGCGCCGCAATTTGCGCAAACAAGCGCACCCATGGATCCTCCTCGCCGTTAATGTTCCCACCGTGCTCGCGATTTACGCCACGGGCCCTTGCAAACGAAATAACCGACCGAGGAAAGAGTCGCGCGCCGGTCCAGGGAATCGCTTGCGGCCGTACGCGGGCATTGCCGTCGTTGCGCGATTGGCGTAATAGAACGCCCGCCGGGCCAACCCCGTGAAATTGCCCGGCGGCGGCCGTGTTTTCCGGGCTTACATTTCGCGCGAAAGCCGCTTGACACGAATGTTTACTTGCCTATAATTACCGTCCCTCAAAGTGCGAGGGGCGGCGCCGGTATGCTGGCGTAGCTCAATGGCAGAGCAGCGCATTTGTAATGCGCCGGTTGCGGGTTCAAGTCCCATCGCCAGCTTTGAAGGGACTGCTCTTTAAGAATTTGTCGCTAGATGGCGAGATTCCCGAGCGGCCAATGGGAGCGGACTGTAAATCCGCCGGCGGAAGCCTTCGGTGGTTCGAATCCACCTCTCGCCAGATCAATGCGCCCCAAAGGAGGGACGCGAAGCGCTGGTTTGGCGCGCGGTTGGCACCTCCGGGAGAACGCGAGATTGCGCGGGAGTAGCTCAGTTGGCTAGAGCAACAGCCTTCCAAGCTGTGGGTC
>CAZHPN010000104.1:0-20438 GCA_964534375.1 uncultured bacterium | reverse complement strand
ACCATGCGGTCGTGACTGGAAAACAAGAAGGTCATCCCTTCCGTTTCGTTCAGGCGCACCATGAGGTCCATGAGCGAGGCTCCGGTTTGGCTATCGAGGTTGGCGGTGGGCTCGTCGGCGAGGATGAGGTCGGGCCGGCTCACGATGGCGCGGGCCACGGCGACGCGCTGCTGCTGACCGCCGGAAAGTTCGTTCGGCCGGCGGTGCATCATGTCGGCAAGGCCGACCCGTTCCAGGATATCCAGCGCGCGCCGCCGCCGCTCGGCGCGTCCGACCCCCTGGACCATCAGGATGAACTCGACGTTTTCCAAGGCGGAGAAGACCGGGATCAGATTGAAGGCCTGGAAAACGAAGCCGAGATGACGCCGCCGCAACTCGGACAACTGCGCCCGCGTTTCGGCAAAAAGATTCCGGCCCGCGACGAACACGGCGCCGTCGGTCGGAATATCCAGGGCGCCGATGAGATTGAGCAACGTGGTCTTGCCGGAACCCGAGGGACCGGCGATCGCGGTGAACTCGCCCCGATCCACGGCGAGATCGACGCCGGACAGTGCGGGCACGGGAACCTTGCCGGCGCGATACGTTTTGCGGACCCCGCGGCATTCGACGATCGGCATGAGCGCCTCCTCAGACATGGCGCAGCGCTTCGACGGGCGCCAACCGGACGGCTTTCCACGCCGGGTACAGGGCCATCAGCAGCGCCATCAGCACGGTTGCAGCCGTGGCCGTCGCGATGTCCGCGGGGCGCAAGTACGGATGCAGGATTCCGCGCAAACCGAGCCAATTCATCCCTTCGACCCAGCGGGAAAGGTCCAGACCGCGCCGGTCGAAATGCCGGACGATCAGCGCGCTGACGCCGTTCCCGACCGCGCTCGCGAAGAGCGCCAGCCATAACGCTTCCAGCACGATGACCGACACGATGGTGCGGCGCCGCACCCCCAGCGCCAGCATGACGCCGAATTCTTTCGTCCGCTCCATGACGGACATGAGCATCGTATTCGCCACGCCGAAAGCCATGGCGACGAAAAAGAATCCGTTGAAGAGGAACATGAACGTGTACACCAGGTCCGCCATGCGAACGAGGATCGGCTGCTGCTCCTGCCAGGTCGTCACGACCGACCCGGCGCCGGGCCTGAGCGCCTGCACGGCTTTCTTGATTTCGTTTTCGCGATCCGGGGCAACCGCGTTCACAATCCATTCGGTGACCCGCCCATCCAGGCCGAGCCACCGCTGCATCGCCGGCAACGGGAGGTAAAGCATGCTCCGGTCCAGCGGCTTGAGGCCGGTGCGAAAAATGCCGACGATCCGCAAGGCGGTCTCCGTCAACTCGCCATCCGAACGGCTGGCGCGGACGACGAGGCGGTGGCCGACCCGCGTTTTGAAGCGCTTGGCCATTTCCGCGCCGATTACCACGGCGGCGCCGTCGTCGGGCCGCAGCCATCGTCCATCGATGATGGACGACGGGATCAGCGAAACGCTCGGCTCGGCCGCGGGATCCGTGCCGCTGGCCTGGGCGATTTCCGATCGTTCCGCGTTGGAGGCCAGCACCTGATCGTTGAGCCGCGGGCACGCCCCGCTGACGAAGGGAACCGTCAGCAATTTCGACTTCAGGCCGGGATCGAGCGGCAGGGACAATTTCAACGAGGGATTTTCGTAATAACCCTGCGCCTGAATCTGCACGTACCCCAATGTCGTGCCCACGATGTTTTCGACGGACTGCGCGATCCACCCGTTCATGAAGGCCATGGACGCCTGCACTCCGAAAATGCCGATCGCGATCGCCGCCACGATGATCGATGTGCGCCTCTTGTTGCGCCAGAGATTTCGCCAGGCGGTCACCATCGTCATCATGGCGTCACACGCTCCTCAAGGCGTCGACCGGCCGAAAACGCATGATCCGCGCGGAAGGATAGAGAGCCGCCAGCGTCGTGACGAACCACACCTGGAGAAAGACGCGGAACGCCGTTCCGATCGTCAATACCGGATAGATCGATCCCGTCAGGCCGTATTGCTCGTAGATTTCTTTGGCGCTGGAGAGGGGAATTCCATGGATGCCGAGATAGCCGTTGATCGCGGCGGCGACGGCCAGCCCCGCCAGGAAACCGCCGGCCGTGAGTATTTGACTTTCCGTGAGAACAGTTCCGGCGCAGGTCGCTGGTTTGACGCCGATGGCCAGCATCACGCCGAACTCCCGATACCGCTCGATGACGCCCATGAGGAACGTGTTCAGAATGCCGAAGGCTACGACGAGCACGAGAATAAAGACGAGAATCTTTCCCGAGAAATTGTCCATCTCGATTCCCTGGGCGACGCCGGGATTCAGTTGTTTCCAACTCACGACGCTCAGGTTCGGCGACACCGACCGCAGTTGCCGCTCCAGGGCCGCCTGCGTCCCGGAAACGAGTTGGTAACCGGCCAAAAGAACGACAACGCTGCTGACGCGATCGGTCATCGCCATGATTTCCTGAAGCGGCGCCAGGTTCATGATAATGGCGCTGCGATCGATTTCCGGCGACCCGGTTTCGATGATCCCACGCACACGGATCTTCGCAGCGGCCATCGAACCGTTTGCCGCCTGTCCGAGAATTACCAGTTCGTCGCCCGGCTTCGCCGCGAGCGTCCGCGCCAACTTGCCGCCGAGCAGTGCGCCCGTCGCGTCGGCCGGGTCGAGAAACGACCCTTCACGGACGAGGGCCGGCCAGTTGGATGTATTTCGCTCGCGCACCGCGTCCGTGCCGATCACGACGGCCGCGAAAGACTCCTCCGCCTTAGCCACCAGTATCCCGGTGGAGATTCGGCCGGTGGCGCCGACGACGCCCGGCTGCCGGTCCACGACGGCATAGACTTGCTCCAAATGCGGAACCGAAAGCGCAATATCGTTATCCTTTAGATACCCTTCGGCCTGCACCTGCAAATGTCCGCTTTGCATGCGCACCGCGCCGTCGATCATCTGACCATAGGAACCGGACTGAATGGCGCTGATGGTGATCATGGTCAGCGTCGCGAAGGCGATCGCGGAAAGGTTGATCGCGGTCCGGCGGCGGTTGCGTCCGACGTTGCGCCAAGCCATCGCGAGCAGCAGACTCATCTAATGCCGTTCCCTCATCGGGTCCCCGCGGATGGAAATGCCGAGCCCGCCTCGTTGACGCGCGCCCCCGCGCGACTACGAAAGCGTCCGCCGCCGTCCAGACTACAACCTTGTTCTCCGGAACGGGAGCGTCAAATTCCGCGCCTGGGCCGTTTGTTCCGCTGCGTTTTCGCGCCCCGCCGGGGTTAATAAACCGAAATGTCGCGGCGCCGCTCGCCGGCATTTTTGATGACCGGCAGAATTTGCTCGGCGCAGGCCGGGTCGGCCAGGCAATCCCCCATCTCGCGGGCGGCGGCGCCGTCGTCGCGCAGGTCGATCCAAACATCGGGCACGAAACCGCGGCCCTCACGCAACTCGCCGCGGTCCAACCAGGCGGGGTCCTGCATTTTGCCTGCGACGTGGACGACCAGTCCGCTTTTTGGCAGCCGGTACGGACACGGTTCGATGAACGTGTGCACGCCCTGTGTATTCGTGCCGACGACAACCGCGTCAAAGGCTTCGCGCGCCGTCTGGAGCGCCGTTTCGCACGCCGAGGCGCATCCACGGTCGACGATCATCAGCATCTTTCCGGCAAACGGGTGTTCGGCGCCGCCCGCGAGACTCCAGGAATACCGTTCCACACGACGCAACTTCGCGCCGCGCCGGATCGCGCCAAACGCGACCAGCGACGCGAGGCCCGCCGCGCCTCGAGCCGTTGTCGAGGCGGCCAGCCTTGGGGCGTTTCCGGGGCGCGACCACTGGTCCGTCGCCTCGTTGATTTTCGCTTGCAGCGTGGTCTCGCTAACCAGCCGCACGCGGACGCCCATCGTTTTTGATCCCTGGAAGAGGTCCTTGGCCCATTGGTCGAAATAGAGCGTGTAGCCGCCGCTATTGCCGCGCAGGTCCATGATGATCGCCCGCGCCGTCGTCGCCGGCCCGGCCGATTCCAAGAACGGCGTAATTTCCATTTCGTCTTTCGGCCGGCATGTGCCCAGACGCACATACGTCGTTTCGCCGGGCTCGACGCCGATCGTTTTCGACGGCTGATGCCGTTTGTCGCCCAGCCAATTCATGGCGACTTTCGCCGTGGTCGTCTTGCCGTCCGGCGCGCGAAAATGGCAGGTGATTTCCTCGCGGCCTTTGTCGGTCATATAGATGATCCGCTGGCCGAACTGCCAATGAGCGTTGCGTTTTCTTGCGGCGAAATGAAGATCTTTCGCCACGTCGCGGCCGACGCAATCGAGCAGCCGCGAACCGACCGGAACGCCGGCCGGGGCCGCGTCGTCGACGACCGCCGAATTGCCGTCGACGCGAAACCACGCGTTGGACGCCAGCGGAAAGTCCCAGCGCCGCGCAAAGCGGCAGTCCGGGGCGTTCCAGACGGCCAGATGCTCGTCGCCGAACGTCTGAAACAACTCGTTGATCGTCCCGGCGAAATCGCAACACGAGACCGGATCGGAATGGGCCGCCAGCGCCGCCCGGCTGCGGGCGAACAACGCCGGCCAATCCGTTCCGCGTTGTTGAAAGTAATCGAAGCCGACATATCCGGTGCGCAGAATGCGCTCCAAGACATTCAGGTCCGCCAGCGCGTCGGCCGCGGCGATTTCTTTCGCCGGCGGGCGCCGCCACTGGCTGGGCGAGAAGACAATCAGATCGAAATAGTGCGGCGCGATTCGCCAGACGAAAAATACGGTCGCCGTCACGGCTGCCATCGCCGCCAGGAAACTGCAGCGTACCCACCTCCAAGGCCGGCTCTGGGATTCGCTCCGGCGACCCGAAAAAACGGCGTCGGGCCACTCGCCGCCGGCGATTTGACGCGGAACTGCTCCGACCGCATCGCCAAACGTTGCGTGAGCCTTGGTCGTCATGCATCGTCATCCATCGCTATTGCGCGATCGGGGTGAAAAAAAGCTCATAATCGGCAACTTTCCGAAGCGTGCCTCGTGCACGGCGACTTGCCGAACGATCTTTTTTCCGGCGGATGTTTTTTTGGAGAATCTGAACTGAAGTGTGGATGGCGTCGGCAACGGATTCTCCGCAAGACGTGACAACGATCGTCGGACCGTCGCTGCGCCAGGCGCGAACCTTGCATCGAACGGTGGTCGAACGGCCTTCCGGACTCAGGCGGACCCTCACGAGATCGATATCCGGTGAAAAATGGTCCATCAACGTGCCTAGCACGTCTCTCGCCAATTGTTCGATATCGCTGGTTATTTCGATCCCGCGATCGATAACTTCGACATGCATTTCGAACGCCCTCATGTGTCGCGTCGGCCCACGTTAACGTCTGACGAATCCGACGACAATAACGAAAGATTGACAACACTTGTCGTTTTATTCTACAGTACGGCCATGGAATGGCTGAACTACCACCACCTGTTTTATTTCTGGGTCATATCGCAGGAAGGGAACCTTTCCAGGGCGGCGGTCCGACTTAGCTTGACCCACTCGACGCTTAGCGCTCAACTCAGGGCGCTCGAAGTGTTTTTGGGAGGGCAGCTTTTCGACCGGCGCGGCAGAAAATTGGTCCTTACCCCGTTCGGCGCCCAGGTGGCCGAATACGCGAACGATATTTTCCGCCTGGGAAGCGAGATGGTCGACGTTGCGCGCGGCCGTGCCGCCGGACGCCGCAAACGGTTTCGCCTTGGCATTGTCGGCACGCTGCCGCGAACGATCGTCTACCGCCTGATCGAACCCGTGCTCGACGCGACGAAGGGCGTCGCCGTGACCGTTCGCCAGGCGCCGCTGGACGACCTGCTGGCGCTGCTGACCTCGAACCGTTTGCAGCTAGTGCTTTCCGATTCGCCGGCCCGCGGCGGCGCGTTGAGCCGAATCCACACGCATTCGCTTGGCCGCACGGATATCCTTTTGTATGGCGATGCGAAGCTCGCAGCCCGCTATCGGGAAGGATTTCCGGCGTCGCTCGAAGGGGCGCCGTTGATTATGCCTTCCGCTGGCACAGGGTTGCGTTTGGCGATGGAGAAATGGTTCGCGGATCGCGGCATCGCAGTCGATGTCGCCGCCGAGCTGGACGACGCGGGCTTGCTCCGGGTTTTCGGCGCGTTCGGGCAAGGCTTGTTTCCGATTCGTTCGGCGCTCCGCTCCGAAGTGGAGGAGACGTACAACGTGCACGAGGTTGGGGCCATGAGCGGCCTGGAAGAACACTACTACGCGATTTCTCTCGAAAGAAAGATCACCGATCCTTTCCTGGCGCAGATTATGTCCCAGGGACGCATTCGATTGCGCCAAGTTTCCGGCAAGGGCAGATGAAAGGCGCGGCGTTCGCGACGCGATCTTCGGCTGCGGAATCGTCGCTCGCGGCGCTTGATTGTTCGAAACGACTTCCCTAGGATGCGCGCCGTGAAAAAACGGCTCAAATGGCTGGTTGGCAGATTCGATTTCACGATCGCGGGGAAATGGCTGGCGCTCGGCGTCCTCGTCGGCATCGTCAGCGGCCTCGGGGCGATCGTCCTGCAGTTTGGGCTCCTGTCCATCCGCGAGTTGTGCCTGACCGCCGTCGTCGGGCTCGACATCGGGAGGCCCGGAGGCGAACCGCCGGTGCTGGGCCTGCGCCTGCATTCGTTCGTGCCCTTCCTCGTCGTCGTTTTTCCGGCCCTCGGCGGTCTGTTGTCCGGCCTGCTGGTCTTCTGGCTGGCCCCGGAGGCCGAAGGCCACGGCACGGACGCGGCGATCGACGCCTATCATAGAAAGCTGGGGCGCATCCGCGCGCGCGTGCCCCTGGTCAAGTTGATCGCCTCGGCCATCACCATCGGCACGGGCGGCTCCGGCGGGCGGGAAGGGCCGATCGCCTTGATCGGCGCGGGCTTCGGAAGCTTCCTGGCGACGCGTCTGGGCCTGAGTTCGCGGGACCGCCGGATGCTGCTCGCGGCGGGCATCGGCGGCGGCATCGGCGCAATTTTCCGAGCGCCGCTGGCGGGGGCGATCTTTGCCGCCGAAGTGCTCTACTCCTCCGCCGAGGTCGAACCGGACGTCCTGCTGCCGGCGATGGTCTCGTCGATTGTGGCCTACGCGGTTTATGCCGGCCATTTCGGTTGGGGGCACATGTTTTCCGGCGCCGGCACGCACGGATTTTCGAACCCGCTGGAACTCGGACCGTATCTGGTGCTGGCCCTGGTCGTGGCGTTCGGCGCGCTGGTTTACATCAAAGCGTTCTATACGACGCGCACGATGTTCGCCAGCCTGCCTTTGCCCGCGCCGTTGCGCCCGATGCTCGGGGGCGCGGTGACCGGCGCCGTCGGGCTGGGGCTGATACTGGCGTTCGGCCAAACCCAAGACATCGGCTGCGTGCTGTCCAGCGGCTACGGCGTCATTCAGCATGTGATTTACGCGGACGGCGCCGGAATTCCGATTCTGATGCTGCTGGCCGTGGCGCTCGGCAAGATCGTAACGACGTCGGCCTCGATCGGCTCCGGCGGCAGCGGCGGCGTGTTTGGCCCGTCGATGGTGATCGGGGCGACGCTCGGCGCCGCGGTCGGCAACGCGTTCCACGGGATCATGCCCGGCGTGGTGCAACATCCGATGTCGTTCGCCGTCGTCGGCATGGCCGGCTTCTTCGCCGCGGCGGCGAAAACTCCGATCTCGACGGTCATCATGGTCAGCGAACTGACGGGCGACTACGAACTGCTCGTGCCGAGCATGTGGGTCTGCGCCTTCGCCTTCCTCGTCAGCCGCGACTGGACCATCTATCGCAGCCAACTTCGGTCGCGGGCGCTGGCCCTGCCGCAGCTCGGGGCGACGGCGCCCGACATTGTGTCCCACCTCCGCGTCGGCGACGTCTACCGCCGGAAGCGGCGCTATGTTCAGGTCCGGCCCGACATGATGCTGACCGAGGTCATGAACGCCGCGGAGACGACCCGGCAGCGGGTGTTTCCGGTCGCCACGCCAGACGGCCGCCTGCTGGGCGCCTTCCACATCGACCAGTTGATCAACGCCGTGCAAGAGGGAATGGCCGACACGTCGACGGCCGACGAACTGATCGAAAAACGCCCATTTTTCGTGCGCGAGACGGATACGCTCGATCGGGCGCAACGCATGCTGCGCAACAACCACCTCGACGAAGTCCTGGTCGTGGTCGACGGCGCGGATCAACGAGTCGCGGGGATTTTGACGCTCGCCGACATTCTTCTGGCGTACCAGCGCGTCATGGCGGGCCTGCCAACAGTGGAATCGACAACGGAAAGTCAAATGGTCGGGGGCGAGTCCGGCGGCGGCGTGAAAGCGAACCCGGCCGCCGGCGCACCAACTTGAATGATGTCCGGCCGGCGGGTCGAAGTCGCGGCCGGAAAAGAAGCGAAAATACGGCTCCCATCCGACTTCGACCGCGCACTTTGACTCTGTCGCTCGCCTGATGAATACTGCGTCCGTCGGTCGAGGGCGCATGATCCGTTTCCCTTCACGTTCGGAATGCAGCGGCAAAGGCCGGTTTCGACCGATCTTTTTGGCGCGGGTTGCGTTGCTCGCCATCGCGATCGTTTTCCTCGCGTCGCTTCTCGGTTTGGCCGCCTATGAACGCCTTTCCTGGACCGTCACCCGCGGCCACGCCGAATTTGCGCACGCCTGCGGCCGCTGCCATGCGGCAAGCCTGCCGCACCGGTATGCGATGGCGCCGGGCGAGTGGCGGAAAACGGTCGACCGGATGGCGGACAAGAAGCCGGACAACCCGGACCTGAGTTCCGCCGCCGCCCGCGGCCGCATCGCCGAGTTTCTGATCCGCCGGCGCTCCGCCGACGGCGCCCTGCTCTTCCGGATGCGTTGCGGGCGTTGCCATTCGCGCGGGGCGTTGAAACCGTATCTGGCGCTGGAAGACCGCACGCTCGAAACGCTGTTGCGGCAGCACACGGCGCAAAATAACTTCGCGATTCAAAAATGGGAAGCCGACCTGATCGTGGCGCACGTGCTGGCCGGCCGGCGCGGCCGGCCGAGGACGCTCGGCGCCGCGGCGGCCCAGCGCCAATTCGATTTCCAGAACTTCTGCGGGTTATGCCACGACGTCAGTTTCCTTTACCGGCGCATGTGCGCGTACGCCCATGACGACGCGGCGTGGCGACAAGTGGCCGAACGAATGCGCGACAAGGCGCCCGACGCGATCGGGGCCGAGAAGATAGAGGGGCTCGCGGAGCGGTCGAGCGAGATTTGTCGATAGGCGGTCGTCAGTGGCCACTGGCCAGTGGTCGGTGGTCCGTTGTCGGCATTCCGCATTCCGCATTCCGCATTCCGCATTCGGCATTCGCCGGCCGGCGCTCACGCGGACCGACTGCGCGGCGGCCGCGCAGGGCGTTGGCGGATTCGCGCAAGGGCGCGCTGGCGCCAAGCGCGGTTGAAAATCGCGACGCCCGTCGCGCCGGCCACGAGCGACGCGGCGAGCGGCAGCGTCCGCTTCACGAAGAGCAGCCGAAAATAATTCACTTGGTCTTCGGGCGACGCGCGCAACCACAGCAGATAGCCGACGCGGTTGGCAAAATCCGTGCGGCATAACCGAAAAAGCAGCCAGAAGGTGACACAGCACAACCCGAAAGTCAGCGCGTCGGCCAGGAGCGCGAGAACGAGCGCGGGGAGCGACTTTTTCATCGGCGGCCCGCCGTTTCCGGGGCGAGGAAAGCGTCGGGAATCATGACGCGGCTGCCGCGCAGGACGAATTTGCCGCCGGCCGTCGCCGGCTTTCCGTCCGCATCGACGCCCTCGACGAAAATTGTGATTTCCACCGTGTCGGATAGCGCGCGGCGTTTGTGCCCGACCATGGATTGCCAAAGCTCGGCGAGACCGCGCGGCGTCGGAAATCCGCCGAATTTCAAGGGGACGATGCTCGGATGATCGTGCAGGTTGGCGAACTCGGCGCCGATCTGGTCGGGCAGCAGCAACACGCCGAACCGGCCGCCGCTCAAATCGACGGCGCCCTCGTCGATCAAGATTCCCGGCGCGACGACCGAGTAATAGACCCGGCCCGACCGCAACGGCGGTTCGACTTGGCCGGCGACGTTTAGCGCCTCGTCGAACGCGACGGGTTTCAACAAATTGCCGTCGAACAGCACGCGGTAGGGCGTGTCTTTCGCGACGGCGTATGTGCGGTACCAGCCGGCCCGCGCGCCCGGCACGGTCCCGACGGCCGCGCCTTCGGCGAAACGGGCGAAAATGCGATAAACGCCGGGTTGGTCGTAAACGAGCGACCCGTCCGGGCAGAAGAAGTTGCCGATGCGATCGGCGCGTCCGCGGCAGTCCAGCGTTTGGCCGTCGGGTTTGACGACGCGGATCTCCACGTCGTGCGCCGTCATCGGCACGGCGATCGATCCGACGCCTTTCACCGCGCCGGTTTCGTAGATCGTCCCCGGGGCCGGTCCGACGCCGCCGTAGAATTCCAGGTTGACGCCGTTCACCGTGGCGATCGGCGCCTTGGCCGCGTCGTCGAAAATCGACAGGTCGCCGCGCGGCGCGGCGATCCCGGCCGCGCCGTATTCGCCGTAGAAATCGCGTTTGGCTTGGCCGTCGGCGAAGAGGCCGCCGACGACCGACCAATAGATGTCGCCGGGCTGGTCGCCGCGCTTGGCCGCGCCGATCGTGCCGGCGTAATCGCCGCCGCCGGCCGACCAGTAATTCTCGTTGATCGCCGACGAGGCGACGACGAAGTAGGCGGGAAAGCCGGGCCGCGACGCGGCGATGTAGAAGTAGCCGCGGCGGTCGACGAGTTCCGAGTACTCGAACGGCGAGTAGCCGGCGGTCGTCGTGCTCATCAGCGGCAGATATTTCCCGCTGCCGCGCCCCTCGGCGCAGACGCGCAGCATATCCTGACTGCCGGGGAGGAACGCGGCGTGCGTCGCCGTATAGCTGCCGTCGCCGGACGCCCGATCGAGCTTCACCAGGCCCGCCGGAAACGAGCGATCGACGGCTTGTTGCAGGAACCCGCTCGGCTCCTCGACCGCCATATTCGGCGTGATGATCTGGTGCGGCGCCGAGTTGCCGAAGAAGCGAAACACCTTGCCGGAGTCGTGCGGAAAGTAGATCGTCGAATTGTAGCAATAGATTTCGTCGAAGGCGCAGAGCGCATCGAAGGCGCGGGGCAGCATCCGCTGATTGCCGCCGACAATGGTCAGCGTTTCCTCCGCGGGCGCGACGACGGACGCGTTCTTCAGGTTGCCCATGTAGACGCGCCCGCTGGGCGCCGTGTAGACGGCGAAGAGGTCGAGCGCGTATTCGCCGGGTTCCGGAAACACGAACGGCCGCTGCGCCGGGTCCGGGAAGAAATATCCGAATTTCTGCGCGGTCCCCGCGTAGACGGTCTCGACCGTTTCGTGCGGGCGCAGCCCCGGAAAGAAGCGAACGACGGCGGTCACCGCGGCGGGCACGGGCGGATTGATCGTCGCCGCGACCGGATAGGCGTCGCCGACCTTCAGCGGCGTGCCGGGCTTGATCGCCGTGGCGAACGTCAGCGGATACGCCACCCAAACCTCATACGTCCCGCCGGCCTGAAACCGGTTCCCGAAGCGGTCGGCCATGTCGCCGCTCATGTGGATCTCATATTTGCCGAATTGGTCGAAGCGGTAGCGCGTCTTGCGATCCTTGATCTCCGGCCCGGCGGCCCCGCGGCCGTTGAAGGCGTGGGTTCCCAGGTCGTCCGTGCGGCCGTCGGGACGCGTGACGCGAATGGCGACCTCGCCCTTGGCGTAGTCGAGATCGAGCGTGTCGCCCCCGTATTCCTTGCTGAAAAAAATCTTCGAGCGATGGGCGGCGACGGTCGGCAAATCCGGGCCGAGGCGAAACACGCACTCCTGGCGGTCGGGCTGGCACGGCAGCACGTAGCGCGTTTGCGGCTTGATGCGATTGGACATCGCGAAATACGGCGCATCCTCGTTGGCCACCACGCCGGAGACGCCGTTCGAGCGCAGTTCGCCGAACAGCGTCCAAATCATCCGCGGCCGTTTGATCTTGCCGACGCGCAACGGCGGCAGCAGGATTTTCTGATAGAAATAGCGCTGTTCGTAATCCGGGTCGCAGCCGCCGGGCAGCTCGAGGTCGGCGGCGCCCAGGGCGTGCAGCGGAATCCAGTGGCCGCCGACGGACGCGAAAAACGCCATTTCAATGCGATAAAGGCCCGCGGGGAAATCGGGCGCGAGCGGCGCGTCCACCGGCAGCGAAAAGCTCAAGCCGTCGCCCAAGAACCGCAAGGCGTCGCGCGGCGCGTCGACCGCGACGTCGAGCGGCGTGCGGTAGGGGCCGCCGACGCGGCTGTTGGCGATGAGATATTGATATCCCTCGATGGGCAGGCCGCCGGGGGTGAGATAAGTGGAAGTGAAATAGCCGTTCTGGTCGCGGTAATGCCCGTCGGCGTCGCAGACGCGCCGCGCCGCCAACGCGAGCCGGACTTGCTCGACGCGCGCGCCGAATTTTCGCAGCGCCGAACTCTTCATCTCGAAATGCACGAGCCACGAGAGTCTGTCGCCCGGTTCGGCGCCGGTCGGCACGGCGTCGGCGCGCACCTGCCATTGCCCGTCGGGAAACGCCGGCCCGTGGGCGACGAACGTCCGGCCGTCCCAGGCGCTGGTGAAATCGTCGCTGTCCGCGCCCGAGATCCCGACGCCGAGCAGGCAGGCGATCGCGAGCGCCGTGAAAATTCGCCCGCGGCGGCGGGCGCTGCCCGTCAAAAATGTCCCGCGCGTTCCGCGGCTGTCGCCAAGTTGCCGTCGGCGTACGTTCAAATCGTCAGACCTTTCGTCGCGTGCTGCCGCTCGTCGTTGGAATATTAGTCCGCTCGCGCCGCCGGCGCCAACCGTCGCGGGAACAGGCGGGCGCAGCGTTGGTTCCGGCGGCGCCGACGATGCAGGCGAATCCCGCGCACCGCGGGACCGTCGACCGCTTTTGCAAAGGGGTTTAACGGCCGGGAATGAAGATCATCGGCGGGCTGTCCGACGATCTCGGGCAATCATGGCATCGACTCGGCGAGCAACACCACCGGCGCGTCGCCTGCCGTCGCCCCGGTTTCGCCAAATCTACACCGGGGCGGCCGGCTTCATGTCTTCTGGCCACTGGCCACTGAGCACTGCGCTAGCAGCCGCACCCGCCTTTCTTGCTGCTCGACGACGAGTTTGGAGCGGGCGACGTGTCGTCGTCGGCGAACGGGGTCGGCGACTCGTCGTCGTCGGCGGCGCTGTCGTCGTCAGGCGGGGGCGCGTCTTGGACAATCGCCTGGTTCGAGATCCACGACATCAAGCCCATCTTGTCGTACGCGCGCATCGCGAACGAGACGGCGCCGGGCGCGTCCATCTGGGCGACGACCTTCGTGCCGCCCATCGCCGGGTCGGGAGCCGGGGCCACGGCCGCGGTGGCCCACACGGCCGGGTCGCGCAGGTTCTCGCCGGGTTTGGTCGAATAGCGGATATCCCACGACGCCGGGCGGCCACAGTCGCCGTCGTCGCCGGGGGCGGTGAAATAAAGGCTGAAGACGTTCGCGCTTTCCGTCTTGTACGCCTTCAGATTACGGACCATCCGCGGCGGGAAGGCGTCATAGCCGTAGACGCCGGTGTTGTACGTGTCGTGATGGAAACGGCCCCATTCGGCGTTCTGTTCGTTATTCAGGCAGGAGTTGCCCTTCGTTTTCCAGGCAAACAGGTTGCCTTCGTGCGTGGTCGCGACGATATCCATCGTGCCGTTGCCCATCAGGTCGCCGACGGCCGGGCTGCTGGTCGACCAGTTTTGCGTGTACTTCGGGAAACCATCCGCTTCGAGATCGTTCATGTCGACCGCGTGAATCAGGTAGCCGCCCGAGCCCGAAACGATCTGGCGCAGGCTGGTGTTCCGCAGGCTGGTGATGATGGGATTGAGGAAGAAGTTGATGTCGTCGAGCTTCTTCCGGAACATCGGCGCCTTCAGATTGTCGAGGCGCCAACCGACGATGCTGAACGCAATCAGGCGGAAGCCGGTGTCCGTATTTTGCAGGAAGCCGGCCGTCGGGAAGAAGTACCAGAGAATGCCCGAATCGTCGAACCGGCCGAAGGAGCCGTTCGCCGCATCGCCGAGGTTGACGTCCGACCACAGCGCGCGCACGTAGACCTTTTCGTCTTGATAGAACACGAGTTGCGGGAACCAGAAGAAGCTGCCGGTGCTGATGACCGGCACGCCGCTGTCCCACGCGATCGCCGGGCTCGACGTGACGCCGATCGTCAACGGCGGAATCGGCAGCGAGTTGCCGGACGGCGTGGTGATGATCGCCGGCCAGTCGGGCAGGAACGGACCGTTCGCGTTGTTCATGCCGTTCCAATAGACCGCGTACAGGCGGCCCGTCGGCAACTGCGAGTTCGAGCAGGTTTCGGAGGTGCCGACGATCACCGACGGATGATAGGCAATGTCGGGATTCGAACTGCTGGGATCGAGAATCGCGATCGCCGGCGTGCCGAGCACTTCCGCCGGGCCTTCCTCGTCGCAAACCAGGCTGGGATTGACCAAGTGGTCGGACGCCGCGGACGAGAGCAACACCGGCCAACCGGGCACGGGTTCCGCCAGACCGTTCGCGCCGACCGTCGGCCGCCACGCGTAAATATGTTGGTCGAACGAGGGAATGACGATATCGAGGAACCCGTCGCCTTCGAGGTCGGCCAGCACGGGCGAGGCGGCGAAGCCGTTGCCGTGGCCCCACGAGAGCGGGGTCGAATTGTCTTTGGGGTTGGCCGAGACCGGGAAGCCGGGCACGAACGGCCCGCCCGCGTGATTGTTGCCGTCGGGATACACGAGATAAACCAGGGCCTGGCTGGTCGCCACGGCGATGTACGGGATGCCGTCGCCGAAGACGGGCCCGACGGCGACCGAGGCGATGACCGAATCGTCGAACGCCTTGCCCGGGGCGCGCGGCAGGGCGACGGGGAAGCCCGGCGCGGGCCGATATTCGCCGGTCTGGTCGTCGTACTTATACATCTCGACCGTCGGCAGAGCCGTGGCGAAGACGATTTCGAGGCGGCCGTCCGGATCGCCGTCCATGTCGTACATCAACGGGCTGGACGCGCCGGAGGCGCCGATGACTTTCGGGAAACCGGGCAGCAGGCCGGTCGTGGGGTCGTGGTCGATGTGCCAGCCGATTTCCTTGCGGATCTGCCCGACGACCTGTTCCGTCGAACTCGGCGACCACCACGCCTTCAGCCGCAAGATCACGGTGAAATCGTTGGTGGCCTTCGGCGTGCGCGTCAGCCAGGCGTTGTTGACGTATTTCATGACATCGACCGTCGCGAGCTTGCCGTTGAGCGGCTGCTGGCCGGAGCCGGTTTGGACGACGACGTAGTCGCTTTCGGCCGGCGCCACGCCGAAGCCGATCTCGAGTTGGTAGGTGAACGGCCGGCCGCGTGCGTACACGTAGCCCTCGACGTCGAACGTCGGCGTCTGGCTCGGATCGATGGTCGTCCACCAGTGCGGCGAGGTGATGCGCACGTCCGGCGGAATCCGCTCGGGCACGCCGAACAACGGATCGCCCATCGCCTCCAAGGCGCTGTGCGCGTTGACGCGGCCGTAGCCGAAGTTCTCGTTCCACCCCGGTTTGCAGCCTTCCAGGTTCCAGGTGAAGCAATTGGCGGAGATCGGGTCCGCCGTCATGTTCAACAATTGGCGCACCTCGCCCGGGCTCAACGTGATGCCGAGCTGCCGCGCGTAGGAATGAATGAGGCCCGCAATGCCGGTGATGTCGGAGGTCGCTTCGGAACTGCACGCGCCCGTCGCGCCGGTGGCGTCGATGTGCGCGCCGAAATTCGTGCAGTAGCTTTCGACAAACGCGAGCACCGACAGATTGACCGGCCCGAACAACTCGACCGGCGGAATCGGCAAGACGCCCTTCACGCAGTACGCGTCTTCGCCGGCGGCCGGAAAGATGTGGTGCATGCCCAGTTCGTCGCCCGAGGCCGCAATGATCAGCGCGCCGGCGTCATATGCGTCGATAAAGGTTTGCTCGGTTTCGACCGAGTAGTCGTCGACGCCGTTCGCGACGCAGATGACCTCCGCGCCCATTTCGGTCGCGTACTTCACGCCCTGCGCCATCAGGTTGTATTCCGTCATGATCGCTTCGCCGACGCGGACGGGCAGAATGCTGCAATTCGGGCAAAAGCCCGGCTTGTCGCCGATGCCATTGTTGGCGACGTCCACCACGTCTTCGATGCGCTGTTCGCCGTGCGTGCCTTCTTTGAACTGCGTCACGCCGAAGGGCGTATTCACGTTGCGGAAAAAGTCCCAGCCGCAGATGTCGTCGATGAAGCCGTTGTGGTCGTTGTCGATGCCGTCGGAGAAAATGATGATCAGGTCGCCGGCGTCGATCACGCCATTGCCGTTCGCGTCGTACACGCGCGGATCGTTGATGTAGTCGGACGCGCTGAAGCGGCCGTCGCCGTTGCAATCCCAGTTCGGACAGGGGACGCCTTGGGCGTTCTGGGGCTGCGGCAATTCGCCCTTGTTAAGGAAGTACCGGTCGAGCAGTTCCGGGTTGGCGTAATCGCCGATGCCGTCGTCGACCACGGCGATCAGCACATTCGGATCGCCGGTGTTCATTTTCCAAGCCTCGGTGCCGGCCATGCCCGGAATGTAATTGTATTTGGTCGGGTCCGTGCCCTCGGGGTCCAGCGGATTGAAGCCGAGCAGCACGTTGGAGTTGACAAAGACGTTGACCGGAAAGCCGGAACTGGGCTCTGGCCGTTGCAAATCGTTCGGGATATTGGCGACGAACACGCCGAGGTACGGCAGCGAGCCCGTGAAAGAAGCGCCGGTGAGATCGTGCACCGCGGCGCTGATTTGAACCTGCAACCGCTCGGCCCACGGGAAATGCCCGCCGCTCGGCGTTAAGATCAACGTATCGTTGGTGGCGTTCGTGGTCGCGAGCGACACCGTGCCGGTGACGGACTGGTTGGTCTTCAAATCCTGGATGAGGATTACCCCGGGCCCCACCGTGGACGGATCGAGCGCCTGGTCGCAAACCAACGTCAGCGGCTCGTCGGTAAAGACCTGATAGCGATGGTAATTGGGCTGCATCGTCTTCACCTGAAAAGCCGAGGCGACGCCCGGAAACGCGAATGCCAGAGCCAAGGCGAAAACCAGACAACTCGAACCGACGCGCAAGCATTTCATGGACCGAACTCCCGGTTGGAAAACATTACCGCTTTCAACCGGTTAAATTACCTGCATCGTCCGCCCGGCGCAAGATGAAACGATTGCCGATGAAACGATTGCAAAAATCGACGCTTGGCCGACCGCGAATCCGTGCGGACTGCGGCGTCCTTCAACAGCCAAGATCGCCCGGCGACGGGCCGATTTCACCTCGGAATCGCCGGTCCGCCGCAATCCTCGAGCGTTCCGCCGGTTGACATCCCGACGCTCCTGGCATAGTAAGAGGCGCAAACGAAATTCTAACCCTACGCTAACAATTCTTACGCGATCGGGGTGGTCCTTGCTCGAACGACTCTTCACCAAGGAAAACAAATTCTTCACGCTGTTCGAACGGCACGCGCAGGCGACGCAGAAGGCGGCGAAGTGCATGCTCGAGGCGGTCGAAGATCTCTCGCTCAAGGTCGAAAAAGCGAAGTGCCTGCAGGATCTCGAACACGAATGCGACTCGATCACGCACGAGACGGTCGACCTGCTGCACAGCACATTCATCACGCCGCTCGACCGCGATGAAATCCTCGCGTTGATCTCCGGTATGGACGACGTCGTCGACAACATCGACGCGGCGGCCCACCGGCTGGTGCTGTTCGAAATCAACGAGGTGCCCGCCGAGATCATCAAGCAGTGCCACGTGCTGATCGACACGCAGGACCAACTCGCCTTGATGGTCAGTTTGTTGCGCAACATGAAGAATCGCGACGCGATTCTCGACGCGTGCAAAGAAATCAACCGGCTCGAGAATCAAGGCGATCAGTTTCATCGCAGCGGCATCGCCGCCCTCTTTCACACGTACCGCGACGACCCGTTGATGGTCATTAAGCTCAAGGAGCTGTACGAGATTCTGGAAGTGGCGATCGACTGCATCGAAGACGTCGCCAACATCGCCGAAAGCATCGTGTTGGAGCATTCTTGATGCTCGCGATGATCGTCGTGACCTTCGCGGTCGCGTTGGCGTTCGATTTCGTCAACGGTTTCCACGATGCGGCGAATTCGATCGCCACGGTCGTTTCGACGCGCGTGTTGTCGCCGCGGCAGGCGGTGGCGTGGGCGGCGTTTTTCAATTTCGCGGCGGCGTTCACCTTCGGCGTGACGGTGGCGATGACGGTCGGCCGCGGCGTCGTCCATCCCGACCAGATCATCGTACCCGTCGTCCTCGCCGCGCTGCTCGGCGCCATTACGTGGAACCTGATGACTTGGTGGTGGGGCCTGCCCTCGTCGTCATCGCATGCGCTGATCGGCGGCCTGGCCGGCGCCGCCTACGCCTACAAAGGCGCGGCGGTGCTGATCCCGGCCGGGTTGATCAAGGTCGCGGCCTTCATCGTCATTTCGCCGGTAATCGGCGTAATTCTGGCGTTGCTCAACCAAATGATCGTTCTCTATCTCGTTCGGAAGCAGACGCCGCACAAGATGAACGTGCTGTTCCGGCGGCTGCAGCTCGTTTCCGCGGCGATCTATTCCTTTTCGCACGGCACCAACGACGCGCAAAAGACGATGGGCATCCTCTTCGCGCTGCTGGTCGCCGGCGGATATTTGCAAGCCGACGCGTCGATGCCCACCGTTATCATCTTTCTTTGCTATACGATGATCGCCGCCGGCACGATGGCCGGCGGTTTCCGCATCGTGCGCACGATGGGCATGAAGCTGACCAAGCTCGATCCGATGCACGGCTTTTGCGCCGAAACTGCCGGCGGCGTCACGATCCTCGGCGTTTCGCTCCTGGGCATTCCCGTGTCGACGACGCACACGATTACCGGCGCGATCATCGGCGTGGGCCTCGCCGGCCGTCGGCGCGGCGTGCGTTGGCTCGTGGCCGGCCGCATCCTGATCGCCTGGATCTTCACTATTCCCGTTTCGGCCGGAATCGGTTGGGCGTCGTTCCACGCCTACGAAATCTGCAGGCCCGTCCTGCGGCCGTTGTGGCTCGCCATGCAGCGCTGATAGGTTTTGGTCTAAACACCGGGCGCACAGAGAAAAGACACAGAGCGCACAGGGGGAAAACGGCCGGACAAATTTTCAGAAAATCTCGCTGTGACCTCTGTGCCTTCCTCCGTGCCCTCTGTGTTTAGTCCGAACCTTCATGCCCTACGCAACGCGGGTTGACCCCGCCGCCCGAAACCCCTTAAATGATGCGACTTTCCCCGGAGGTTCCGATGCGCGTGATTCTGGCGCTGAGCGCCGTCGTGTTGTTGGCGGCTTTGCTCGGCGGCTGCGACGTTTTCGACCACAACAGCTACCGCTTATGGGAATACGAGCCCACGCCCTATGACGACGACGCCTGGGCCGACGACGATACGTCTCCGGCCGTCGACGACGACTCCTCGCCCGGCGTCGACGACGACAGCGCGCCGAATCCGGGCCTCTCGCAATGGATGAAAGAACGGCCCTATTTGCAGGACCGTTCGCTCTATCGCCAGGATATCGACATGCACGACCCGCCGTGGATCCGCCAGCTCGGCTGCGTCGGGATCGGCAACGGCCACGTCTTCGGCATCGTCGGCAACCAGTATCCGCTCGGCGACTGGCACAACCTCGGCGGGCCGGACTACCAGCGCAACTGGAAGTGGTTCTCGGACAAGACTCTACGGACGTACATCGGCGACGTCGAGCAGAGCCCTGCCCGCGAATCGCTTTCGCGCGTCCGCGACGCCGATGTGGTGATCGTCGACCACAGCAATGACACTCTGCAATGGACGAGCGTCAACTTCGCTCCGCGCGGCGCCGCCGACCCGGCGAGCGAGGAGGCCCTGGTCAGCGTCTGGATCGTCTGGAACTTCGGCGCCGCGCCGGTGGCGGACGTGTCGCTCGTCTTCGGCGGCACGATGGGTTGGTTCGAAACGACCGGCTTGCACGAATCCGACTATGCCGGCCGGCTCCTCGACATGCGCCCGCTGGACCTGACGGCCGTCAAGGGACCGCGCGAGTCGGAGATGCGGGTCTCGCTCGGGCCGCTGGCGGCCGGCGAGGAAAAGGTGGTCGTCGTGCCGATGGTCTTCACCGAAACCGGGCAGGACCCCGAGACCTCCTTCGCGGCCCTGGAGAAAGCCGGCGTCGACGCTCTGCTCCGAGGCACGGTCAACTGGTGGCAGAATTGGGCGACGAAAATTCTGACGGTCCAGACGCCGGACGCCAAGTTCAACGAGTTGCTGCGCGACTTTGCGCTGTCGATGAAGGTAAACCAAACGTACACCGGCGGCATTTCGCAGATGAGCCAGTATTCGCACGTCTGGCTGCGCGA
>CAZHPN010000103.1:0-20460 GCA_964534375.1 uncultured bacterium | reverse complement strand
CGTTCCCCTGACAATAATCCGGGTCGCTCCACTCGGTCGGCGAGGATCCGATGGATGTCCAGAACCGGCGATGCGTTTGAGTCACTGCCGTGAACCGCGTCAAGATAGTAATCCGTAAGCATAGATCCTCCTTAATCCGAAAAGTGGTTTTTTGCAAATCGGCCACAACGAATGCCTCGTCGATCCCCAATCGCCAAGGCGATGTGGGGTCGCCGTGGCGCGTGAATACAAGGACGCCTTCGCCGAGGTTCTTTGGTGAAAAATCGTGGTGCGGTCGGCTCTTGGGGGCGACCATAAGTTAACAGGGGGGGGGGGCGTCAAGAGAAATCTGCACCGTTGCATTTATTATTTGCGCGGCGCACAGGGCGAATCCAAAAAAATCAGATTTGATTCGTAATGATTTTGCGTGGTTACAACCTGTGCCCGGAGCGCATAAATCACTGGGTCTCAGCAGCGTTGCCAGGACGAATCAACGGATATTCTGCCCATACGCGCCGGATTAAGGCCCGCAACACTCTGGTGGGAATTATGGGACGCATGGGACAACATGGGACCGATGGGACCCATTCTTTTAGGTTCACGCGTATCTACGTGATCCGGGCTGCGCGCCGTCGGGGCGCTCGGACCGCCCCTCTCCGCGGCGGGGAGGGGCCCGGCCACGCCGAGCGTGGCCGGGCGAGGGGTCTGCGCGGGAAAAAGTCAACGCAAATTCTTGTTCGATGCGCCGAAGTCCTTAACCGAGCGCGCATGGGCGCGACGCCCCCGCTATTTCACCCAGCCTTCTTTCTCTAGATAGTCGGCCAGCGCGGCGCCGAACTTCCGCGTGCCTGCCGGACGGAAATGCACGAAATCCTGGAACAGCGTCAGGTCGTTTTCTGGGTTGTCGCCGCCGCGAACCGCCCGTCCGGCGTCCCACACCGGCACGCCGGCGTGCGCGGCGGTCTCGGCCAGCGCGCGCGCCAGCGACGGCGGCGCGCCCTCGGGCTCGGGAATCCCTTTGTAGACATAAATCTCTTCGAGCATTTGATCGAAGAACGGCCGCGATTCCGCGGCGCGGCCCAAACGGATCAGGGTCAGGCCTTTGATGTAGTAAATCAGGGCGTAGTGCGGGTCCAATTGCAGCAGTTCGTCGGCGACGGCGAGCGCCAGCGGCTCGTTCTGCTCGTCCATCGCGGCTTTGAGCTGGCGCGCGGTTTGGTCCCAGCGGATTTTGTTTTTGAGATAATCCGGCCCATGAATCGAGGAGATCGTCGGCTGCAGGCGATTGGAGGTCGGCAGGCACACCAGCATTTTGACGCCGCTGCGCTGGCAGTAACCGATAATGCGTTCGAGGTGGCTGCACGCCGCGACGATCGTCAGCCGTTTGTGCTCCTGCAGGCGGTGGAACTGCCCTTCATCCACCGTCGCCGCCCGGGCCGCTTCTTCGACGAAATCGGCGACCGAGGTGCGCGCCGGGAACGGCCGCCGGCGCCATTTGTAATGGTGATAACTGAACACGCCCAAACGCAACGAGGCGAGGTGCTGATACAACGGCATCGTCCAGCGCGAATGGGGGAAATTGATGGCGAAGGCGAAGTCGTTGCGGTTGGCGTGCAGCGGATACGTCTCGTTATGGCCCGTGTAAAGGATCGCGGCCTCCGGATGCGTCTGCGGCGCCAGATCTTTGAGGATTTGCAGGATATCGACCATGTTGATGCCGGAGACGCCGCCGTTGATCGCCTCGACCCGAAAGCCGCGGGCGCGCAGCACGCTTTGGGTTTCCACGGGGATCGTCTCATCGTCGGCCAGCCGGTCGCCGAACACGCTGGATTCGCCCAAAAAAAGGAAGCGGCGTTCGCCGGCGGCCGGCGCGCACGGGAAACTCTGGTTGCGAAACGCTCCCGTGAGCCGGCAGCCGCCGCCGTCGGCGCAACGGCAGTCGATGTACTGCTGCAACGTGGGGTTGTTGCCGTCGCGCAGCAGCCCTTCGATCGACCCGGGGTGCGCCAGCATCGCATCGCCGGCCATTCGCGGCGCGATCAGCCGGCTGACCCCTTCGAGAACGAGAAAGAACAGCAACAGCGCCGCCGCTTGAAAGAGCAACAGCCGGGCGAGTTTATGTTTGCGGGGTGGAGAAATCGGCCGCCTCCCGGGCGAACTGTGCAATTGACGGCAATCTAGCGAACGGCCGCCGCCGGCGCAAGAACGGCCGGGCCGGCGCAGGCCGGCGCGAGGCCCTGCTGCCGCAGCCAATCGGCGATGTTGTCGGCGTACCAGGTCATCACGTAAGCCGGCGGATGGATTTCGCGGTATTCGGGCGGCTTGTCCGCCGCTTCGAGCGACAGCACCGGCGCGTTGGTCGCGCTCGTGTAGCGGCGTTTGTGGTCGCCGTCCGGTTCCTGGCAGAATTGGTGCGGGCAGAGGAAAAACGCGAAGCGCGTTTGGCGCCGGTAGTCGATCAGCAGTTTGCGCACGGCCTTCACGTTTTGGTCCTCGTATTGTCCGCCGCCGACTTCGGTCGGCTTGGCGACCTTCTTGTCGACCCACGCCAGCAGCGCCAAACGATAGAGCCGCACGTGCCGCGCGAGCCACGCCTTGGCGTCGACCGACAACAGCGGCGGAAGCGGAAGTTCGGCTCCGACGACGATATTCCGCCAGAGAAGCGGATCGCGTTCGAAATAGGTCTCGACCGGTCCGCCCTTGAGAAACGGCATGATGCCGGAGTTGCTCGGGCTGACGATCACCAGATCCGGGTGGATGCGCTCGATCGCCTCGGCGGCGAGCGCCGCGTGCTGCCGGCCGCCTTGAGCCGACACGCCCAGGTTCCAGACCTCATAGCAGCCGCCGCCCGGCAGCGCGTTCAACTTTTTTTCCAGTTGCGCCGGCCAGGTTTCGTCGTCGTTGAGGTTGGCGCCGTACACGTTCGAACCGCCGACGCAGAGAATGCGGTACACGCCGGCGGGTTTGGCCGCCGGCCGCTCGGGGCTGCGAAAGCCCAACGAATTGATGGTCACCTTGTAGCGGCCGTAATCCACCGCCGTGCCGGGCTTGAAGCGAAACCGGATATTCGGATCCGCGACGGCCTCGTGGCTGGGCAGATCGACATCCTGATAAAACGCGATTTTGCGGATGTAGCGCCAATCGAAACCGCCGATGCGCACGACGGCTTCCGCGAACAAGAAACCGACCGCGATGCCGAACAAGAGCATCCAGATCCGCGGCCGGCGGCCGCCTCGCCGTTTCTTTCGGGAACCGCCCGCCTCGTTCATGGCGTTCTCGTCTCCGTCGCTCGGCCCCGTCCGCGGTTCATCGGCCGGGCCGCCGCGGCAGGAACAGTTCGGGTTTCATCCAGACGCGGGTGCAGGAGCCGTCGGCCAGAGGAAATTTCAAGAACGGCCGGTACCGGGTCGCCAGGTGGGCGATGTCGTCCTGCAATTCCGTATCGCCGAACGCCCCGACCGGTTTGCCGGAGGCCATATCGACGAACGGCGCCGTCTGCGACTGGTGCGCCAATCCTTGCACGAAGTCCGTGCGCGTGTGCATGCAATCATTCGCCGGGCCGCAATCGGTGAACACGATGTCATATTTGCCGTTCAGCAGGTTTTCGTGGAAAAGCGAATAGTAAAAGAAATAGTGCCGGTCGATGTAGAACCGTTTGTCCCACAAGTTGTGGCGGCGCAAGTAGTACTTGATGTTGTAATCTTTGATGTGCTGGTTGTCCCACAGCGGATGCGAGGCCATCATCACCGGCCGGTTCGGCCGCCGGGGCGCGCAGGTCTCGATGAACTTCACGAGTTGTTCCGAGCCGTTGTTGTTGAACACCGGCCGCCAGCGATCCTGCACGTTGATGACGAAGCCCGAGAGCGCCATCGCCCAGATGGCCGCGAGATACGGGATCTTCACCCAATTCCGCCGGATGTGCGCGAGCGGCAGCGCCGCGCAAAACGAAAACGCCGCGGCGATCGGCCAGTAATAGCGCGCCTCGGTGTGCGGAAAACTGACGAAGATCGCCCCGGGCAGGATGACCGTCAGCAACGTCAGCCCGAGCGCCCGGCCGCGCCTCGGCGCCAGCAGCAGGGCGAGCGCGGCGACCTCCGCCAATTGCAGGCGGCAGATCGTGTAGCCGATGTCGGTCCAGCGGCCTTCGAACAGCCACTGGGGGAAGATGTGGAAATCCCAATCGGGACACCACGCGCAGAAACCGACGGCGTCGGCCAGCCAGCGCGGCAGCAATTGGTTCGGATCGTTCACCGACGTCTTGAAGAAAAAATCCCACGGCAGATAGAGCGCGTACCACCAGCCGGCGACGACCAGCGCCGCGCCGGCCCAGAGGCCCAGGTTCGCCGCCTGGCGCCCGTTCAGCCGTTTGAAGCCGCGCGCGTCCGCGTTGTAAAACGCGCCGGCGACGACCCAGAGCGTCAGCCCGACGGTGTAAAACACGAACGACCACTTGGTCAGCATGCCGAGGCCGCCCCAGACCCCGGCGAGGACGGCGTGCCGGCGCTGGCGGAACTTGTCGGCGGCGACCAGATGGAACGCATAGGCGACGATCGGCAGCGGCAGCAGGCTTTCGATCGCGAAATTTTGCATCAGGGGGATGCCGACCACCGAGACCAGCAGCAAGATGCCCGGCGCAAAGGCGTAGGGGCCCAGGCCGGCCAGGCGGGCCAGCCGCGTCAGATAGAACGCGGCGAGCAGGAAGCAGACGGCCTGCGCCAGCACAATGCGTTGGTAATCGCAGCCGAGCGTGCGATAGGCGACGTCCATGAACACGTCGTACAGCGGCGGGTAGTAGTTGGTGCGAAAAACGTGCGCAAAAAGCCTTTCGCTTTCCCAATCGATCTGCTGCGTCAGATGCAGGATGCCGTACGTCAGTTGCGGATAATTATGATAATAATGGAAATAGAACAACTGCTCGCCGAAGAACACGGCCATGCCGACAGCGAGCAGGCCGTAGACGAGACGCCGGTCGTCTTTGGGCGCGGTCGGCTCGGTCATTCGGGGCTCGGCGGCGCGGCGGCGTCGCGGCGCGACGTCAGCCGGCGATTGAGATAGATGCGGGAGCAGGTGTCGTCGTGGAAGTTCATGACTGCGGCCTCGTCGTAGTGCCCGTACAGATAGCGCAAGCCGTCCGCGATGCGGTCGAGGTCGAACGAGCCGTACGACGAGCCGTCGTGGATCGTGATATAGGGCTGCGTCAGGCTCTCGGACACGACGCGCTCCATTTCGCCCCGGCGGGTGTTCATGCAGTCGTTGTCCTCGCCGCAATCGAGCAGCACCACGTCGTAGATGCCGGCGACCAGGCCGCGGTGGAACCGGTTGTAAGCCTCCGGAATGAAAAAATCGACGGAGATTTTATCAGCGAGGCGGCGGCGCGCCAAATGGTATTTGTAGAACTCGCCGCGCAGGTGGGGGTTGTACCAGAGCGGATGGACCGCAACCCGAATCAGCTTGTCGTCGACGACCGGGCCGATTTTCTGCAGCAGCGTCCGCAGGATCGCTTCCGACTGGCCCGCGAACGAAGGGTATTCGAAGTTGCCGTCGGTCACTTCCAGCCGCCGGGTGATCGCGCCCGGCAGATCGCGCAACGACTCGCGGAATTCGCCGTTGAGCAGGGCCTGCACCGCATCCGGCGGCGGCCGGCGGGCGGCCAGCGCCGCTTTTTTTTCGCGGGTCGGCGTGAAACTGTCTTTCGCCACCTCAAAGTGCGAATTCGTCGCGAAAAACATCAACAGGCCGGCGAGCGCCAAACCGACGTATTTGTTGCGGGCCTGCGACGGCAGATAGATCGTCACGAACGAGAAGACGGGGATGAGCGGAAAGAGATACCGGTCTTCGATGTGAATCGACGCGCCCAGCAGCAAGGTCGGGATGAGCATGCCGCAGACGACGACCGCCGCGCACCACCACGGCCGGCGGAACAGCCAGAAAAAGACGAAGAAGAACGCCAGGAGATAGACCAACTCCGGATGGAACCGGCCCAGGCAACTGACGAGGTAGAATTGCAGATTCAAAATGATCGAGTACTCGATGAAACTGGGCGCGTTGCGGGCCGTCTTGAAGAACCACTCGAGCGGCAGCATGGCGTACCACCAGCCGCAGAGGAGGCCCAGCACGCCGAGGGCGAGGGCGATGTTGAGCCATTGCTGTTTCTTGGGCAGCCGGAACCGGCGCGCGTCGAAATCGTAGAGCAGCACGAGGGTGGCGAGCAGCGTCGCCGCGAATACGTAAATCGGGAACGTCCATTTGGTCAACATGCCCAGCGACGCCCAGAACCCCGCCATGCCGCTGTGATACCGGTTCAGAAAACGTCGCGACGCGGCCAGGTGGTAGAGGTAAGCGGGGACCGTCAATGTCAGCAACATCTCGATGCAGATCGGGATGACGTAATAAACGTAACTGGCCGACAGCAGCACCAGGCCGCCGGCCAGCGGGGCCAACGGGCTGTCGTCGCTCATCTCGCGGAAGAGCAGCGTGACGTACAGCGCGGTCGGCGGCAGCAGCAGGCTGTTGATGAACAGCACGCGGAGGTATTCGTAGCCGCCGAAGTAGGTCGCCAGGTCGCAGAAGGCGGCATACAGCGGCGGATAATAGTGAAACTCGAAGAACTTGTGGACGATGTCGCCCAGCGACAACTGGAACAGCATGCCCAGGCCGTAGGTGAACGGCTCGGCGATGTAGAAGCGGATGTAATTGGCGTACGCGTAAAAGCCGAAAAACAGCGCCAGCGCGCCGTACGTGAACAGCCAACTGCCGCGTGAGCCGACCGGCCCCGTCAGCGGGCGCGCGACGCTCCGCACGGCGGCTTTCGCTTTTTGAAACGACAAGTTAGCGCGTCCCATCCACGACCTTTGGTCTGCCCCGCCGCGCGCCCCGCCGCGGCGCCGGCGCACAGAAGGCAGGAAGGATTCACATACCGGGATTCCGGGGCGGAGTCAACAAGAGGCCGGGAGGCGTAATTCCCCGGCCAACGAGCGGCAGGCAAGAATCGGCGCGCCTACCGGTGCTGGGCGAGAAAATGCTCGACGCGCTCGAACGGGATATGGTCGCCGATGTCGGCCCCGTAGAACGCATCGGCCACGATGCCGTTTTCGTCGATCAGGAAATCGCCGGGGATGCGCGTCTTCGAGCCATCGGTCGCCCGCGGGAAAAACCCGGCCGCCATCGCTTGGAACAATTTCCCGACGGCCGCCGGCGCGACGAGGCCCGCGAGGCTCGTTTCCAGACCGTACGCTTGATAAAGCTTTTCCTCGGGGTCGCTTAGCAACGGGAACGGCGGATTCGCCGGGCCGAGATATTGTTCGAGCCGGCCCAGCGGGCTCTGAAACACGCCGAGGATCGCCAGGCTGTTTTCTTCATAATGCTTCGCCTTGGCGATGATCTGGCTGATTCGCAGGTTGCAAAGCGGGCAACCGGCGTAGCGGAAAAACGCGAGCCAGACCCGTTGCCCGCGCAGCTTGCTCAAGGTGGCGTCGGCGCGCCCGAGCGCCGGCAAGGTGAAATCCGGCGCGGGCGTCCCGACTGCGATTTGATTGGCGTTCGCCATCTGTCCATCTCCCGTGGTCGGTTGGTGAAACTATACTGGTTTCGGCCGCGCGCGGCTACTTGCCGAACAGCATCGCGGCGGCCTCGCCGGCCCGCGCGATCAGCCATTGCGGCACGACGCCCAGCGCGAGCACCAACAAACCAGCCGCCCAGAGCGCCACGTGTCCCGGCGCATCCGCGGCCGCGGCGTCAGCGGTTGCGGCGCCGGCCTCCGGCTCGGTCATGTACAGAATGTAGATCACGCGGACGTAGTAATAGACCGAGATCGCGCTGGTCAGCATGCCGACGATCGCCAGTTGCAGCAGGTGCGCCTGCACGGCCGCCGCGAACAACAGAAACTTGCCGACGAAGCCGGCCAGCGGCGGCAGCCCCGCCAGGCTGATCAAATACACCGCCAGCGCCGCCGCCAGCCACGGTCGCCGCCGCGCCAGGCCGCGATAACTGTCAAGGTCGTCGGCGTCGGCGTCGCGGCGCGACAAATGCGCGACCGCCGCGAATGCGCCGATGGTCGCCAGCCCGTAGACCGCGAGGTAAAACAACACCGCGCCCGCCGCGTCGACGTCCTGCCGGAACATTGCCGTGACGCCGACCAGCAGGTAGCCGGCGTGCGCGATCGCCGAATAGGCGAGCAGGCGCTTTAGGCGATTTTGCACCAGCGCCGCCACGTTGCCGAAAATCATCGTCGCGATCGCGACGTAGTAGAGAATCGTCGCCCACTCGCCGCGCGACGACCCGAACGCCACGGCGAGCGTCCGCACCAGCGCGGCGAACGCCGCGGCCTTCACCGCCGCCGCCATGAACCCGGTCGCCGGACTCGGCGCGCCCTGGTACACGTCGGGGGTCCAGACGTGAAACGGAAACGCGGCGATCTTGAAGCCGAAGCCGACCAGCAGCAGCGCGACGCCCGCCGACAGCATCAGGTTGCCGGCCGCGCCCTTTTCGCCGATGGCCGCGAGGCTGGTCGAGCCGGTCGCGCCGAAGACCAGCGCGATGCCGTACAGCAGAAAGCCGGTCGAAAACGCGCCGAGGAAGAAATACTTCATCGCGCTTTCGCCCGACTCCACCCGCCGGCGCAGGAAGCCGGCCATGACGTAGAGGCTGATCGACAATATTTCGAGGCCGAGGAACAGCACAATCAGGTCGGCGGCGCCCGCCATCAACATGCCGCCAAACACCGCGGCGAGGAGCAAGGCGTAGTATTCGCCCTGATCTTCCTCGACGACGCGCAGGTAGGTCCACGCCGAAAGCACGCCGAACGCGCCCGCCAGGCAGAGCACGCCCTGCGCGAAGAGCGCGAGGCGGTCGCCGCTGACCATGCCGGAAAACGCCAGCAAGTCGTTCGCCCTCGGCCAGCGGAGCGCGACGGCCGCCAGCCCGAACAGCAGCGTGACCAGCGCCAGCGCCGGCGGCAGGTTGCGCACCGCCCGGCGCGTGTCGCGCGGCGAAAAGATCTCCAGCAGCAGCACCATCAGCATGCCGTAGAGAATCATCAGCGGCGGCGCGATCGGGCGGAACGCGAAATCAGGCATCAGCCGGAACCTCTTACTTCACGACAAAAACCGGACCGGGCGCGGCGACGGTCGCGCCGGCGGCCGGCAGAGCGTTCGCCGCAGCAGGTTTCGCCGCCGCGTGGAACGCCGTCAACCATTGATCGATGCTCGGTTCGATTTTGCGCAGGAACGCCTGCGGATAAACGCCGATCCAGAACACGAGCGCGACGATCGGCAGCAGGTACAGCCATTCGCGCGCGTTCAAATCGGTCAGGTTCTGGTTTTCCTCGTGGGCGATCGGGCCGAAAAAGACCCGTTGCACCATCCACAGCATGTAGGCGGCGGAGAGGATCACGCCGGTCGCCGCGACGACGGTCAGCGCCCGCCAGCGCCCGAACGAGCCGAGCAGCACCAAGAATTCGCCGACGAAGCCGTTGGTCCCCGGCAGCCCGATCGACGAGAGCGTCACGATCACGAACAGCGCGGCGAATGCGGGCATCGTCCGCGCGACGCCGCCGAAATCGGCGATCATCCGCGTGTGCCGCCGTTCGTACAAAATGCCGACGAGCAGGAACAGCGCGCCGGTCGAGAGGCCGTGGTTGACCATTTGCAGCACGCTGCCCGAAACCGACAGGGCGTTCCCCGCAAACATGCCGAGCATCACGAACCCCAGATGGCTGACGCTGCTGTAGGCGACGAGCTTTTTGACGTCGTGCTGCATCATCGCGACGAGCGCGCCGTAGACGATGCCGATCACCGCCAGAACCCCGAAGACCGGCGCCAGTTGGAGCGCCGCCGCCGGATACAGCGGAATCGCAAAACGCACGAAGCCGTATGTCCCCATTTTCAACAGCACGCCGGCCAGGATGACCGAGCCTGCCGTCGGGGCCTCGACGTGCGCATCCGGCAGCCAGGTGTGCAGCGGCCACATCGGCACCTTGATCGCGAAGGCGAGCGCGAAGGCCAGGAAGCACCAAAACTGGACTTGCGGCGCGAAGCCGTGCTGCGTCCAGGCCAACAGATCGAACGTGCGGTCGGGGAGTTGGAAATAGGTCGCCAGAATCGCGACGAGCATCAGCACCGAGCCGAACATCGTGTAGAGGAAGAACTTGACCGCGGCGTAAATGCGGCGCGGGCCGCCCCACACGCCGATGATCAGGTACATCGGCACGAGCATCGCTTCCCAGAAAACGTAAAACAGAAATACGTCGAGCGCGCAGAGTGTGCCGAGCATCGCCGTTTCTAACAGCAGGAACGAAATCAGGTAGGCCTTCACGCGGTCTTTGATGCAGCGCCACGACGAGAGCACGCACAGCGGCGTGAGGAACGTCGTGAGCAGCACGAGAAACAGGCTGAAGCCGTCGATGCCGACCGCGTAGTTGACGCCCCACGACGGAATCCACGCCGCGGCCGGCTCGGTCAGCCACAAATCGTTCGCCGGCTGATACAGCCAGTAGAGCGGCAAGCTGAGCGCGAAGGTCGCCAGCGAACCGGCGAGCGCGACGCAGCGCAGCAGTTCTTCCCGCGCTTTGGGCAGCGCCAGCAAAACCGCCGCCGCCGCCAGGGGCGAGAAGATCACCAGCGAGATCAACCGATGCGCCATCGTTCGTTTATCCTCGCGCGCTCACCACGCCCACAGCGCAAAACCCAACAGCGCCGCCGCACCGAGCAAAATCGACAAGGCGTACGCGTAAATTTTCCCGGTTTGCATTTTCGTCAGCAGGCCGCCGCCGGCCTTGGCGGTCGACCCCGCGCCGTTGACGAGGCCGTCGATGACGGCGGCATCGACAAACTGCCAGAGGAAATTCGCCGACGCGCGCTTGAGCGGCCTGACGACCACCGCGTCGTTGATTTCGTCGACGTAATATTTGTTCCACACCAGCCGGTGCAGGCGCGGCAGCGCCGCGACGATCTTCGCCGGCCACGCCGGGTTGCGGCGGTACAAAACGTACGCCAGGAAAATGCCGAGCAGCGCCACGCCTACCGAAACCGCCATCAGGCCGATTTCCAACCCGGCCGTTTCATGCTCCGCCGCCCCCGCGCCGACCACCGGCCGCAACCACTCGGCGAACAGCTCGCCGCCGGGAAGCGGCTTCGCCGCGCCGACCAAGCGGCCGAGGGCGTTCAGAAGCGTATCGGGCACGCCGACCAGGCCGCCGCCGATGCTGAGCAGCGCCAAAATCAGCAGCGGCGTCGTCATCACCGCCGGGCTCTCGTGCGCGTGGCGGGCGAGTTCGGGCGTGAGGCGGCTTTCGCCGAAGAAGGTCAAGAACACCGCGCGGAACATGTAAAACGCGGTCATCCCCGCGGTCAGCAGGCCGAGCCCGTAAATGCAGTAGTTGAAAACCGGCGGAATGCCTTTCAGTTCGGTCGAAAACGCCCGCCAGAGAATTTCGTCTTTCGAGAAAAAGCCGGCCAGCGGCGGAATGCCGGAGATCGCCAGCGCGCCGATGACGAACGTCCAGCACGTCTTTGGCATTTGCTTGCGCAGGCCGCCCATTTTGTAAATGTCCAACTCGCCGGAGAGCGCGTGCATGACGCTGCCGGCGCCGAGGAAGAGCAGGGCTTTGAAAAACGCGTGCGTCATCAAGTGAAAGATGCCCGCCGCATAGGCGCCGACGCCGACGCCGACAAACATGTAGCCGAGCTGGCTGATCGTCGAATAGGCCAGAATGCGTTTGAGATCGCGCTGGGCGAAGGCGATGGTCGCGGCGTAGAAAGCCGTCAGACAGCCGACGCCAGCCACAATCGCCTGAGAGAGCGGCGCCAGGGCGAAGAGAAAATGCGTGCGCGCCACCAGATAAACGCCGGCGGTGACCATCGTCGCCGCATGGATCAGCGCGCTGACCGGCGTCGGGCCTTCCATCGCGTCCGGCAGCCAGAAGTAGAGCGGAATCTGCGCGCTCTTGCCGGTCGCGCCGAGGAACAGCAGCAGCGTGATCGCCGTGACCAACTGCGGCCGGACCCCGCCCAACTTGTTCGCGACTGTCGCGAACTCGAGCGAGCCGAATTGGTAGTACGTCAAGAACATCGCCAGCAGAAAGCCGAAATCGCCGATGCGGTTGACCACGAAGGCTTTCTTGCCGGCGTCGGCGGCGCTTTTCTTCTCGTAAAAAAAACCGATCAACAAATAGGAGCAGAGCCCGACGCCTTCCCACCCAATGAACATCACGACCATGTTGGAGCCGAGCACCAGCATCAACATCGCGAACACGAAGAGATTCAGGTAGGTGAAAAATCGTTGGAAGCCGCGGTCGCCGCGCATGTAGCCGATCGCGTAGACATGGATCAAGAAGCCGACGCCGGTGATGACGAGCGTCATTACGGCGGTGAGATTGTCGAAGGCGAACGACAGGTTGATGTGCAGCGCGCCGACGGCGATCCACGGGTAGACGATCTGGTGCAGGCCGATGGTTTCGCCGAGGCCCCACAATTCCAGGAAAGCGAGCAGGCTGAACGCGAAGGACACCAGCACCATCAGCGAGGCGACGACCCCGGCGAATATTTCGTTCGCCGGCTTGCGCCGCAACGCCAGCAATCCGCCGCAAAGCGCCCCGAGCAAGGGGAAGAGCGGAATCAGGTAGAGGAAATCCTTCATCGTCATCGCCCGCTCCTACCCCTTCATCGAATCGAAATCGCCGAGGTTCACCGATTCCTTCCGGCGATAAAGGGAAATGACGATCGCCAAGCCCACCGCCGCTTCCGCCGCGGCCACGGCCATGATGAACAGCACGAAAACCGGCCCGTCGACCGAACGCAGGCGATCGGACAGGCCGATGAACGTCACGTTGACGCCGTTGAGCATCAACTCGATGCACATGAAAACGATGATCGCGTTGCGCCGCACCAGCACCCCGAACGCCCCGATCGCGAACAACAACGCCCCGACCGCCAGCGGGAACCCGACCGGAATCATGGCCGCTCTCCCTTCGCGTCGGTTTCGTCGCCGTGCGCCGCGCCGGCGATCTGGGGCGCGCCTTTCGGGCGGCGCGTGAGCGAGACCGCGCCGAGGATCGCCGCCAACAGCAGCACGCCCGTCGCTTCGAAAGGCAGCAAATAGTGCTCGAAAATCGCGTGGCCGAGCGTCGCCGGGTCGCCGAGGCCTTTGACGACTGCGGCGCCGGGCGGGGCGGCGGCGACCGCGCGCCAGGCGAGATACAGCAATTCGCCGCCCAGCAGCGTGCACGCCAGCAAGGCGGCGATCTTCTGCGGGAACGACCAAAATCGGGTCAGACCGGGGCCGGGCTCGCGC
Source organism: uncultured bacterium (assembly GCA_964534375.1). Lineage (GTDB taxonomy): Bacteria > Lernaellota > Lernaellaia > Lernaellales > Lernaellaceae > CAZHPN01. The sequence continues at coordinate 7,194 of CAZHPN010000103.1, read as the reverse complement.
AGCGCCAGCAGCATGATCGTGAACACGACGAGGATCAAAATGGCGCCGGCGTACACGATAATCTGGATCATCGCGAGCATCGGCGCGCCGTGCAAAATGTAGAGCGCGGCGACGCAAATGAAGGTGAACAGCAGCGCGATGGCGCTGTTCACCGGATTTCGGCGCGCCACGACGTTGAGGCCGCCGGCGACGGCCCCGAACGCGAACAGCAGGTAGAGCGCGAGCAGCGGCGTCATGGTTCGGCGCGCTCCTCTGCGCCGCGGGCCATCAGGTCTTCTTTCTGGAAAATCAGGTCCGCCTTGTCGACGCGCGCGAGTTCGTGCAAGCCGGTCAGCACCACGGCTCCGAAGGGGCAGACCTCTTCGCAAAAGCCGCAGAAGACGCAGCGCGTGATTTCGATTTGGTAGACGTGCGGATAGCGGCGGCCGTCGGGCAGTTCCAGCGGTTCGACCGTGATGCAGCGCGACGGGCAAACCGCGGCGCACAAGCCGCAGGCGACGCACTTGAGCGAGCCGTCGTCGTACAGCGTCAACTCCTGCCGGCCGCGGTAGCGCGGTCCGATGGGCCGATGCTGCTCCGGATATTGATACGTGACCGGTTTCTTGAAGGCGTACTTGAGCGTCACGCCCAGGCCCGTGAAGAGGTCGGTCAGGAAAAATTTGCTGAGCCGGCCCACGTTGCGCCCCCTAGCCGAAATATCCGACGCCAAAGGCGCGGCCGAGGTAAATCGCCAAGCCGGCGACGAAGACGTTCGCCAGCGCCAACGGGAAAAACACTTTCCAGCCGTAACCCATCAACTGATCGTAGCGCGGCCGCGGGAACGTCCAGCGGATCCAGATGAACGCCGCGACGACGGCCGCCGTCTTGCCGAAGAACCACACCGGGCCGAGATACGGCGCGAGCCAATCGGGCACGATTTTCACGAACGGCAGGCCCTGCCAGCCGCCCAGGTAAAAGGCGACGATCAGCGCGGAAATGGTGATCAGGTTGCCGTACTCCGCGACGAAGAACGAACCGAACTTCATCGAACTGTACTCGGTGTGGTAGCCCGCGACCAGTTCCTGTTCGGCCTCGACCAGGTCGAACGGCGCGCGATTCGACTCGGCCAGCAGCGCCGTGACGAGCAGAAAAAAGCCCACCGGCCCCCACGGCAACCGCATGATGTTCCAGAGGTGCGCGGCGACGAGCGGAATCTGGTCCGGCGGCATGGCCTTCGCCGGCAGATCGCCCTGCGCCTCGACGATTTTGTTCAGGCTCAGGCTGCCGGCGCTCATGATCACGGGCATCAGCGACAGGCCCATCGAGATTTCATACGAGAGCATCTGCGCGCCGGCGCGCATGCCGCCCAGCAGCGAATACTTGCTGTTCGCCGACCAACCGCCGAGCAGCACCGCGTAGATGCTGATCGAACTGACCGCCAGCACGAAGAGCACGCCGACGTTGAGGTCGGCCATCGAAAATTTGTTCCAGGCGTCGGGCAGTTGTTCGAGAAACGGCGCCTTCCAGCCGAACGGCACCATCGCCACGAAAAGCAGCGCGGTCGTCAACGAAATGATCGGCGCCAGAATATAGAGAAAGCGATCGGCCTGCGCGGTGACGATGTCTTCTTTGAAGAACAGCTTCACCGCGTCGGCGATCGGCTGCAGCAGCCCCCACGGCCCCGCGCGATTGGGGCCGATCCGCTGCTGAATCGGCGCCACCACGCGCCGCTCGTACAGCGTGTTGTACGCGGTCAGGCCCAGAAATATGGCCATGAACACGAGGATTTTGGCCATCGCGATGAGGACCATGATCCACACGAGCCGTTTTCTCCTTGGGCGACCTGCCCGTCGCCCCTGCAGTCGTTACAATTGCGCCTCTTGCCGCCGCAACGAGGCGCGAATTTGGCGAATCACCTCCGGGTGCGACAGCGGCACGCTGCCGACCTCCGCGCGAAACACGCGCGTATCGAGGCACAGCTCGGCGCGCGTCCCGTCGGCGCGCACCTTCTCCCGTCGCAGCACCCAGTCGACCCCGGGCGAACCCATGATCAGGGTGATCAGCGTTTCGTCGACGTCGCCCAGCGGCAAGCCGTCTTCGTGGCTGAGGCGCATCGTGCCGCGCAGCAGCGTGCCGCTTTCCGGCGCGCTGTGCGCTTCCATCTTGCCGCCGGCTTCCTGGCAGGCCCGCGAGAAAAGCGTCAGGCCCATCCCGCAGACCTTGCAATCGGTGAGCGGGCCGTTGACCTCGCAGACCGCCTCCGCGGCCATCCCGGCGCCGTCGTCCTTGATCTCGATCGTCAGCAAATCGGCCGGCTCATCCTCGGCGATGCGGATCTCGATCAATCCGGCGCCCGCGGCGGTGCTGTTTTCCGCCAGGTCCATCAGGTGTTGGCAGATGTTTTCCATGGCTCAGTTCCCCCCGATCGTCTATTTGTCGATGTCTGCCAGGCAGATATCGATCGTCCCGATCAACGTCACCATGTCCGCCAGGAACCCGCCCGGCGCCATCTTCACAATGCTCTGCAAATTGCTGAAGCTCGGCACGCGCATCGCGCACCGGAACGGCTTCCGGCCGCCGTCGGCGACCAAGTGAAAGCCCAATTCGCCTTTGGGCGCCTCGGAGGCGAAGTAGATTTCCGCGGGCGGCGCCTCGAACCCTTCGGCGGCCAGCAGGAAATGATGGATCAAGGCCTCGATGCGCACGCCGATGTCGGCCTTGGGCGGCGGCGTGATCTTCGGAATGTCGGCCAGGATCGGGCCGCCAGGCAGCCGGTCCAGCGCCTGCTCGATGATCCGCACCGACTGCCGCATCTCGCGCATGCGCACCAGGTACCGGTCGTAACTGTCGCCGTTTTCGCCGAGCGGAATCTCGAAATCGTACTCGTCGTAGCCGCCATAGGGGATGACCCGGCGCACGTCGTAAGCCACGCCGCTGCCGCGGGCCATCGGGCCGGTGACGCCCCACTCGGCGACGTCGGCCGCCGTCAGGACGCCGACGCCTTTGGTCCGCGCGATCCAAACGCGATTTTTCGTCAGCAGCTTTTCGTATTCGTCGACTTTTTGCACGAAGATCTTGCAAAATTCGCGGCACTTTTCGACCCAGCCCTCGGGCAGGTCGAAGCCGAGGCCGCCGACGCGCGGATAGCTGACCGTCATCCGCTGGCCGCAAACGGCCTCGAACAACTCATAGATGAATTCGCGTTCGCGAAACGCGTAAATGAACACCGTCACCGCGCCGATGTCGGCGGCGTGGCTGCCCAGCCAGATCAAATGGGCGCCGATGCGCGACAACTCGGCCATGATCACGCGGATCGTCCGCGCGCGCGGCGGGATGCGGTCTTCGATGCCGAGCAGCCGCTCCACCGCCCAGATGTAGCCGAGGTTGCAACTCATGCAGGCGGTGTAATCGAGCCGATCGGTCAGCGGGATAAATTGGTGAAATGTCATATTTTCGGCGAGCTTCTCGATGCCGCGGTGCAGGTAGCCGAGCACCGGCTTGACCGAGACGACGCGTTCGCCGTCGAGTTCGAGAATGAGCCGCAGCACGCCGTGCGTCGAGGGGTGCTGCGGGCCCATGTTCAACGTCAGATAGCGCGGCTTTTCCATCGTCACCCCTCGTCGCCGTTGAGGGGGAACTCTTTGCGCAACGGATGGAAATCCGCGTCTTCTTCCAGGAAAATCCGCCGGTGATCGGGGTGGCCGGCGAAATGGACGCCGAACATGTCGAAGGTCTCGCGCTCGTGCCAGTTGGCCGCCCGCCAAAACGCCGCCAGGCTCGGCACGGTCGGCGGGTCGCCCGCGGCGCGCACCTTGACCGCGGCTTGCGCCGGCAACGTCAGGCTGGTCAGCCGCACGACAACCTCAAACGGCTCGGCGTCTTGCGGGCGGTGGACCGCGGTCAGATGCGAGAGGATCGCAAAGCGCAGCGCCGGGTCGTCGCGCAGCGTTTTGACGACGTCGACGTAGCGTTCGCGCGTCGCGAGCACCACCGGCTTGCCGTCGCTTTCCGCGGCGATCGTCAAATCGGGGAAAAGCGCTCGCAATTTTTCAACGAGCGCCTGCTGCATGTCCGCCTGGGCCGTCATCGTTTCGTCACGCCCGCTTCTTGATTGAATCCGTTTGAATCTTCAGCTTTTGCAGTTCCAGAATCGCGAACAGCAGCGCCTCGGGCCGCGGCGGGCAGCCCGGGACGTAAATATCCACCGGCACAATCTTGTCCGCGCCTTGCACGACCGGGTACGAGCGGAAAATGCCGCCCGAGCACGCGCAGGCGCCCATGGCCAGCACCCATTTCGGCTCCGGCATCTGGTCGTAGACCTTGCGCATCACCGGGGCCATTTTTTTCGTGAGCGTCCCGGCGACGATCATCAGGTCGGCCTGCCGCGGACTGGCGCGGAAGATTTCCATGCCGAAGCGGCTGATGTCGTAATGCGCCATCGCCGTGGCCATCATCTCGAGCGCGCAGCACGCCAGGCCGAAGGTCACCGGCCACGTGGAGTAAGTCCGCGACCAGTTCACCAGCTTATCGACGTTCGCGGTCAGGAAGCCGTCCGGAATGTATTTTTCTATTCCCATTCCAGCGTTCCCTTTTGATCGCATAGGAGCGCCCTTCCGGGCGCGATTTCCGGGCGCGCGATTATTCCCATTCCAGCGCCCCTTTCCGCCAAAGAAACAAATACCCTACAAGCAGAATCAGCACGAAGACAGCCATTTCGACCAGGGCGGCGAGGCCCCAGCTATTGCAGAGGTCGCCGTAAATCACGGCCCACGGGTAGAAAAACACGATTTCCACGTCGAACAGGATGAACAGCATGCCCACCACGTAATATTTCATCGGGAACTTTTCGTGGACGCTGCCGACCGGCGGCACGCCGCACTCGTACGGGTCGAGCTTCTCCGGCCGGTCGTGGCGCGGGCCGATCAGCCGCGACAAACCGACGATTCCGCCGGCCCCGATCGCGAGCACAATCAGCAGGTAAAGAAAAATCGGCAGGAAGTCGACCGGCATCGCGCCCCCGAAATATTTGCGAACCGGCTGCGATCTTAGCACCCTAAGGGCGAGTGTCAACCAAACGAATTCGCCTGGATTTCGTTGAATTAACGGTCATTTTGCGGAGCGGGACGCCGGCAGCGGGATTCGGGAATTTCCGGGCGTCTCACGCGGAGCCACGGAGACCGCCCAGAGGATGAGCCGGCCGGACTCTGCACGGCTCTGTCCGTCTCCGTGTGAGGCCCGGAAATCCGCAATCCGCAATCCGCAATCGACCGTTGGCCGATTTCGGCCACTATTTCGCGTCGAGTCCCGCTTCGCGGCGCTTGGCCATGACGCTGTGCCGGCGGCCGTAGAGAAAATAAATGAACATGCCGATCGCCATCCAGACGAAGAGCCGCAGCCAGTTTTCCGATGGCAACGAGAACATCAGGATCAGGCACGACAGAATGCCCAGGATCGGGATGACGGGCGACATCGGGCAGCGGAACGGCCGCTCGGCCTGCGGATTCGTGTAGCGCATGATCAGCACCGCCGCGCAAACGATCACAAACGCCAGCAGCGTGCCGATATTGACCAGTTCCGCGAGAATGCCGAGCGGGATGAAGGAGGCCGTCAGGCCGACCAGGCAGCCGGTGAGGATCGTCGATTTCCACGGTGTGCGGAATTTCGGATGCACCGCGCCGAAAAACGAGGTCGGCAGCAGGCCGTCGCGCGCCATCGCGAGCAAAACGCGCGGCTGGCTGAGCATCAACACCAGCATCACCGAGGTGATGCCCGCGACCGCGCCCGCCGAAATGATGAACTCGGCCCACGTCAGGCCGACGCTGTGAAAGGCGGCGGCGACCGGCGCATCTACATCGATCTGGCCGCTCGGGACCATGCCGGTGAGCACGAAGGTCACCGCGATATAAAGGAACGTGCAGATCGCCAAAGAAGTGATGATGCCGATCGGCACGTCGCGTTGCGGATTGCGGGCCTCCTCGGCGTGCGTCGAGACCGAATCGAAACCGATGTAGGCGAAGAAGATCATCGCCGCGCCGGCGAGCATCCCGACGGGCGCGCCATCCGCCCCGGTCTGGCCCCAGATCGTTTTGCCGAAGAGGCTGAGGCCGGCCCAGCCGTACGGGGCGAACGGATGCCAGTTCGCCGGCTTGATGTAGAACGCGCCGAGGACGATGACCAGCAGCACGACCGCCACTTTGACGGCGACCATCACGTTGTTGAAGCGCGTGCTCTCGCGGATGCCGATCACCAGCACGACGGTCAGAATCGCGACGATCACCAGCGCCGGCAGGTCGAAGTAGCTGCCGGTCGCCTGCAGGGCGGTGTGCGCGGCGTCGAAATCGAACGGCGCCTTCGCCGCGATGGCCGGCACGTGAACGCCGAAAATGCCGAGGAAATTTTGAAAATATTTGGACCAGCCGTGCGCGACCGTCGCCGAAGCGACCGTGTATTCCAGCACGAGATCCCAGCCGACGATCCAGGCGAAAAGCTCGCCGAGCGTCGCATAGGCGTAGGTGTACGCCGAGCCGGCGACCGGGGCCATCGACGCAAATTCGGCGTAGCACAACGCGGAAAAAATGCACGCCAGGCCCGCCGCCACGAATGAAACGAGCAGCGCCGGGCCGGCCTTGTAATGCGCCGCGAGCCCGGTGACCACGAAAATGCCGGCGCCGATGACGCAGCCGATGCCGAGGCTGGTCAGCGACCACGCGCCGAGCACGCGCCGCAGCCGGTTGTCGCTCTTCATTTCCTCGTGCAGCAGGCTCAGGGGCTTTCGCGCCATCAGTCGTTCGAACATGAATCGCATCCTCGTTGGAAAGAGCCTTTTTATGCCGTTTTCTCCGAAGAGTTGCAACGGCCCCGCTGAAAAATCCGCGCCGGTGGGGAAAAATTCAGCGGGGCCAACGTTCTTGTGACTGGCGGGCGACGCGCAGTTGGACGTGGCCGGTCGGCCGCCGATCAGGCAAACCCATTGAGATAACTAAGTAAATTGTTTTTTCAGTGGCTGGTTATGGCAAGCGGCCGCGAAGTTGCCCCTTGGCTCGATTTATGCAAATAATTTCTACACTATTTGATCCTTGTCGATTTCAACTTGGAAGGAAGCGGGCGATGAAAAACCTGGCGTTGATCGGTTTCCTCGCGATGCTGGCGGTCGTTTCTTTTCTTCTCGCCTGCGCGCCGCCGCATTCCGGCGACGACGACGCGGCCGCGGACGAC
>CAZHPN010000102.1:0-20589 GCA_964534375.1 uncultured bacterium | reverse complement strand
CGGTCGTCGGATCGCCGGTGTTGCCCGGGTAGACCTCCAGGCCGATCGGCCGGCCAATGCGTGAGATTGGCGATGGTGCGTTTTTTGATCTTGCCGTCCTCGCGCCACGCTTCGCGCAGCAGGATGGCCGGCGAGAAATTGCGATTGGGGGCTGTTTCGATATACATGGCAACTAAATAGCACACATCTTCAATGAAATCGAGATTAATGTTTCGAATACATGGGTACATTTGGCGCGGTTCTTTCAGGAAAATCTCCTGCCTTATCAAAGAGATATCCCGGTTCAATGCCTTAAAACGTCCGGAACTTCGGGTTAAGTGCTTCATCGCACTTGTCTAATCCACTCCGCCGGTGAAGTGGACATTTACTCCCGCTTATACACCGGACATCTTCCCCGCTTCTTGCAGTCGTGCCGCCGCCGCCTTGACTTTGGCCGTTGTCGAGGGCTACCGTTGTCGTTAAACTAAAGGAGTTAATTTCATGAAATCCATGGGTTGGTTGCTTCTGCTCTCCGCGATGTTGTCGACTGTGTTGATGATCGCGTGCGGAGGCAGCGGGAACAGCAGCGGCGGCGCAGCGCACAATCAGGGCGACGATGATTCGTTTCAGGACGACGACGACAATGACAACAACGATGACAACGACGATGATGACAACGACAATGACAACGACGATGACAATGACAACGACGATAATGACGAAGACGTGTTTTTGCCAATGTCGAGCGGCACGACCGCGGATTTGCACGGCGTCATGGGGGCGTCGTCGACGAACGTATTCGCCGTCGGAGCCGGCGGCGCGATCCTGCATTATGACGGCTCCGCTTGGTCGCCGGAAAGCAGCGGAAACAGCAACTTGTTGCGCGGCGTTTGGGTCGACTCCACGACCGGAAACGCGTGGGCGGTCGGCGATGCCGGCACGATCGTCGCAAAGACATCCTCTACGTGGGGGCCGTTGACCGGCGGCGGAGCGACGACCTTGACGAGCATCGCCGGCCTTTCCGACTCGGCCGACTCTTTCATTTGCGGCTGGGGCGGCGTGATATTGCAATGGAACGCCGGCACGAGCGCGTACGTGTCGATGACCATCAATACAAGGGAAGATCTGTGGAGCATTGTCGAGGACGCCCAAGGCAACTTGAGCGCGGTCGGGAACGCGGGAACCTACTTCATCCTTGAGCGCGGTCAAAGTTGGCAGCCCGTCCCGGGTTTTCCGACCGTTGCGGCGACTTTTTACGGCGTTTGGAATCCTGACGACAACGACGCGTGCGCCGTGGGCGCCGCCGGGACCATGCTGTTGTGGAATTCCGGCGGCAGTCGATGGGACGCATTGACGACCGGCACAACCGAAGACTTGACGGGGATCTGGGGCGACAGCTCAACGGACTTGTTCGTCAGCGGCGCCGCGGGGACCATTCTCCGTTGGGACGGCGCGAACGTCACGCCGATGGTCAGCGGCACAACCGAGGACCTAGCCGGCATCTGGGCGTCTGGACCGACCGACATTTTCGTCGTTGGCGCGGGCGGCACGATCTTGCATTACGGCGGATAAGCAGCCGGAAGAAAATGTTTGCGCGAGAAAGGTGCGTCGTGCCGGCCTTGCCCTTTCTTACGGCGCCGACAGGGGGAGTTCAGGGCGAGGTCTCGTGGCTTTTCGCCGGGTTTTTTGTTACAAGTGCCTCGGGGCGAATGCGACGCAAAGCGACGAGATCGGCATAATTAAACGGCGTGATTTCTTAAAGGCTTTTCCGCTAGTTCTGGCGCCGGGAACGGCGCGGCTTGCGGCCGACGCGCTCCGAGCGGCCAACAACCGGGTTGGCTCGGACAAACCAACGGTCAGGCAATACAACGTCCTCGGCAAGATCGGCCTGCAGATCGGCGATATCGGATTCGGCGTGGCGGTTTCGACCGATCCGCAGTTGCTCGTGGAGGCATTCAATCGCGGCATCAACTACTTCGACATTTCGCCTTTCTACACCTGGAGCGTCGAGATGCTCGCGGCAGCGTTTGCACGGGACGCCCGTATGCGCCGCGACGCGATCGTCGCCAGCAAATTGGAATGCGAGAGCATTTTCTTTCGCTTTTCGGCGAACCCGGTGGCCAAACTCGAGGAGTGCGTCGACGCGTTGCTACAGAAGCTCGGGCGCGGCCACATCGACATTCTTCAACTTCATTCGATCGGCGAAAACGGCCGTTCGGATTTGGAATGGCTCGACCCGGCGACGAAAATCGGCGCGGCGGTACAAACGCTGTTCAAGCGGTTGAAAAAGTTGGGGAAAACGCGTTTCGCCGGCGTGACTTCGCATGGCCCGAAGCTCTTGAACGAGGCGATGCAAAAAGCCATCGGCGCCGACCGCTTCGACATGGTCATGCCGGCCTTGAATTTTCAGCAAACGCCTGAATTGCGCGACCATCTGCGCAAGGCAGCCGAAACACGGGTCGGCGTGGTCGCGATGAAGGTGCTGGCGAACGCGCGGCAGGCGAAGATCGCCGCGCCGAGCGGGCGATCGTTTTCGCAAGCGGCCATCGCGTGGGCATTGAGCCAGCCTGCCGTCAACGGCGTGGTCATCACCATCAAAGACCGCGAGCAACTCGACGAATATCTCGGCGCTTCGGGTGCGCCGCTCAACGTTGCGGACGCGTTGGCGCTGTCCGCGTTCGCGGCGGCGACGACGGCCGATTATTGCGCGACCGGCTGCGGACGTTGCGCGGCCGCGTGCCCGCGCGGCGTGGATGTCCCGACGCTGTTGCGGATCGAGCAGTATTGGACCAACTACCGTCTGCCCGAGTTCGCGCGCGAGCGCTTCGCCGATCTGCCGCGGAAAGAACCTTTCAACGCCTGCGCAACTTGCCTCAATCCGCGGCGCACGTTTTCCTGCTGCCCTATTTGGTTATGGGCGACGGCGCCGTCTTTTTGCGCTTCAAACGGTTTGTGGCGTTTCGCGCCGGCTATCCGATCGCGTTGGCGACGCTCACGGTCTGGCTCGTCGTTTGGGCCGTGCGCCGCGTTCGCCAATAAGCCGGAAAATCCAAGAGCGGCCGGGCTGCGCATCAGCCGCGGCGGAGCAGAACGCTGACCGCGCGCGCCGCCAAACGGCGGAATTGCGCCAGCGACGACAAATCCCGAATCAAAGAGTAAACGACGCGCGGCCGCAGATAGAAGCGCAGGTACGCCTGCCGGTGCAGCCGATGCAGCGTTGGGGTCGAATAGCCGGTGAACGACTCGGAGCGGCCGTAAAACGAATTGCGGCCGATATCATAATTTTCGAGGCGGCCTTCGTCCTGCAATTGCCGAAACGCCGCCGTGCCCGGAATCGGCACGAAGGAGAAAAACGAGGCCAGGTGCAACGGGAGAGAACGCGCGAAGGCGATCGACTCGCGCGCCTCGGCGACGGTTTCGCCCGGATAGCCGAGAATAAAATACCCCATTAGTTTGATATTCGTGCCGGCGGCGACTTCGCGGAGAATGGTCGTCAGGCGTTCGAGATTGCTTTTCCGGTTCATCAAGTCGAGCACGCGCTGCGAACCCGATTCGATCGCAACGTTCGCGAAGTAGCAGCCGGCCTTTTCATAAAGCTGCATGAGCGGCAGGTCGAGCGTCTCGACGCGCAACCCCGCATAAAATCGCCATTTAAAATTCAGCCCGGAGGCCAGCAATTTTTCGCCGAATTCGCGCGCGACGGCCTTGTTGACGGTGAGATTGTCGTCTACGACGCTGAACGACGCGACGCCGAAGGTGCGGCGCAGAAAGGCCAGTTCGTCGATGACGGCCGCGGGCGACCGCGAGCGCATCCGCCGGCCGCCGGTCAAGGCGCCGCCGCAGTAGTTGCAGGAAAACGGACAGCCGCGCGTGACGGTCACGGGAATCGTCGGAAAGCCGAAATAGTCGATCGGGTAGCGTTGCGGCTGCAACGCCGGCCAATCGACCGGGCCGAGCGAGTCGAGATCGTCGATGAACGCCGCCGGATTCGCGCGCACCCCGCCGTCCGCGCGCCAGACCAAGCCGGGAACGTCGTCGCACGGCGCGCCCTGTTCCAGCCGCGCGAGCAACGCCGGCAGGCCGGTTTCCGCCTCGCCGACGAACGCATAATCGACCTGCGGCAAATACTCGAAGATCCGCGCGCCGAGGCAACTCGGGCCGGCGCCGCCGACGATCGCGACGGCCGTGCGCCGCGCGTCGCGAAGCGCCGCCACGGCTTTGTTGATAAAGGGGAAATCCGGCGTCATGACGGTGAAACCGACGGCGTCGAATTCCTGTTGCAGCAGAAGTTGCAGCGCGCGCCCCTGCGGCCGGCTTTTCCGGTAGGTTTCCAAATCGAGATCGAGCACCCGGACGTCGTGCCCCGCGCGCTTCAGCGCCGTCGATAAATATCCCAACCCCAGATGGGGATGCGCGCTCGAGTAGGCGAACGGACCCGGCGGGCTCACGAGCAGCACGCGCCGGACGGTCGATGGCCCCGGACCTCGGCCGGCCGCCGGCGTCGATTCCATTTGCGTTTGTCTCGCCCGGCTCTCGGATGCAGATTCTGGCATCGTCCTCTTTCCGCGGGCGATTATTGGCAGGCGCCTTTTGGACTGTCAACCGCGCACGCGCGTCCGAATTGATGATTGCCGAAGCGCGGTCGGTTTGTTAGGGTGCCGACTGCGGCGCCGGCGCGGCTCAAAATACGGATCGGCGAGCAAAAGAGGAGCGCGAAAGCACCACGATGTCCGCGGGCAAAGTGCTGTTGGTCAATCCCCCGGTCGGAACGCACGCCTATCGCCGCACGACGGTCGGGGCCGAGTTGCTGGAAAGTCCGCCGATTTCCCTGCTGCAGGTCGCCGCTTCGTTCGCCGGCGACTTCCGTTTGCAATTTCTCGATCTGGACCTTTACGCCGAACAATGGCGCGCGAAGCTGGCCGCGGTCGCCAAAGAATTTGCCCCGGATTATGTGGGCGCGACCGCCAACACGCCCGCGTTTCCGATGGCGCTCGAGTGCGCGGCGATCGCGAAAACCGCGGCGCCGGCCGCGAAAACCGTGATCGGCGGCGTCCACCCGACCGTGCGCCCGGCCGAGGCGCTGGAATCGCCCGCGGTGGATTACGTGGTGCACGGCGAAGGCGACCTCGTTTTTCGCCAACTGGTCGACGCCGGAAAACCGGACGATGTGCCCGGCGTCGCGTACAGGCGCGACGGCGCCGTCGTCGTCAACGCGCGCCCGCCGTTGATCGAAGACCTCGACGCGCTCGGCATGCCCCGGCACGATCTCGTGGAAATCGAAAAATACAAAGGCACCTCCGTGCTCGCGCCGCGCGGGCCGGCCGGGTATCTCGAATCCAGCCGGGGCTGCCGGCATCAGTGCATCTTCTGCAACAAAACCCTCTTCGGCCGGGTGTTTCGCCCAAAATCGCCGGCCCGCATCGTGGCGGAAATCGAGTCGATGCTGCGCGCCGGATTCCGATGGATTCATTTCATCGACGACGGCTTCGGAACCGACGTCCAGCGGATCGTCGACCTTTGCGAGATGATTCAGAAGAAGGATTTGAAGTTTCACTGGACCGCGCTGAGCGGTTTTGCCGCCGACCAATGGACGAAAGAAGCGCTGGTCATGATGAAAAAGGCCGGCTGCCTGCGCGTTTCGTTCGGGATCGAGTCGGGCAATCAAGCGATCCTGGATCGCGTGAAAAAAGGCACGACGCTCGACCAGATTCGCCAAGGCGTGGGGGCGGCGCGCGAAAGCGGCTTGGAGACCCTCGGGTTTTTCATTTTCGGGCTGCCGGGCGAAACCGCCGCGACCGCACAGCAGACCGTCGATTTCGCCAAGGCGCTGCGGCTGGATTTGGCGAAATTCAGCGTGGCGACGCCGAATCCGGGCACGCCGCTGTTCGCCGAGTGGTCGGCGGAGGGCCGCATTAACTCGCACGACTGGTCGCGGTATCTGTTCAATTTCGTCGACGACCCGGTGTATACGCACCCGAATCTTCCGCCGGCGGAATTGGCGCGCATTTACCGGCGGGCCTATCGGCAATTTTACCTGCGCCCCGAATTTCTGGCGCGGCGGCTCGTTTCCAGCCTGAAAAAGCGGACCGTGTTCAAGGACCTGCGGCTTTGGCTGCGGACGAAGTGGTGAGGCGTCATTCGGCGGCGGAGAGTTCGATTGATTGACGGTAAGAAGGTTTATGTCGGCATCATCGCGTACAACGCGGAACGAACGCTCGAACGCGTGCGGCGCGACATTCCCGACGCGGTCGATTACATCGTCGTTTCGGACGATTGCAGTTCCGACGGCACGGCCGCCCTGGCCCGGCGGCTCGGCCTGCCGCTCGTGGCGCACGAGCGCAACCTCGGGTACGGCGCGAACCAAAAAAGCTGCTACCGTTTCATGCTGCGCGACAAACCGGACGCGGAAATATTCGTCATGTTGCACGGCGATTTTCAATACGATCCGCGCCGAATTCCCGCGCTGGTCGCGCCAATCGCGGCCGGCGAAGCCGACGTCGTCTTCGGCGTTCGGCGGCACAATTTGCGCCGCGGCGGCATGCCGCTTTACAAGATCGCGGGGAACAAATTTCTGAACGCGCTCGAAAACGGCGTCTTTGGGCGGCGGCTCGCCGATTATTCGACCGGGTACAAGGCGTATAGCCGACGGGTTCTCGAGGCGATCGATTTTTCGCGGAACAGCGACGGCTTTTTGTTCGACGAAGAGCTCAACGCCCAGTTCATGTTTCGCGTTTTGCGCGTCGGCATGGCCGATGTCGAGACGCGCTACTTCGACGGCGCTTCGTCCGCCGGCTTCGGGGCCAGCGTCAAATACGGCCTCGGGACGCTGCTCGTGCTGATGAAATATTGCCTCGCGAAAACGGGCCTGGCGCGGCCGCGGTTGTTTTTCCCGGCGGAGTAAACGGACCATGCATCCCTCGCTTTACGATTTGTATTTTCAACTCGAAGACATCCATTGGTGGTTTCTCGGCATGCGAAAAATACGCCTCGCGATGCTGCGCGGCTTGTTGCCGGATCGCCCGCGGACGCTCGAACTCGCCTGCGGCCCCGGCGGTTTTCTGCGCGATTTGCAAAACGCCGGCCACGACGTGTGCGGTTGCGATTTTTCCCCGAAGGCGCTCGCTTATTGCCGCCGGCGCGGCCTCGAACGCCTCGTCGGCGCGGACATCAATTCGCTGCCGTTCGGCGACGCCCTTTTCGATTTCGTCGCCTGCAACGACGCCATTTCGCACAAGTCGGTGAACAGCGATCTGGGCGTGCTGCGCGAGATGCACCGCGTGTGCAAGCCCGGCGGCGTCATCCTGCTCACGGACGTGGCCTGCCCGTCGATGTTCGGCCGCCACGACGAGATTTTCGACGGCGCCAAACGCTACCGCCTGAGCGAACTGCGCGACAAGACGAGGGCCGCCGGATTTCAGATCATTCGCGCCAATTACGCCAATTCGTTGCTGTTCCCCATCGTTTTTCTCGTGAAGAAATGGAAAAACGCCTCGAAAAGCGCGCCGGCCGTCGACATCGCCCCGACCGGCCGCGTCGCCAATTCGCTTTTGAAGTCGGTGCTGTTTCTCGAGGCGTCGCTGATCCGCCGCGTGCGGTTTCCTTTCGGCGTCGAAATCATGATCACGGCGCGGAAACCCGGGTGACACTGGGCGCCGGCCGGCGCGCGTTGACGCAAAGCACGCGGCGGCGTTATGGTGATTTTGGCGGGGAATTCCGGGCCTCTTCGTTGAGTTCCGGACGAATTTCAGGGGTTCGCGATGGTTGATGAACAGCCGGCGACGCGGAGTTGTTGTCCGCAATGCCGGCGGGTGTTGCCGGCGGCCGTGCAGGAAAGCAACGGCGCCGTGTATCTCGCGGTCGAGTGTCCGGAACACGGCCCGGCCCGAATGTTGTATCAGAAAGACGCGGATTTTTATCACGAGGCCGCGCGCCTCGCCGCGCCGAATCATTCCTTCGCGGAAAACCGCTCGCCGCACAACCTGGTCGCCCTCGAAAACGCGCGCGTCGTCGCCGTCGACTTGACGCCCGAGTGCAACTTGCGGTGCCCGATGTGCTACGCGTCGGCCAACGAATCGTCGCCGCCGCCGATGACCTCCGAAGAAATTCTGAGTCGCCTGGACAAACTGCCGCGGAAACGGCTATGGATCGCACTGTTGGGCGGCGAACCGACATTGCGCGAAGACCTCCCGCACCTCGTGCGCGAAATCGTGCGGATGGGGTTCCGCCTCAAGCTCGTGACGAACGGCTTGCGGCTGGAGGACCCGGCGTTTGCCGCCGAACTGAAGGCGCAAGGCCTCAAGTGGATCATGTACCAGTTCGACGGCTTCGAGCGGGAAATCTATGTGCGCCTGCGCGGGCAGGATCTTTTGGAGCGGAAGCTGCGCATTTTGGACACGTTGTCCCGCACGGGATTTCAGATCAGCCTCGCATCGATGATCGTCGCCGGCGTCAACGACCACCAGGTCGGCGAGCTGATTCGCTTCGGTTTCACGGCGCCGAACGTGCGGCATATCACCTTGCTGCCGGCGTCGCCGATCGGGCGCGACGGTTTGGGGCTTGCCGACGAACATCTGCACGCGGAAGATCTGATGGACCTGGTCGCGGAGCAAACCGGCGGGCGCGTGCAACGAGCGGATTGGCTCGCCACCATGCGTTTTTTGGGCCGCCTGCACCGCTGGACAGGGCACGTCGATTTTCAGCAGCGGGTTTGCTTTTTCTCGATGCCGTTGGTCGGCCGGGCGGACGACTTCGTTCCCGCAGTATGGCTGACGCAACCGCGCAGGCTGCCGGGCATGGCGCGATTTGCGCCGCAGGCGTGGTACATGATGAAACACCTGTTCGCGATCGACAGCCACGAAATGCCGCAGGGTTTGCTGTATCTGTGCGTCGAGAAACTGCACTCGGCGCGCTGCCTCCACATCGGCGACACGGCGCAGTGCCACACGCTTTATTTGACGCCCGACGGGCTGACGCCGATGTGCATTTATGACGTGCTTTTTCGTGGCGTCTCGCCGAGTTCCGAGCATGGTTGATCCGTTGAATGCGGCAGAGAGTTTGACAACAACCATGCAGCCCGTTCATTTTTGCAAACGAGAAAGTTCTGCCGAATCCGAGGGCGAGTCGGGATGAACAAGCGAAAAATTGCCGGCGCCTCCCAAATCCTGGCCGACAGCGCGCTCATGACCCCCGGACTCGCCTATATGACTTTGGGCGTTTCGAGTAGTATCCTCGCCCTGGTCCTATGTGTGGCGCCGACGGTCGCTTTCGCAGTGCTGCGCAGGACGCCGCGCATTCGGAAAAAGTTGTACGCCAAGCTGGCGCGCGCCTTGCTGCTGCTTCTCACCGCCGACGCCGCTTCGATTTTTGTCGTCGCGGTTTATGGTTGGCGGCCAGC
This sequence comes from uncultured bacterium, assembly GCA_964534375.1. GTDB lineage: Bacteria > Lernaellota > Lernaellaia > Lernaellales > Lernaellaceae > CAZHPN01. The sequence continues at coordinate 11,216 of CAZHPN010000102.1, read as the reverse complement.
CCTTCTGCTCGTGCCGCTGGCTTTCTATGCCGCGGTTTTCCGTTTTCGTTCCGCCGCTTTTCTTAAGTGGGACCCTCTGCACTGTCTTGCGGTTCCCTTTTTCGTGCTATTTTGCCTGTCGGTCGCCGGCGATTCCGCTCCGTCGGCGGTGGAGTGCGGACGCGTGGCGCGGCAAAAGGGCATTTGCTTCTTGGTCGACGCCGTGGACTGGCGCTACACCGGATTAATCCGGAACTTTATGGCCATCGACGGCACGCCAAAAATCTTGTTTTATTCCCGGCGCGGCATCACGTCTCACGGCAACAAATACACGCTGGACTGCCTCGACGCCGCAACCGGCGCGCGGGTTTCTTGGCTCAGCCGCGGCGAGGTGCTCGCGCTTCGACGCTTTCCCGACAACGGCGACGTTTATGCCGTCGTCGTTGACAATCCGCCAAACGTCGGCCGTGGCGTTTCCGCCACCGACCTCGTTCGGTTTTCTGTGGATGGCGTCGTCAAGCGCCGCACGCCGCTTCCCCATCCCCGCGACACTTACTACCTGGCCGACATTCAGCCGTACGGGCGCACCTTGTTGATTTTGATTGAAAATTTCTCGTACATTTACCATCCGGACCAAGACGCCATTACGGAGTTGGGGTTGCCCAGTCCCGCTTGGTCGCTGATTGTGCGCGGTCATGACGTATACGGTACCTGGTCTAACGACATACTTGTGAAGGCAGGTCGGCCGAGTCTATTTAAATATGATCTCGCCGAGAGAAGGTCCGTGGCCACAACCAGCGGGGGCGTGTTTGGTTATTTTGATATTAAATGGCTCGACGACACGAATTTGTTCGTCGTTAACGACCCCTGGTCCGGCGGCGGCGTAATGTTCGATGCAGACCTTAACCGCATCCGAGATGTGCCGATTCCGCGGGGCGCCCGCAATTTCGCCGTCGATCAGCGAGGAAAGCTCCTGTTCGCGCCGAATTTCTTTACCGGCGAGATGCGAGTCGTGAATCTGGAACGAAACACGGTTCTCAAGAAAACCTATCTTGTCGGGAAGGGCACGCGAACCGTAAAAGCTGCCGATGACGGCACGATCTTGATCGCCAACGGGTGTGGGATTGTGCAGGTAGACCCCGCGTCGCTCGATTTGTCATCCGATCCATGATCTTGAATCCGACACCGTGACGATTTTTCGCCTGATCCGCTCATTTCTCAAATCAAGGGTAGCGACGACGATCCGAAACTTGCGGAATTATGCCATTAACAAACAGTTGGCTAAGGGGAGGCCAAGAGTGGGGCGTTCGGCGCCCGCGAGTTGTTGGGCGCGGTTGTTATCGGCGCGGCCGGAATTTCGATTGTGGCGCCGCCGAGCTCGAGCGGCGACTGCGGAGGCCCGTCGCCGTCGAACGCCATATTCCACAATGTCTTATTAATGCGTAAATAACGCCAGCGGGCCTCGATGACGACCGCTTTCCCGACCGCCTCGGCAAGCGAAATCGTGATTTCATCGTCCACCGTCGAGAACGCCGGCAAGACGCGCTTTGCGCTCACCTCGGCCGCGCGCCAGAACCGATGATCGCGAATCGGTCGACCCTCGGCGTCGAGTAGTTCCAAACAGCCAAAATACGGCGTTCCGGGCAGGACGTCGCCGTTTTCATCGAGACCGCCCTTTTGCTGCACAATCCGGCCCTCGCTGTCCCGTACGGTCACCTCGCACCAGCACCGCACCATGTCGATCGGGCCGGAAGGCACGTCATGCCCGACCCGCGCATTCGTCGTTTGAATGTGCAACGTGAACGGCGTTCCCGGCGTGAACCGCGGCCCGTCGGTTTTCAAACGAACCTGCAAGCTCGATCCGGCGTCCAAATAATCAAGCAGACGGCCTTGCCGCAGAGAGCCGCGAAGGAACTGGGCTTGAATCGGCAGCGCCTTCCTCGGGAAATCCACCCAGGTCAGAAGTTGGTTCGGATCGGCAGAAAGGCGCTTGCCGTGGGGATCGAGCGCGCCGGCAAGGTACTCCTTCGTGTACGCGATCTGTTCCGTGATCCGCCGCGGATCGGCGTTTTCGAGGCGATACGCCAGTTGGCCTTGCACGGTGGAGATGCCGAGGAACCGGTGGTCCATCGAGTAATAATTGAAAGGCGTGATCTGAAAAATCGGCAGATGGCAATCCTGGCAATTGAGCTGACTTCCCCAATCCGATCGGCGCCATTGCGAATATAGCAAATGCAACCGCAACGGATTGGCCACATCTGCGGGCCGCGCGACGGTGATTAGGTGGCAGGGCAGACAATAATCGGATTTGTTCAACACGTTGCGCGGCTGATAATTCTTGATGTGCCGCCGTGGATCGAGAAAAACGTATCTTTTGAATTTCTCGAACCCCGGCGTGCCCGGCGGCGAATCCTGATACGGGTATTTGATTTCGCGGGCCAGCTTAACGTAGCCGTCGCCTTTTTCGAGGTCCCCGCCGCGCATCAGGTGGCACACCTGGCAATTGACGCCCTGGTCGGCGCCCGGTTCGCGATCGGGCCAGCTTTCCAGGCCCGCCGTCGTCAGCGTCGCCACGGGATCGTGACAATTGACGCATTCGCGAGCGCCTTCCTTGCCGCCGTCTTCCTCGGCCAATTTGACGATCCGCCGAAACAGCCGGTTGTTGGACGCGAAGCGATGCGTGCTCCCGGCCCATTGTTCGTATTCGAGCGGATGGCAGTTGGGCGCCCCGCACACGGCCGACCGCAATAACGCTGACGGCGCTGGTCGATCCGTTTGGGACACCGGGGAATTGGGGGTCTGCGAGTAAAAATATTGCTTGTCGAGCGGGGCGAAATTTCGATGCGCCCAAATCCCGACCAGGAGGAGGATCGCCGTGGCGGCGGCGATCACCGCCGGATCCAAGAAAACGCGCCGCGAGCGCGGTCTTGGCCGCGCCTCGAAAAGAGTCCAAACGACCGCGGCCAGCGCGAGAAGCCCCCACAATCCGTGAAATTCGCCCGATAGATTGGCCTGTTTGCCGATGACCGACGCGATGCCGCAGGCGCTCGCCAATTGAAAAAAGAACAGGACGGTCCCCATCGGTCGCAACGAACGGTGCCGCAGCCAAACCAGGCTCAATGCCCAAATGGAGATCGTGAGCGGCAAGAGAAAAACAACCGGCGAACCTCCGACGAACGACAGAAGGCAGAATGCGGCGGCCAGCCAGACCAGAGCGCGTTCCCACCGACCGCGTTTCCGGGTCAACAACAGCAACGCCAAGGGCACGATGCCCATCGCGATTCCTCCGGCGACCACATGGACAAAGAGCAAGTTGAAATAGGACTCGTCGAAGCGCCGGTACAACAGAACTACAAGGCCGGTAACGACCGGGAAAAATATGGGCATAAGTAAAAGAAATGGTGATCTGCTGAACGACCCGTGGCCGTGGTGCATTACCGTGGACATTATTTGAACATTGAAGCGCTGGTTAACAACTACTCCCCACTTGGCGCATCAGCCCACACCCCGGCCGCGCGATCCTGTGTGCGAACCACCGCGGCTCCACGGAGCGATCTTCTGTTCGATTTTGTAGACGCCAATCCACTCCCAGCGAACGATTGTACACGCTGCAAATGGGACGTCAAGACTAATTTGAACATCTTGCGGCGGGGCGAATCCGTTCGTCCACGTCGATGACTGTCAAGTAACAAAACGGCCGCGCCGAACTGTGCTCGGCTTGGCCGTCGCGCGTCGCTGAGAGACAGCCACCAAGAAATCGCGTCGCGGTCGACGCTTCGGGCGCGGCTCCTTCCACGCCTGCGTTTTTAGGCGAGAGGATTTCATTTGTCTTCTGATGGGCTTACCGCTCAACCTTGGGCAATGACAACTTCGGCGCGCGAGCTGAACCACGTTTGGGGAAACTTTGACTTCGCTGGCCCGTGCCCAAAAGCTTGTCAAGCGTTTCAGCGTCCGCGCGGCGCCGCCATTGCCGTACATACCGGACCGTTTCGAGGGCCGCCCGCGCGACGGCGAAAACGCTCGCCGAGTTTATGAAGTTCCGGACCGACGCCGTTGCCGGTTCGTCGCCGCCCGACGGCGAAGCGATCATCGCCCGGGACTGCTGCAAGAAGGGCTCGGCGCTACGAACGATCGACCATGTCCGCGCCTTCGATCACGTTAAAACGGCCGGCCGGCTTGCCAATTCTCGGGGACGCGCCGGAAACATGCGGCGGCGCCCTGCGGCAGCGCAGTCCCGATCGAAACGCCTTCTTCGTGGAAATATTGGGTTGACGGCGGTCAGAAGCTTCGTTGCCTCAGGCTTGCGGCGATGGTCTGCGCCAAGTATGCCTCCGGCGATCCGGGACTAATGGATCCGATGCCGTCGAGCGCCTTCAACGCCGGTTCCTCGTCGTTCTTTGCCAAAAGGGAGAAGGCCCGCGCCATTTGAATTTTTCCGCACAGCATAGAATAGTGAAACTTTACATTTTCGTCCGCCGGATTGATGGCCAGCGCTTGTTCGTATCGGCGCATCGCCTCCCGGTTCGCCGAGTCGAATCTGAACGCCGCATGTTCGTTTTCGTGCTGCCATTTCAGTTCGGCAATCTGGCCGAGGATCACCTCTTGCGTCGCCGCGAACCACGGTGCCAGCGCCGTCTCCAGCGCTGGGCCGGATTCGCCGAGGCCGTCGATGCGCGGAACGACGGGTTCCCGGAACGGCGCCATACCGAGCAGGGTGGAATAGTAATTGCAGGTGATGAGCCGCGCCGATGAGAAATCCACAAACGGATGTTCGTCCGTATGCAGTGGGCCCTCTCCGGTGTATTTGCCGACAGCGTCGTCGCTCATGAAAAGTGAATCCAGCAGCGATTGGACCGAGCCCGCGTGCGCCTGGTCAAGGTCGGCGCGCACTTTCGGGAGTTCGGCGCGCTGGACGAAATCGCTCCAGCGGATGCGCAGCGGATCCGGCGTGCCGACCAGCGCCACGAAATCGCTGTCCCATTTGAACCAAACGGACGTGTGCGGGAAGGCCGCGTGGAAGGTCCGCATCAGCATCTTGAAATCCGCTTCCTGCAAACCGAATAGCGGCAACCATTGGCAGAACACGCCGCCCGGCCGGAGAATGCGTTTGCATTCGTTGTAGAAATCCAGCGTGTAAAGGCTGGCGTTTCCGCTGGAGAAGCCCGGGTGGATGATCCCAGCCTGGATCACATCATATTTTCGATTGGTCGCCTGTACGTAGTTCCGTCCGTCGTCGATAATAATCGGGACCTTTGGGTCGGATTGAAAATCGGGCCATGCGTCCGCGACGGCCTTCCGGACCGACAATTCGCATTTTTCCAATTCGACGACGTCCACCGCCGCGCCGTACTGCCTCGCGGCGAGCGTCGTAGACCCGATCCCAAAGCCGAGCAGCAGGACATCGCGCGGTTGCGGCGCCAGCAGCATAGGGATATGGATGATCATCGTGTGGCCGGGGCGATTGACCGCCGAATCGTCCGAGGCGGATACGTGGTCGACCACGACGGACTTGACGCCGCACTCTTCGGTCACGGAGACGACCGACTCGCGTCCCTCGCAGGTGCTCCACACGTGCGGGGCAAAGGCTTTGCCAACCAAAGACTCCAAATCCTTGGCGCCAGGCAACTCCGGCGGGGTCGGCCTGAGGTTCGCATTGTCATATGGGTCGAGAACCAACGGACGCGCCAAATGCAACAGGCCGGCGATGACCGCGAACACGACGACCGGAACGGCGACCGTGGCGCATCGCGCGAAACGACGGGGCAGTGACGGATATGTTATTGCGATCATCGCGCCCATCACAATGCAGACGGCCGCGACGAGAGCGACGCTTCCCTTGATGCCGCAGAGAGGGAGAATCGCAAACGCGGCCGCGGGCGCTCCGAGCACGCAGCCGGCTGTGTCCAGGAAGCCGATGACGGCCATTTTCCGGCCGATGCCGGATTTCTCATCCCTGTACATGCCGGTCACCAACGGCAAGGCGGCGCCCATGCAAAAGGTGGGGAAAAAGGTGAGCGCCATCGCCTTCGCGACGTTGCCCAACAAAAAACCAGCGACGTTCTTGCCGAGCACGAGGATGCCCAATATCGTAAATACTTGGAAGCCTTCGAGCGTCGGGAGCGAGGCGACGGCATACAACCCGATGGCCAGTTGCAACCGCGCCAGGACGGTCATCGGGTCCTTCACCCGACGGAGCCGCCGCGTCATCCACAAGATCCCGGCGGTCAGCCCGAGCAGGAAGACCGCGAGAATCGTCGAAAAGACGTAGGTGTTGTGGCTCATCAACATGCGGCGGCCCATCACCAGCACCAACACGCGAATCCACAGCACCTCGAAAGCCACGCTGACGAACCCTTGGACGCCAAACACCCACAGCGCGAGCTTCAAGCGGGGCGACAAGGATGCACGGTCAACCGCCGTCCCGTTTTCGGGGGCTCGCTTCTGGCCGGCGCAATTCACGTGTTTTTCACTTCGGCGGGCGATCGCCACCGAGAGGAATGCGGCGCCGATCGCCAGCTTTGTCGCCGCCGCAATCCGCGTGGCGCCGTTCACGTCGAAAACTTCCAACAGGGCAAACCCGGCAGCACGCAGCCGAACACCGCGCCAAGGGTGTTAACTGCGAACAATCACCCTGCGTCCCGACCCAGTTGGCCTTCGTATTGCGAATAGGCAACGACGGCCGCGGGAAAGGTTCCGCCCATCAGCGTCGTCGGAGGAATCAGCGCCGCAACCGCCAGGCAAAACCGCAGCAGGCTCATTTCGGTTAGACCGGGCGCAAGGGGCCAGATGCGTACGTAAACGGTCTTAAGGATTGCCAGCTCCGCTGGAAACGCGAGCGCGCAGACGGCAATGCCGATTTCCAACAATCCCAGCAAAAGCCACGGTCTGCCAATGCGATCCACGAGACGGCCGAACAGGAGGCTGCCGAGGGACAAGCCATATAAGCGGCGATGACCGCGCTCGAGGCGTACGAAGTCACACCGAAAACCAAGCTCAGGTTGCGCATCCAAACAACCTGAAAGGCGAGCGCGCTTGCCCCGGAAAAAAAGAACAGCAGGAGCAGCACCCGCCGGCCCAAATCGCTCGCGGTCGCCCCGACCAACCCGTCTGCTCGCTCTTTCATTGTGGAAGGACTTCCGGTGAGCCCCGACTCGAAATTACACGACACCCCTTGATTTCATTGATGCCGGAGGCCGGAATCGAACCGGCATGGTCACAAGGACCGCGGGATTTTGAGTCCCGTGCGTCTACCAATTTCACCACTCCGGCTCGCGAGAAAGAACGCGGATTCGGCAACGCCGGCCGAATCAAGTGGAGCTAGCCAGGATCGAACTGGCGACCTCTTGAATGCCATTCAAGCGCTCTTCCAACTGAGCTATAGCCCCGCGAGAGGACCGTTCTTATAGCAGAACCGTCCGTCGTGCGTCAAGGAGTCCGTCGACTCCGAATCTTCGGTTTTCACGGGCCCGCCAGCGGCGCGCGGGCGCCGAACTCATTCTTCGTCGGGCTTTTCCTGCTTCGGACGCTTGGTCTTCTTGGCGCGCGGTTGCCGCGGCATCTGCTGCCGCGGTTCCGCCACGTGACCCTTGGCAGCCCGCAAGGCGGCGAGCGCCTCCTCGTTGGTCAGGATCTTCATCGACTTTTTCGCCTGCTCGACCCACGCCTGCAGCGTGATCTCGGCTTTTTTCTCGACCAACTGCCCGCGGATCTCGTCGGCCTTCGCCTGGAACTCGGCGTCCGTCGGTTTGACGCGCTCTTTCAGCACCGCCACCACGACGCCGTTGCCGCTCGGGTAGGATTTCGGCAGGACCATCCCCGGCCGCGTCGCCGTAAAGGCGGCTTCCATGAGTTCCGGGGCCATGCCGACCTTCGGCACGGCGCCGCCGCTGCGTGTGAACAAGCCCGTTTCCTCCACGTCCAGCGCGCCGGCGGCCTTGCCCAGCGGCTGGCCGGATTGCACGAGCGAAATGATGCCGGCGGCCTTCTCGGCAAGCGCTTTTTGTTCGAGTTCGACCCGCAGGGCTTCGCGCGCCTGGTCCGCCGCTTCGGCGAACTCGGGCAGGTGCGCATCGATGACCTCGGCGACCTGGAAGACATAGACCGCTTCGCCGGCGTCGAACGGATCGCTGACGTCGTGCAGCTTCAGTTCAAACACCTTGCGCGCCGCTTCCATGCCGCGCAGCACGTCCGGAATCGCCTGATTCATCGCAAACGCGGAACTGGACGCGACCTTCACGCCCTGGTCGGCGCCGACTTTGAGCAGATCGGCCGTCCCGGTCACCTTTTGCTTGAACGCCGTCGCGTCGGCCAGGGCGCGCTTGGCGCCTTCTTCTTTTTTCAGGTCGGCCTGGATCTTGTCCTGAACTTCGCTCAGTTCCTGGACCTTCTCGGGCCGTTTCGCCATGACTTGAATGATGTGGTAGCCGTACTGGCTTTCCACCACGTCGGACACCTCGCCCGGCTTCGCGGCGAACGCGGTGTCTTCGAACGCTTTCACCATTTGGCCGCGGCCGAACCAACCGAGGTCGCCGCCCTTGTCTTTGGTGCCCGGGTCGTCGCTGTTCTTTTTCGCCAGTTCCGCGAAGTCGGCGCCCCCGACGATTTCCTTGCGCAGTTTCTCGGCTTTGGCTTTGGCGGCGTCGCGCACGGCCGGCCCGGCGGACGCGTCGGCGGCGATCAGAATGTGCCGCGCCTGCACCTGTTCGGGCTGTTTGAATTCTTTGTCTTTGTTGGCGTCGTAATAGGCGCGGACCTGATCCGCCGAGATCATGATCTTGTCGGCGTAGTCCGCCGGCTTGAACGTGGCGTAGTTGACCTTGCGCTTTTCCGGAACGCGGAACTTTTCCTTGTTCGCCTCGAAGTATTGCTTGAGCTGGTCGTCGGAGATCTGAACGGGCGCGCCCAGCAGCTCCGGCGACAGGCGCACGAACTGCAGGTTGATTTTGTCTTCCTGGTTGTCGAAGGCCTCGCGTACGTCGCTGTCGGCCACCTTGGCGGACGAAATCACCAGCGTGCGCAACTTGTCGGCGATCATCTGCCGGCGCAGGTTGGCTTCATATTCCGGGGCGGTGGTGCGCTGCCGGCGCAGGGTTTGGATGTAGCGGTTGCTGTCGAAACCCTTGCCGCTTTGGAATTGCGGCATCATGTAGATCATGTCGGCCAGTTCGGCGTCGGTCACCGTCAGGCCCATCTTCTCCGCCAGGATCTCCAGCACCCGGTCATTGACGATCTTGTTCAGGGCGATGCCGGTCATGTCCATGCGCTGCAGGAGCGTATCCGCGAATTCGCCGTACTGCCGGCGGTAACGTGTTTGCAGCTCTTCCTGCATCCGCCCCACTTCGATCGGCGCAATCGGCTGGCCGTTGATCTTCGCCAACCAAGTGGCCTCGTCGCCGAAATGTTTGCCGGCGCGCCGCATCGAACGGTTGACGTAGCCGAACGCGCCGAAACCGATGAGGAAGCTCAGGGCAATGGTGATGAGAAGACCTTTGATCAATACCGACTGGCTTTGACGCCGCAAAAAACTGAGCATTGCCCTCACCCCGAAAATTCTTGAATGAATGACGGACGGAGAAAACTACACTACGCGATTCGAAAAATCAACCGATCCGCCGGAGCGCGCACGAAATAGTTATCTTGAGTTTTCAAGCGCGACGTTCGCGGCGCCGCGCCCCGGGCGTGGATTGCGGGGCTTTCCCGTCGATCACCCTCCAATGCCAAAGCCGCGAATCCTGAATCCCGAATCCCGCCTCAACCACCGTTCCTCGGCTTCTCCACCTGATTCTTGCCCCGCAAGGCGACTCCCTCCAACTCCAGCAGCCGCCGTTTGAGCGAAAGGCCGCCGCGGAACCCGCAGAGCCCGCCATTCGAACCGACGACGCGATGGCAGGGGATCACGACCGGCAGGGGATTCGACGCCATGACCTGCCCGGCCGCGCGGGAGGCCCGCGGAGATTTCGCCGCCGCCGCCAGTCGGCCATAGGACCAAATCTGGCCGTAGGGTATCCGCGCCGCGGCAAGCGACACGGCCAGGCGAAACGGCGTGAACCCTCGCAGGTCGAGATCGTGCGTGGCGAAGCGGATGCGCTCGCCGGCGAGGTAGGCGTGCATCTGCTCGGCGAGCGGCGGAATCTGCGCCGCCTTCCGCGCGTCCCGCAACAGCCGCCGCTGCTCGGCGCCGGGCAGGCAAATGTGGCTGACTTTCGGAAACATCGCCGGATCGAAAGCCAGGACCACGGCGTCGCGGTCCCAGGGAATCAACACATAATGAAGCTCGGTTTCGGAATTTGACGTGCGCATTTTGCATCTCCACGATGGAACCAAATCCGCGCCCAAAATGCGATTTTCCGCCGCGGGCCGCAAGCCCCGGCGAGCGCGAATACAACCGCGATCTCCCCGTTGACCTGCGTCGCGCACAGTGATCGAATGCCGCCACGCAGTGGAATGTGGGCCGAGGTTTTTCGGCCTGGATCGCCAGCCGAAACGCTCGGCTCACGCGACCGCGCTTGTCGTGGCGCGGGTTGGAGATTCGCAATGAGAAAATCGGTACTGGCGGCGTTGATCCTGGCGCTCGCAGCGTCGTTTTTTTCGATTTCCTGCAGCGGTCATTCTTCGAACAGCAAGAGCGCGGCCGATGACGACACCGGGGGCTCGTACAACGACGACGATGACAATGACGACGACGACACCGCCAATTCCAAAAACGATGACGTCTTCGTCGTGGGCGAAAAAGGAACGATTCTTCATTTCGACGGATCGGCCTGGTCGCTGATGAACAGCGGAACGGCCGCGGACCTTTTTTCCGTCTGGGGATCGTCGCCGAGCAATGTTTATGCGTTTGGTGAATTTGTCGGCCCGAACAACGTGTTTCTGCATTATGACGGCGCCGCATGGTCGAATATGCCGGACTTGCCGGCGTCGTTTTTCCAAGCGCAATTGTATTGCATGTGGGGCACTGCGGCCGACGACATTTTTTTCGCCGGCGGGAAATACATTGGGGGAGACATTTTCGGAGAAAACTGGGGCAGCGGGCTCATTTTGCATTATGACGGCGGCGCCTGGAGCGAGTATTGGGTATACCCCGCCGGCCTCCAAATGGACACTCAATTCGTCGGCCTGTGGGGCGCGTCAAAAACGGATGTTTACGCCATTGCCAATTGGACCGGAGGCTCCGACCTCGATGACCCTCTGTGCCAACGTGAATGAGACACCTTCCCCCCGGGAAAACAGGGTAGAAT
>CAZHPN010000101.1:0-20713 GCA_964534375.1 uncultured bacterium | reverse complement strand
ACGCTGACGCCCCACTTTGCGGGCGTTGGAGGTCTTCTCCGAAGTGGCTGGCACCAGTTTCGGCTGGCACCAGTTTCGGGGGCGGGCGTTGGAGGTCGTCTCCGAAGTGGCTGGCACCAGTTTCCGGCAGCACCAGTTTCCGGCACCAGTTTCGGGGCACCAGTTTCGGGAACTCCAGTTTCGGGACGTCGGCGACGGCGAACTGGCAACCAACCGGCGCGCTGGCGGGCGGCGGCAAAAAGGCCGCCCGTTCGCGGGCGAATAACGGTGAACGGCGAACGCTGAACAATGAACAGTGAATAATGAACAATGAATAATGAACAATGCGCGGCGGCAGCGCGGCAAGCGAATTCGGCGCCACGCCGCTCATTGGTCACTGTTCATTGTTCACTGCTCACTGCTCACCGCCGGCGTCTCGCCGGAAGACGTCCGTCAGCGTCGCCGCGCGGCCGGTGAAGGTGCGCACGCGCAGATCGTCGGGCAGCGGCGCGAGGGTCATGCCGGCCACCGCGAGATGATATTGGCGGTTTTTGCGAAAGTCGTCGCTGGCGAGGACCATCGACGGATGCAGGTTCCGCAGGTCGGTTTCCACTTGCCGGAGCCACGGCTCGCGCCAGGTGTCGCGCGGGATCACCCGCAGATCGAAGTAACTCATTTCGTGAAACGGCACGACGTTCGGCTCCGTTGACATGAATTCCGGGATCAGCACCGGGCCCGGTTGTGCGCGGATCAAGGCGTGCAATTTCTCGGCCGCGGTCCATTGCGCGGGCTTCGGAATCTGCCCCGCGACCGGCACATACGCGGCGAAAACGATCGCCGCGGCGAGCGCCGGCAGCACCCAGCGCGGGGCGCGGGCCCGGCCGCGCGCGAAGCGCGCCTCGAGCCGGCGGGCGAAATCGGGCAACTTCATGCCGGTGGCGATTGCGACGCCGAGCGCCGCGGGCATGCCGGCATTGGAAAACGCGCCCAGCCCGAGAAACATCGTCAGCGAGATCGCCGACGACGCCGCCCAGAACACCAGCCACGGATCGCCGAATAGTTCCCGCCATTGGCGCCGGCGCAGCAGCCGCACGACGCAGGAAATCAGAATCACGCCGGGCACGGGCAACCGCCGCAGATAAACGAGCGCGAAGCCGATGATGCGCACCGGCGACGGCCCGAAGGTCACGAACTGCATGGTCATGCGCCACAACCAGCCGTCGGACGCGCGGTTCCAAACCAACGCCACGCCGCCGAAGAGGGCGACGAACATCGCTGCGGCGGCGAGGGCGCCGCGCCGGTCGCCGCGCACGAGTTGCACGAGGACGAGCGGGCCGAGAAAGAGCAGGTGGTTTTGTTTGGTCAGCGCCGAGGCGGCGAGCAAGGCGCCGGCCGCCAGGCCGGCCCCGGCGCCGGCGCGCGTGAACGCCGCCGCGGCCGCCGCCGCGAGGAAGAACACGGCCAGCGCATCGACGCGATTCAAATCGGAGAAAAAGCCGCTGAAGCCGTACGTCGCGAACCACAAACCCGCCGCGACCGCCGCCGGCGCCAGTTGTTTGACCGTGCGCCGCACGACCCAAAAGACAATGGCGCCCGTCGCGACCGTCGCCGCCAGGGAAACGAGCCGCCCGGCCCAATAGACGACGCCCGTCGCGCGGTACAGCAGCCCGGTGACGACGAAATACAGCGGGAAATACGGCAGCGGCGCATGGCGGATCGTCGGCGGCGTGTATAGCGGCAGGCCCTGCACAAACCGGCCGGCCATTTCCATGCACTGGCACTCGAGCCACTCCAGATCCCACGGGTAACGCATCCGGGAGATTGCCGCGAAGAGAAATTTCGCCAGCGGAAACGCCGCAATCGCGACGACCAGGATCGTTCGCGGCCACTTGTCAGCCGCCGGCTGCGGAGTGTTTTCGTTCATCGCCCACCGTCAAAAATGCGCCTAGCTATACGACAAATCGCCGCCGGCGAAAAGCAGCGCGGCCGCTACCGCACGCAGCGCACGGCGCTCGGGTTGCCGACGAAATCCGTGACGATGTTGCCGTCGCCGAACGCGACCAGCCACGCGCCGTACTCGATGTCCGCGACGTGCGAGCCGGACCAATAGGCGTCGGCGTCGCCCGCCAGCTCGGGCGGCCAATAGGCGCCGCCGCGGCCCGGCCCGGCCGCAAATGCGCACTCGTTGGCGAAGCACGGTTCGTTCATGCAGCCCGCGTCCTTCCGGCACGAATCCGTCACCGCGCAGGCGCCGCCGGTCTGCGTGGCGGGGCAGCCGCGGATCAGGCCGCGATATTCCGAAATCGTCGGCAGCCGCCAGTCGCGGCGTCCGCCCAACGACAAACGCTGACAGTGCATTTTCGCCTGGATCCAGAGCATTGACCCGCCGGTCGGATTCACCTGCCACGTCAGCCCGGACGCCGGATCGGTCCACTGTTCGCCGGCGGATGCCTGCGCCGTTGCGGAATCCGGCGGCGGCCGGCGCGGCGCCGTCAGCGGTTCGGCGTAGATCGCGATTCTCAGGAGCGCCGCGGCCAGCGCGAGCCGCGCCGGCCAACTGGCGACGAAACGATGCTTTCGCTTGACGACCATGGCCAACGGCGGGCAGAAAAGCGCCGCACCCACGACAAACGCCGCCGCGACGATCGCCTGTCCGGCGGCGAGGGCGATCGGCCCCGACAGCATCAAGCAGCCGCAAAACGCCCAACCCGCCGCGACGCGCAACGCGCCCGGGCGTTTCGCGGGCGGGGGCGCCGCGTTCGGCAAATCTTCGAGTGGCAACTTATCGCCGTTCAAGCGCAACCTCTTCTGACCCAGCCGCACCGTCAAACAAGGTCCCAGCACGGGAACGGCGGCTCGGCGACGCGGCCGACGGTATCACGGCCCCGGGCGGCGAAAAAGCCGGCTGCGCCTGCGTGAAAAACATGGGTTTGGCTGCCGCCAGGCACAGCCTCTCCCCGTCCCCTCTTCGGCGCGGAGATGTCAATTCGAAACGCCAATTATCGTGCTGCAATTTTGTGCAGGAGGCGCTCCTCTCAATTTGAGTCCCTACCGTGGTCGATCCCACCGTGGAACCCGTCGTTCGACGGGCCGCGCGGCCCGCGGATTTTTTTTCGAGATCTGGTTGCATTTGCTTGGAATTGATCCCAGGTTCAGGTATACTGATTATCGTCCGTCGTGAGTGGAGCGGACGGATGTCGTTGCGATGCATGGATGCAGGCGGCCAACCAGCATTATGGGTCGGGTCGGCTGCCGGAGAAAGAAGGAAAGAAGGAACATGTCAACCAAGGTTCCCAATTACTACAAGGTGTTAGGCGTGTCTGAATTCGCCAGCGCGGGCAAAATCAAAGAGGCCTACGCGGCGGCGAAATACAAGGCGAAACTCGAACTGGACACCGATCGTCCCGACAAAGAGGTCGAAGAGCGAATTCGCGCGCTCGAAGAGGCGTTTTTGACGCTCGGCGACGAGCAAAAGCGCGCGGAGTTCGACCAACTGCTCGGCGACGACCCGCAACAGGTCGCGGGGCCGGAAGGCCCGTCCAGATACGCCGGCAACACCAGTTCCGCCGAGGCCATCTACCGCGATGGCCTGCGGCATATGCGACTTGGCGGCTACTCGACGGCGGCGGTGTGCTTCCGCAAAGTGCTGCAACAGGACAAGGCCAATCCCTACCTGCTGAAGCGGTTAGCGAGAGCTTACTGGAACGCCGGTGAGATTAAATTCGCCGCGCAGACCATCGAGCAGGCGATTGAGTTGGACCACAGCGACTGGGAAAATTACTTCATTCTTGGCAAGGTCCTCGAGCAACAAGACAACCTCATCGGCGCCCGCCGCTGTTTCAAACGGGCCTTCGAATTGAACCCGGCCGATCAGCGGGCCAATGCCGAATTCCAGCGCGGGTCGTTGGTCTGGGAAAAAATCGGCCGCTCCGCGAGGGCGGCGGCGAAGTCGTTCCTGCCGGACCCGCGGGCGAAAAGCCTGCGGCTGGCAGACGGCCTGGTGGCGCGCGCGACGGTTACGCGGACGGTTGGCGCCGCGCTCCAACGGCTCAAACCGCAGCCGAGCCGGCACACATTCCGCTATATGGGCGTGATCTGAGTTTCAGTCGGACGTCAGGCGATCGCAGCAGCCGGCGCAGCCGTGCGGCTGGGCGCGGTCGCCTGATTTTCCAGGTAGTCGCGGCAGGTGCGCCGCGCCTGACGGTAACCCAGCGACAATAGCAGATCGATCTGTTTCGGCGCGAAGGTCAGTGCGCCGGCGAGCGCGGCATAACGGAACGAGCCTTTGAGTTCGAGTTGGATCGTCACCAACTTCTTGCCCGGAACCGTCTTTTCCCGCGGGCCGAAATATTGGAGGGCGACGCCAGCGGCCCCCAGGAACCACGGATTCTTCGTCGCGCTGCGCAACGCTTTGGCGACACGCCACAACGGCGCATGCCAGACCCGCGCGGGCAGGCTCGGAATCGGGTCGACGATCCAGATTTCGTCGAGGTCCGCGTCAGCGAAATAATCGATCGGCACGTTGTTGGAGAAACCGCCGTCGTAGTAGCGTTTGCCGCGAATTTCGATGGGTGCGTCGCCGAGCACCGGAATCGTCGTGGCCGCGCGGTACGCGTCGGTGCGCACGGCGGCGGAGAGCCCCGGCTCGGACACCGAAAACGCGACGTTGCGGCCGGTCGCCGCCTCGGTCAGCGAGATCAGGATCGGGATCGTGCCTTTATCGCCGACGTTCGGCTGCGTGCTGCGGTATTGGCTGAAGAGTTTGTCCAACGATTTGCCGAAGCTGAACGGATTTTTCAGGCGCAGGAGGCGTTTCGGGTCGAAGGGCGCGAATTCCGCCGCGTCTTTGCGCCAGCGCCCGTCGAGCCGCGCGACGAATTCCTCGCCGCGGTTCCACGCCAGCGCGTGCACCAGGCCGATCGACGTCGCCGCGATGATGTGAAATTCGATGCCGGCCTCGCGGATCGCCTTGAGCGCGCCCGCCTGAAAAGCCCCGAGCGCCGCGCCCCCGGGAAGCACCAGCCCCCGCCTGATCGCCCTTGTCGCCTGCGGATCTCCCTGCACCACTAGTTTTTCTCCCGTCCCGCCCGTGGAAACCTACAGTTGCCCCTCGCGGAGAAGGCGCAATGTTCCGTCGTTGTTTTCTTTAGTCCGGCTGCCGTCACCATGACTACGCGATTTTCTCTCCTACGTCAATATTCGGCTCCGCGGCGCTTCATTCAAGCGCCTTGCCGAGTGGTCCCAGATTCTCCGGGATTGGTCGATTTTGCAAATGGGCAGGCGATCTTCCAGAGAAAACAAGAGGTTCATTTCGGTTCGAATCGGTTATTTTCTGAGACCGCCATCGCCAGCGCCGCAAAGAAAATTTCGCGGACAAAATTTTTTCGTCAATCCATATATTGTGTTCGTGAAAAACTCGAATACAATAGACAGTTCGTTCGAGACTTTTCTTTGCGATCGATCAGCCTCGCGGAGCCCCGGCGCTCCGGCGGAGTTATGCGCATGAAGATCCCACGCCGTTTCACGCAGGAGGGCCGGAGCCCGTACGCGGACTTCCGGTTTGAAACGCGTTCCAGCCAAATCACGAACCCCGACGGCAGCCGCGTCGGGCAGCCGATGCCGGCGACCGTGCCCGAGCATTGGTCGGCCATAGCCAGCGACATCCTTGCGCAAAAATATTTTCGCAAGACCGGCGTGCCGCAACGCGATGAGGCCGGCGAGATCCGCCGCGACGCCAACGGCGAGCCGGTGCTCGGCCCCGAGACGGACGCGCGCCAGGTGTTCGACCGACTGGCCAAAACCTGGGCCGATTGGGGCGCGCGGCACGGCTACTTCGACGGCACGGCGGACGCGCAGGCCTACGCCGACGAAATGAGCTGCATGTTGGCGGCGCAGATCGGCGCGCCGAATAGTCCGCAGTGGTTCAACACGGGCCTCTTTCACGTGTACGGCATCAAAGGCCGGTCGCAGGGGCATTGCTGGTTCGATCCGGAAACGAAGCGGGTAAAGCGCTCCGACACCGCTTACGAGCGGCCGCAGGCGCACGCCTGCTTCATTCAGTCGGTCGCCGACGACCTCGTCAATGAGGGCGGCATCATGGACCTGTGGACCCGCGAGGCGCGGGTCTTCAAATACGGCAGCGGCACGGGGTCGAATTTTTCGAACATCCGCGCGGCGGGCGAGACGCTGTCCGGCGGCGGGCGCAGCAGCGGCCTGATGTCGTTCCTGAAAATCGGCGATCGCGCGGCCGGCGCGATCAAATCGGGCGGCACGACGCGGCGCGCGGCGAAGATGGTCATTCTCGATCTCGATCACCCGGAGATCGAGGATTTTGTGATGTGGAAAGCGCGCGAGGAGGAAAAGGTCGCGGCGCTAGTGGCGGGCTCGCGGCTGATGAAGAGAAAGCTGGCGGCGATCGTCGCGACCGCGGCCGATCCCAGCGCCGCCGCGGAACTGGGCCGGGCGCTCTTCGAGGCGCGGCAGGCGCGGATTCCGGAAGGCTGCATTCAGCGCGTGCTCGGCCTGGCGCAGCAGGGCGTGACCGCCATCGAACTCGCCGAATTCGACGTCGACTGGAACGCCGAGGCGTATCAGACCGTTTCGGGCCAGAACTCGAACAACACCGTGCGCGTGCCCAACGAGTTTTTTGCCGCGCTGGCCGAGGGCGGCGACTGGCCGCTGCGCGACCGCTTGACCCACGAGGTCGTGCGGCGCGTCCCGGCGGCGGAACTGTGGGACAAGATCGCGGCGGCGGCCTGGGCGAGCGCCGACCCGGGCGTGCAATTCGACACGACGATCAACGAGTGGCACACCTGCCCGGCGGACGGGCGCATCAACGCCAGCAACCCGTGTTCGGAATACATGTTTCTCGACGACACGGCCTGCAACCTCGCGTCGCTGAACCTGGTGCGCTTTCTGCGCGACGACGGCGAATTCGACGTGCCGGCGTTCCGCCATGCGTGCCGCTTGTGGACGATCACGCTGGAAATCTCGGTGCTGATGGCGTCGTTCCCGAGCGTCGAAATGGCGAAGCGCAGTTGGGAGTTTCGCACGCTCGGCCTCGGCTACGCCAACCTCGGCGCCCTGTTGATGTCGATGGGCCTGGCCTACGATTCCGACGCCGGCCGCGGCATCGCCGCCGCGATCACCGCCATCCTCACCGGCGAGGCGTACGCCGCGAGCGCCGAAATGGCCGCCGCGCTCGGGCCGTTCCCGCGCTTCGCCGCCAACCGCGAGGCGATGCTGCGGGTCATCCGCAATCACCGCCGCGCCGCGTTCAACGCGCCCGCCGAGGATTACGAGGAGCTGACGGTCGCGCCGCGCGGCCTGGACGCGGCGCGCTGCCCGGCCTACCTCGCCGACGCCGCGCGC
The DNA here is from genome assembly GCA_964534375.1 of uncultured bacterium. Classification (GTDB taxonomy): domain Bacteria; phylum Lernaellota; class Lernaellaia; order Lernaellales; family Lernaellaceae; genus CAZHPN01. The sequence continues at coordinate 13,363 of CAZHPN010000101.1, read as the reverse complement.
GAGGCGTGGGACCGGGCGCTGGCGCTGGGCGAGGCGCACGGCTACCGCAACGCGCTGACGACGGTGCTGGCGCCGACGGGCACGATCGGCCTGGTGATGGATTGCGACACGACCGGCGTCGAGCCGGATTACGCGCTGGTCAAATTCAAGCGGTTGGCCGGCGGCGGCTATTTCAAAATCATCAACCAGGCGATTCCGGCGGCGTTGCGGCGCCTGGGCTACGCGCCGGCGGACCTCGAGGCGATCGTGGCGCACGCCGCGGGCCGCCAAACGCTGGCCGGCGCGCCGCACATCAACCGCGAGACGCTGGCGGCGAAGGGCTTTTCCGCGGAATTGCTCGACCGCATCGAGACGCGCCTGCCGACGGCGTTCGCGCTCGACGACGCGTTCAGCCCGTTCGTGCTCGGCGCGGAATTCCTGGCGGCGCTGGGCGTCGGGCCGGAAGCGGCGGCGCCCGGCTTCCGCGTGCTGCCGGCGCTCGGGTTCGACGAATCGCAGATCCGCGAGGCCGAACAGTTCATCTGCGGCGCGATGACCGTCGAGGGCGACGAGCGGCTGGCGCCCGAGCACCTGCCGATCTTCGATTGCGCCAATCGCTGCGGGCGGCTCGGCACACGCCACATTTCGCTCGACGGCCACTTGCTGATGATGGCCGCCGTGCAGCCGTTTTTGTCGGGCGCGATCAGCAAAACGGTCAACCTGCCGCCTGAGGCGACGGTCGCGGACGTGCGCGGCGCGTACGAAAAAGCGTGGCGGCTGATGCTGAAGGCCGTGGCGATCTACCGCGACGGCAGCAAACTTTCGCAGGTCATGGTCTCCCAACGCGACGACGCCGGCGCCGATGCGGACGAGGGGGGCGTCGAGGCCGCCGCGCGGGCGCTGGCCGAGCAAAGCGTCCGGCGCGGGCTGGGCGATCGGCGGCGGCTGCCGGCGCGGTGCGAGGGTTATCGGCAAAAGGCAAACATCGGCGGGCACACCATTTACCTGCACACGGGCGAGTACAGCGACGGGTCGGTCGGCGAGATTTTTCTCGACATGCACAAAGAGGGCGCGGCGTTCCGCAGTTTGATGAACTGTTTCGCGATCGCCATCAGCCTCGGGCTGCAATACGGCGTGCCGCTGCACGAGTTCGCCGACGCGTTCCTGTTCACGCGGTTCGATCCGTCGGGCGTGGTCAACGGCCACCCGCACATCAAGATGAGCACCTCGGTCATCGATTACATCTTCCGGGATCTGGCGATCAATTATCTGGGCCGCTACGATTTGGCGCATGTCGCCGAAGGGTTGCCGCAGGACGACCCCGGCGACCCCCGGCCCGGACAGAACGGCCGGCGAAAGACGAATCATCGCAAAACCGACGCCGCGGCGACCGGGGCCGGTTCGGCGGCGGGCGGGCCCCGCAATCTGGTCCGCGAGGCCAAGCAAAAGGGCTACACGGGCGACATTTGTTCGTCGTGCGGCCAGATGACAATGGTGCGCAACGGCACGTGCCTGAAGTGCGTGACGTGCGGCGAAACGACGGGATGCTCGTAGAAATGCGGAATGTGGAATGCCGAATGCGGAATGCCAGCCTGACAAGCCATCATCTCTGTGCCCTCTGCGGATTCTCTGTGCTCTCGGTGCTCAAAGCTAAACCTCAACCTCCGCAGGAGGTTCCAAATGCCTCGCGCTAGCTGGCACGAATATTTTATGACAATCGCCGAAGACGTTTCGACGCGCGCGACCTGCGATCGGCTGACGGTCGGCGCGGTGATCGTCAAGGACAACCGCATCCTGACCACCGGCTACAACGGCTCGCTGCCGGGCACGCCGCATTGCGACGAGGCCGGGCACGTGCTCAAAGACGGCCACTGCGTGCGCACGATCCACGCCGAGGCCAACGCCGTGCTGCAGGCCGCGCGCTTCGGCATCAGCCTGGCCGGCGCGGTGTGCTATTGCACCTTCAAGCCGTGCCTGTCGTGCCTCAAACTCCTGCTCGGCGCGGGCGTCGTCAAAATCATCTATCGCGAAATCTATGGCAATCAGAAGTCATATTTCGGCGAAGAGGAAATTCTCGCCGGTCTGAATCCGCTGCAATCGCTGGCGGAGGCCGTCGCCGAGGAAGCCGCGCGGCGCAAAGCGGAAGCGTGAGGAAACGCCGGCAGTGCGCCCAGGGGCGACTCGGCAGGACGTTACTCGACCTTCGTTTGCCAGCCGGCGAGGCGCATGACGCGCGCGGGCGAACCGGTGAACGTGTTCGCGCCGCAATACGCGGTCAAGCCGCCGACCATGTAGGCGTTGCTTGCTTTGGCGGTCAGCGACACGGCGTACGAAATCGGATTGTTGCCGCAGGGGCCGTTCGGCGCCGCCGGGCCGTTGAGCCGCAGCATCACCATGCGGCCGTTCGCTTCCGGGATGCTCCACAGTTGGCCCGAGCCGAGCAGCGTCGTGCCGGCCAGCAGCACGTCGAAGCCCTGTTGCGGGATGAAGGCGGCCGTCAAATTGCCATTCGGGTTCTGCGCCAATTTCAAAGTCGCCTGGAATTGGACCTCGATCGCCAAGGCAAACTGATATTTCTGAACGTACGGCGGCGCGGAATCGTCGTCGGCCGCCGTCGCGTCGTCGTCGGGCGAGGAATCGTCGTCGGCGGCGTCGTCGTCGGCCGGAGCGGGCGCGGGCGAGGCGTGATGCCGCGCGGACTGGCAGGCCGCGAGCAAACCCAGGGCCGCGAGCGCCGCGAGCAGCCAGGGGATTTTACTCACGGCCGCCTCCTCACCGCGCCAACGTCGGGTGGACGTTGATGCGGTCCGCCAGCGCCAACGCGTCGGCGTCGGCGCCTTGGACGACGTGGAAGATCCAGGTGATCGTCTCGAACCACGGCGCGGTGTTGTCGACGAACTGCACGTCGCTGTCGGCGGTCTCGATCCGCGCCGCGACGTGGACGTTGGCCTGGTCCTTGACGACCCACCAGCCGCCGCCGAGGCCGACGAGGCCGATCGGCGCGGGGAGATACCAGTGGTCGAACGAGAAGTCCGAGCGCGCGTACGTTTGCACGGCGTCGTCGACCAGCGCCGTCGTCGTTTGAATCTCGTCGCCCGTTCCCGGGAACGTCACGGACAGCGTGCGCGCGGTCGCGACGAGACTGGCGGAGAACGCGATTTCCACGCGCCACGTCGGCGGGCTTTGACTTTCCGCGAACCAACTGACCTGCGCGCTCCGGCCGTCCGCCGCGACGGTCAGTTGCAGCGGCGCCTTGCCGGTCGGCGCGCCAGGCCAGGCGAACTCGCCGGGGGTCACGGCGCCGGTCGCCGTGTCGATCAGCGCGCCGCCCAAGCCGAGCGTCGCCTTCGCTTCGTAAATCACGGCCCGCGCGATGCGGAACGCCTCGGCCGAACTGGCGATGCAGAAGTCGACCTCGCCGAGATACGGATTGACGCCCGTGCCGTTCGAGACCTCGCCGAGGGCAAGCTGGCGCCACGCTTCGGCGAGGACGGCCGTGCTGTCGAGGCCCGCGGCGGCGGCGATCGTCTGCGCCGCCAGGATTTCGCGATGCGCCATCGCCGCCAGCGTGCGCACGTGGTTGTCGCGCTCGGCCGCCGCCCAGACGCCGATGCCGCCGAGCCAGCGGGAATTGCCGTCGGTCGTCGCGGGCTGCCACGCGCCGTCGAGCAGCGGCGGCGGCTGCGCGGCCGCGATGCCGGCCGTCTGAAGGGCTTGCACGTAGCCGGCGATCGAACTGATCAGGTAGCCCTGCTCCTCTTGCTGCTCGACCGCGGCGGCGAAATTCGCGACTGCCTCGGACCGGTCGTGGAAAAACCACGGGAAGTACGGACTGACGCCGCCGGTGGCCAGCAATTCGCCGTCGCCCATGTAGCTCCAACTGACGTAAACGCCGTCAACCGCGTCGGCAACCGATTGCCCGGCGACGACCAGCCGCGCGTCGCCGAATTCGTAATACGGCGCGGCGTCGAAGGCGCCGTGCTGATAGGTCCACAGGTCGGCTGGCCAGGCCATGACCGTGTAGCCTTCCTCGCTCATGTGCGAGGCGATGCCCTCGGCCGCCTGGCCGTCCTGGCAGAAGACGACGCCGGAAAGCTTGAGGTTGTTGGCCGCGAAAACCTGCTGGGCGAGGGCGAGGCTCTGCTTCCAATCGTCATAGGGGTGCGCGATGAAAAACTGGCCGGCGTAGTGAAACGACACCAATTCGACCTGGCCCGCGGCCGTCAACTTTTGCAACGCCGCGAGAACGTCCGCGTGCCGCGCCGCCAGCACCTCGACCATGTACGCCTGCATCTCGATGGTGAACGTCCACTCCGGGTGCGCTTGCAGCAGCGCGAGCAGCGGCGCGAAACTCTCGGTTACGATCATATCTTCGACGGCTTCGGGGCTGATGTCCCATGTCGGCCAGTCGCCCGGCGCCGGCACGAAGCCGTACAACCCGCCGATGACCGACTCGATGTCGAAGTGGAAGATCGAGAGCGAATACTGCAGCGGCGCGGCTGTCGCGAACGGGGCCGCGACGCAAATCGCGATCGCCGCCGCCAAGACGATCCGGCCCAGCCGCTTCATGAAATGGTCCCGTCCGTTGTCGTTGCTCGCGCGTCCGCCGGCTCAGTGCACGAACGGCGGCTCGTCGCCGTCGCCGCGCACCACGTAGATTTTCCGCTTTTTGCGCTGCCGTTCAAGCTTGCGCCGATAATAGGCGCCGCGCAGCCGCAGGAACAAGCCGTCCCAGCGCAGGAACAGGAAGCCGAACAGCATGCCGCCGAGGTGGGCGAAGTGCGCGATCTTCATCGGGCCCGACGGATCGAAGGCCATCGAAAACTCGATCACGCCCATGCCGATGACGAGCCACTTCACCTTCAGCGGAATCAGAAAATACAGCAGCACCACGCGGTTCGGATACGTCATGCCGAACGCGAGCAAAATGCCGTAGACGATGCCCGACGCGCCGATCACCGGAACGTCGAGGAATGGCGCCGAGAGCAGTTGGCAGGCGCCGGCCCCGAGGCCGACGACGAAGAGATAAATGACGAATTTTTTGGCGCCCCAGAGTTGCTCCAGTTCGCCGGCGAACATCCACATCGTCAGCATGTTGAAGGCGAGGTGCCAGATCGACCCGTGCAAAAAGTGGAAGGTCAGCAGTTGAAAGAAAGCGCCGCGCCAGAACCACGGCGTGTACAGGCCGAAGAGGCGATCGAAGTCGCCGCCGCCGCCCCAGCCGCGCCAGAAGAACTGCACGGCGAACACCGCCGCGCAAGCGATCATGAAACCCTTGACCACCGGCGTCAGCGGGCCGCCGAAACGGAATTGCGGCCGGCCTTCATAGCCGCCGCCCGGATACGAACTCATTTACCTCTCCCTGGCATGGCCGACATCATCATGCGCACCACCGCATCCAATTGCAACGCCGTCGGGCCGAAACGGGAACCCAAGTTCGATTTCACGCCCTTGCCGCAGCGAAAGATATTTTCGCCGCGGAAATCCACCGTCACCGTCAGGTCGCGCTCTTCGTAGGCCTCGGCCGCGAAGCACAACAGATCTTGTCCCTGCTCGGCCAGCGCCAGCACGTCCGCCGCCGAACGGACCAGCACGCTCGCCTCGCTTTTGCGCATCAGAAACACGAGGGCTTTGAGGCAGGCCCGCACGTCGAGCACCTGCACGGTCACCGATCGGCCCTGCAGCCGGCCGGCGAGAAACGCGGCGCCGTCCGCGTGCAATTCGTAGCCGAACGGCCGGCCGACGTTTTCGGCGAGAAAGCCGGCGGCCAATTCGATCAGCGTCTCCAGATCGGCCGGCTCGAACGCCGGAACGAGCCGCTCCTGCAGGCCGGCCAGATCGAACCGATTGTTGCCGATGAAATCGATCGCGACGACGGCCTGCCACTTCGCGTCGTCGTAGGCGATGCGCGTCACCGACTGGCCGCCGAATGTCGTCGCCAACTCGCCCTCGCGCCCGCGGACGAACCGCGCCATCGTCGCGGCGAACGCGTCGGGGTCGTCCTGCAAATCGTCGAGATGCGCCAGGACGTCGAACGTCTCGCCCGGGCGGCGGGCGACCGACCGCAGATCGGCCGCGACGAGCTTGTCGATCAGAGGCATCGCGCGGCGGCGATGCTTCTGGATATAGCGGCAAATGGTCTCGATCATGATGTCAGATCCCCTGCAAAGCGACGGCCGCGACCGCCGCCCGACGTTCGCCGCGGCGGCGAATTCTTTGCCGGCGTCGGCCGCGACGAGAGACATTCGCATAATAGTTGAAGTTCGCGCAAGAAGGGTTTTGCGGCCCGGCCTCACATCGCCGACCAGGCCGATCCGTCGTAACGCAGAATCACGCCGTAGTTGCAATTCAGCTCGCAGCCCACGGCGAACGCGGCGGAGCCGGAGGTCCCCCACACGCCGTTGAGGTTCGTCGTCGCCGCCGCGCCCGGCATCGCCGACCACGCCGAGCCATCGTACTGCGCGATCGCGCCTTCGGTGCAACCGCCGTTCGCGGCAAAGCTGCCGCAACCCACGCCGAACACGGCGGAAGGCGAGGCGCCCCAGACGCTCTCGATCTGCAGTACGTTGCCCGGGCCGGCGGTCGCCGACCACGTCGAACCGTCGTAGTGCAAAACGGCGGCGACATCCGCGTTTTGAACATCGTCGCCCACGGCGAACGCGTCGGACGCCGAGGTCCCCCAAATGCCGAGCAAGACGACCTTGACCCCTGCCCAGGCGCTCGACCACGACGAGCCATTGTAGTTCATGATGACGCTGGCGGCGGTGAGGTTGTTGACCGCGATCCCGACGGCGAAAACGTCGGACGGCGAGGCGCCCCACACGCCCCGATACGCGAAGTCTCCGTTCCCGCCCGGCATCGTCGACCACGCGGAACCGTCGTCATGCAGGATCGTGTTCTCGTAGCCGACGGCGAACACATCGGTGGACGAGCTTCCCCAAACGCCGAGCAGCGCTTCGTCGCTGGTTGCGGCGCTCGACCACGTTGAGCCGTCATAGTGCAGGATCCCGTAATAGCCCACGGCGTACACGTCGCTCGGCGACGCGCCCCAAATCCCCGTGGCCTGGATGAGCACGTCGCCGCCAAGCATCGTCGACCACGTCGAGCCGTCGTAGTGCAGGATCACGCCTTCGGTGCGCGGCTGCTGGTCCATGAAAAAGACCTTGGTTCCTACGGCGAACACGTCGGAGTCCGAGCTTCCCCAAACCCCGGCGAGCGGCGGCCGCGTGTCGTCGTCGTCATTGTCGTCGTCGTCCGGCGAGGCGTCGTTGTCGTCGTTGTCGTCGTCATCGGGCGAGACATCGTCATCGTCGTCATCGGGCGACGCGTCGTTGTCGTCGTCCGCCGCGGCGCTGCTGCTCGTGCTCGAACTGCCGCACGCCGCCGTCAGGAACACCGCCAGCGCCAACGCCAGGAATGCGATCGACCAATGAGCCAGCTTCATTTGCCGTCTCCTTTCGCAGGACATGTCCCTTTTTTCGTCAAAAGTCCAAAAAGCAGATATGTAAATATACGCGATCAGGCCGGCAAAATATAGGGGCGGTTGGCCAACGGCGTCCGGTCCGGTGATGCGCGCCCGCCAGCGGCGCCCGCCGGCCGCCGGCTATTGCGCGAGCGACTGCTGCGCGGCGCACTGCGACTCGACGGCGGCGCAGGTCTGCTCGTTGAAAAAGGTTCCACCCTGGGTTTGGCAACCGGCCTGGTCCGTGCCGTCGTAACATTCGCCGTTGCCGCAGCAGGCTCCGCCGATCCACGAGCAAGGCAACTGCGAGCACGGCGCGCCGGCGACGTACTGGCCGCCGGTGATGGCCGAGCAGGCGCTCGACGTCGTGTCGATGCACTCGTCGCCGCCCCCGGAAATGGGCGCGCAGCACGCGCCGTCGGCGAAGCCGCAGGGGTTGGGGTTGCCGGCGCAGACCTCGCCGCCGTGCCAGGCCCCGCCCATCGCGCCGCACCGCGTTTCGGTCGCCGAAAGACAGTATTCGCCCTGGCAGCAGGCGCCCCACGAGTCGTCGTTGTCGTTATCGTTATCGTTGTCGTCGTTGTCGTCGTTGTCGTCGTCATCGTCGACGCACGGGTTCGGCACGCAAATCGTGTCCGCGCCCATCCAGGATCCCGCGCAATCGGCGTAGGGCTTCACGGCGCACGCGGCGCCCTGGCAACACGCCCCGAGCGGCGGCGTCGCGTCGTCGTCGTTGTCATTGTCGTCGTCGTCGTCCGGCGAAGAGTCATCGTCGCTCGGCGTCGGCGAGCAGGGGTTGTCGGCGCAATCGGTTCCCGCGCCCTGCCATTCGGCGCTGCAGGCCGCGCGGGTCTGAGACGCGCAGACGCCGTCGTAGCAACAGGCGCCGAGCGCCGTGTCGTCGTCGTCACCAGCGGCCTTGCCGCCGCTCTTGCTGCTGCTGGAACCGCTGCAGGCGATCGTCGCGCCAGCGACCACGACGATCGTCAACAGGAGGAACAGCACCCAACGACTGCGGTTCATGGCGACGCCTCCTCTTCAAAATCAACAAGGCGATTTCCAGAGATACTTAGTGTCCCGCCTCCGCCTGGCGCTGTCAACGGTTCGCCGAAGTCGACTTCATCGGCGGCGATGGCCCGAACCCCGGCCAAATCGCCCCTCCGCGCCCTTGCGCGCCCCGGCGCGTCGTCGGCATATTGTCGCAGGGAGGCGTCATGAAGCGAACTTGGGCCATCGTGATCGAGCGCGACCCGGAAACGACCTGGCTCGTCGGCGAGGTGGTCGAGGACGCATATCGGCCGGCCGCATCATCATGCTCACTCTTCGCGCAGCGCCCACCGCCGGACTTTCATCATCGCGGTTTTCGGCAGGCTTTCGACGAAGACCATGCTGGTCGGGCATTTGTAGTCGGCCAGGTGCTGGCGGGCGAATTCCATCAGTTGGGTGCGGCTGGGGCGTTCCTGGCCCTCGACGACGATGTAGGCCGTGACCTCTTCGCCCCAGATCGGATCGGGTTTGCCGACCACCGCGACTTCCTTGATTTGCGGGTGCTTGATCAGCACGTCTTCGACTTCGCGCGGATAGATGTTCTCGCCGCCGCGGATGATCATGTCTTTCTTGCGGCCGCGAATGAAGAAAAAGCCGTCTTCGTCGACGTAGCCGATGTCGCCGGTGAACAGCCAGCCGTTGCGCAACGTGTCGGCGGTGGCCGCCGCGTCGTTCAGATAGCCGAGCATCACCGTGTCGCCGCGGACGATGATCTCGCCCTCGGCGCCGGTCGCGACCTCTTTGCCGCTTTCGTCGACGAGCTTCATCTCGATGCCGGGCAGCGGCCGGCCGATCGAGCCGACCTTGCGTTTGCCGCGGATCGGATTGATGCTGCTCGCGCAGGTGGCCTCCGACAGCCCGTAGCCCTCGATGATCTTTGTTTTGTACTTGATCTCGAACCGCTCGAACACGTCCATCGGCATCGGGGCGGCGCCGCAAATGCAAAAGCGCAGCATCGACAGGTCGTAATCCTCGGCGTCGGGCAACTCGTTCAGGATCGCGTACACCGTCGGCACGCCGGTGAAGGCCGTTGCCTTGTAGCGGTCGAGGGCGGGCAGGAATTGACGCGGCGAAAAACCGCGCATCAGCACCATCGACGCGCCGGCGAGCAGCGGCGCGATGAACGTCACGAGTTGGGCGTTGACGTGGAACATCGGCAGGATGTTCAGCAGCCGGTCGCGCGCGGTGATATCGAGAGCCTGCACGATCTGCTGGGCGTTCGCCAGATAGTTCTTGTGCGTCAGCACCGCGCCCTTGGGGCGGCCCGTCATGCCCGAGGTGTAGATGATGCAGGCCGGGTCGTTGGGGTCGATGGCCACGTCGGGCGCCTCGGCGTTGTCCGAGAGCAGCTTGTCGAAAACGAACATGCCGCGCGGGGCTTCGTCGCCCAGCACGTAGACCTCGCGCAATTCCGGCAGTTCCAATTGCATCTCGCGGACCATCTCCACGAATTGCGGAATGGTGATCAAAATCCGCGCTTCGCTGTTCTCCAGGATGAAGCGGATCTCTTCCGCCTTCAGCAGGCTGTTGATCGGCGCCGCCGCGGCCCCGGTTTTGATCACGGCGTAGAACGTCAGCAGCCACTCCGGGATATTGGGCAGCAGGAAGGCGACCACCGCGCCTTTTTTGATTTTGCGGGCGAGCAAGCCATGGGCGAGCGCGTTGGAGGTGGCTTCGAACGAGGCGTAACTCAGTTCCTCGTTCTCATAAAAGCAGAACGTCTGGTCGCCGCATTTTGCGCCCTGTTCGGTCAGCAACGAACTCAGAGTCTTCACGCGATCCTCCGCTAGACGGCTGCGTGTTTATCCAGCCATTCTCGAATCATGTCGACAGCCTGTTCCTTGGCCGTATCGTTGTGCGTTTCGTGGAATTGACCCTCGAACACGCGGAAGGTCTTGTCCGGCGAGGCCGCGCGTTCGTAGAAATCCGCGGAGCCCTGCGGCGCGCAGATCGGGTCGTCGCCGCCGTGATAGATCAGCGCCGGCATCTGGAGGGCGCCCGCGGCGAACAGCGCCCGGCGCATGGCCGCCGTGAATTCGACGAAGAACTTCGCCGTCACGCGATCGTGCACCAGCGGATCCTCGAGGTAGGCCTGCACCACCGCCGGGTCGTGCGACAGCCATTTCGGGTCCAGGCCGTTGCCGAGGGCCAACGTCGGCGCGAGCGACGCTACCAGCCGGCCGAATGTCGCCTTGACCTTCGGCACCTCTACTTGCAGCCGCAACGCGGCGCCCGAGGCGATGACGCCGTCGACCGCGTGGGGCCGGTGCAGCGCGTACGAGAGGGCGATCAGGCCGCCCATCGAGTGCCCGAACAGAAAAACTTTCTTCCCCGGATAAGCGTCACGGGCGTTGGTCACGACCAGGTGCACGTCGTCGAGAAACTGGTCGAAACGATCCACATGCCCGCGTTTGCCTTCGGTGCGGCCGTGCCCGCGGTGATCGTGCGCGAAGCACGCGTAGCCGGCCGGAACCAGCACGTTCACGAGGTTGCCGTAGCGGCCGCCGTGTTCGCCCAGCCCGTGGCAGATGACGAGCACGGCTTTCGGATCGGCGACCGGCCAGCGCCGCAGGAATATCTTCGTGCGGTCGGGCGCGGTCAGGGTTTCTTCCAGCGGTTTGATTCCGTTCATGGCCAGCCTCGAAATCGTGCAATTTAGGACGGAAATTATAGATGCGATGCGTCATAACCGTCAAGCAGGCTCCGCTTGACCGCCCGGCGGTCTCGCCGGCGGGCGCCAGGGCATCTGCCCGACGAGGCCCTAATCGCCGCCGCCATACTCCAGGATTGTGCCCCACCAGCCCACGACGAACAAGTTCGATGCGCTGGTTCCCCAGATGCCGTACAAATTCGGCAACTCAAACGGCTGTCGCATGATTGCCCATGAAGCGCCGCTGTAGTTGAGAATCACGCCGGCGCCTTCGTTTTCGTTCCACCCGATCGCAAAGAAATTCGAAGAGGACGCGGTTCCCCAGACGCTGTTTAGCTGCGCCCGCGACGCCTCCGACGGCAGCGTCATTACCGACCAACTGGAACCGTTCGCGGGATCGTCCAGAATCACGCCGGCCCCCAGCAGGTACTCGAACCCCACGGCGATTACGTCCGAGGTGTTTCCCCAAACTCCGTACAACGTCTCGAATGGGCCGCCGGTTCTGGTCGACGACCACGAATTGCCATCGTAGTGAAATATGTAGCTGTCGGTTCCCACGGCGAAAACGTTCGAGGGTGAGCTTCCCCAAACTCCGTACAACGTCTCGCTTGTTATGCTCGTGTTCATCGACCAGGATGCTCCATCGTAGTGCATAATTAGGCCGCCGGCGCCCACGGCGAAAACGTCCGAGGCGCCTGTTCCCCAAACGTGGAACAACGTAGCGCCGGCCCCGCCTCTCTCCTGCAACCACGTAGAGCCGTCGAAGTGCAGAATCGTTTCGAGGTCGCCCACGGCGTAAAGATCCGAGTCGGAGCTTCCCCAAATGCCGTAGAAATAGAAGTTGACATCGCCGCCGATCGTCATCTCCGACACCGAGGCGCCGTCGTAGTGCAATACGGCGCCACGGTAACCCACGGCGTACACGTCCGAAGCGGAAAATCCCCAAACCCCGTACAAATCCGGCCAATTCCCGGTCGTCAGCAGCGACCAGGAGGGCCCCGGCCCTGGTCCGCCCACACTGTCGTCGTCATCGGGCGAGGAATCGTCGTCGGGCGAGGAATCGTCGTCGGGCGAGGAATCGTCGTCGCCCGACTGGCAATTCGCCGGCGTCGGATTGGCCGCGCCGCCGAACGGCAGGTTGATCCAGGTCAGCGCCCCAGGATAAACGTAGGGCACGGTCGCCGAGGCCGGCTGTCCGCCGAGCGTCGTGGAAAAAACGCACGATTCGGCCGCGGTCAGATTGAAGCCGAAGAACTGGCCGCTGTTCGGGTCCGTCTGGGTCAAACCAGGCGTCGGATTTCCGTTGGCGTCGCCATAGATCAGAGCCCCGGAGCTTGGCGTTTCGGTCACCGCGGCGCAACCCACGGGCAGTTGATTGCCGTTCGCGTCCAGCCAGACGACCGACCCAAAAACTTGCCCGTCGTCGGCGTCCAACGTCACGCCGAATGATGAGGCCGCCATTTGCGAAAGTTCCGCGAAAGTACCCGGAAACAACGGGACCGGCTGCATGTTTCCTTGCGTCGGCAGATTGAACACGTAACTATCGATGTAACCCGCGGCCGTGACCTTCAGGCCAACCGTCATCGTGCCGGCCGGGGCGGCCAGGAAAAACTCGCCGGAACTGTTGGTCGTGCCGGCCAAGTCGGGCGCGAAAGGCGCCCCCGTCGCGTTGACCAGCAGTTCGACCGCCGCGCCCGCCACCGGCGTTGGCGACGGCTGCGTCGCCGCATAGACCAGTCCCGAGATCACGACCGGCGGGGAACAATCCGCCGGCGTCGGATTCCCGGATTCATAAATCACCAACGCCACGGTGAACCCGCCGGCGCCGACCCACGCTGCCTGCGACGCCTGCTGGTCGTCGTCGCCGACGGTCGCCACGACGTTGTACGCGCCGGGAGGAACGTTGAAAAAGTTGAAATCGAAGTTATTGCTGGAGCCGGTCTCGGCCGCCAGCGGATTTGCGGGCAGGCCGTAATACGCCGTCGTCGACGCTGGCGTCGTCGCCAACGTCGCGCAGCCGACGCCGCCGCCGACGTTGCCGCCGGAGGTCCACATGGCGGCGCCCCAGAGCACGCCGGCGGTCGCGGCTTGCGTCACGTCGACCCCGGAATCGAGCGATGCCACGTCGTCTGTCGTGTACAGGAACACCGGCGGGTTGAGCATGCCCGGCCCGCCGTTGAACGGCAGAATGTTGAATATGTAGCCGTCCAGGTAACCGTCGAGGG
>CAZHPN010000100.1:0-20847 GCA_964534375.1 uncultured bacterium | reverse complement strand
TTACGGGATGAAAAATAGGACGGCCGTGTGTCCCGCGTTTGTCGCGATTGTTAACAAAGATGAAGCAACCCGCGCGCGGCAGCGACGACGTCAGCGGCGTGCAGGGCGGTCATGCAATGAAAATGCCCGAGCGGGCATTTGTTCCAGCCGTGCGGCCCGCACGGGCGGCACTGAAGCTCGATTTCGACGACGCGCGAGGGCGAGCCGACCGGGCCGTAGCCGAGCGCCGGCGTCGTGCTGCCGAAGATCGCGACGACCGGCGCGCCGAGCGCGCCGGCGATGTGCATCGGGCCGGAGTCGTTCGTCAGCAAAACTGCCGCGCGCGACAGCACGAGCGCCAGTTCCGGCAACGACAGCCGGCCGGCGAGGTTGATCGGCAACGTGCGGCAGCGGTCCTGCACGAGGTTCGCGATTTCGACATCCGCCGCCCCGCCGAGGATAACCGGCGCGAAACCCCGGTCGGCCAAATCGGAGAGCGCCTCGGCAAAGCCTTCGGGCAGCCAGCGTTTCGTCGCCCACACCGATCCCGGGTGCGCGCAAACAAACGGCCGGTCCGCCGGCAGGCCCCAATCCGCCAGCCGTAGCGTCGCCGACGCGACGAGCGCCTCATCGAGAAACAGCCGCGGCTCACGCCCGGGCGCGTCGCCATCCTTCTGTAAGAGCGCCTTTCCAGGCGCGATTTCAAACGCGGCGAGCAGCGACAGCGCGCGATCGACTTCGTGTCGCGTCCGGTCGCGCGCGACCGTTTGCGTGTGGAAAACCCGGCCGGCCGAATCGGCGAAACCGACGCGCCGCGGTATCCCCGCCAATCGCAGCAGCAGTCCGCTGCGGAAGCTCGGGTGCGGGCAAATCGCCGCGTCGTATTCGCGGTCGCGCAGTTGGCGGGCCAGCCGTCGCAGACCGGCGACGCCGCGGTCGCGGCCGCGCTTGTCGAAAACCAAGACTTCATGAATCGCCGGGTCTGCGCCGAACAGGGGCGACCACTGCGGCTGCATGAGGACGTCGACCTCGGCTTCGGGCCAGCGACGCTTCACCGCCGCCCATAACGGCTGCGCGAGGACGACATCGCCCAGATAGGCCGTCTGCGCGACAAGTATTCGATTCATGACGTCGCGCCTGCGGCCCGAAGAGTGGAAACTTCAAACACAGAGGGCACGGAGGGAGGCACAGAGAACACAGCGCGAAGCGCGGCCCGCTGTGTTCTTCTCTCTGCGCCCTCTGTGTTCAGCCTTAACCTCACATCTGATTCCGCTCATCGCCATCCGCCGCGGGCAGCGCCAGTTCGCGCAGCTTCGCGTATTTGGCGAGCACGTAATGCCCGGCGAGCGAGGCGATGACGAGCCCGCGCCAGCCGTCGAGAAAACCGGCCTGCAGCACGAACGACTTGAAAAACGCGAACGGCGGACGCAAGGCGAGATCGATCAGCCGCGCGCGCCGGCCGGCCGACCAATATTCGCGCGCCATGATCGTCGTGTAGCTGTCGATCTGTTTCAGATGGTGCGCCAGGTCGCGGTAGCTGTAGTGCAGCAAATCGCCGTCGAGCGCGCCGACCCGCCCCTCGCAGACCACCTCGTCGTGCGGATCGACCCCGCCCCACCGCGCCCGACGGCGGTCGAACAGGCGGATGCGCTTATCCGGATACCAGCCGCTGTGATCGATCCAGCGTCCCAGATAGAACACGCGCCGGCGCACCTGGTACGCGTCGCAATCGGGCCGGCCGGTCTTGAGATCTTCGAGCAGCCGGCGCAATGGTTCGCTGACGACCTCGTCGGCGTCGAGGCTGAGAATCCAGTCGTTCGCCGCCGCGTCGACGGCGAACTGCTTCTGCCGCACGTGCCCTTCCCAATCGTGGTGGATGACGCGGCTGGTGAAGCGGCGGGCGATTTCCACCGTGCGGTCGGCGCTGCCGCAATCGACAACGACGATCTCGTCGGCGAACGGCACGCTTTCCAGGCAGCGGGCGAGATTGCGCTCTTCGTCTTTGGTGATGACCGTGACGGAGAGGCGCATCGCGGTCATTTGCGGCCGGCGTCGGCCAGGAATTTGGCGATGCCCAGGTCGGTCAGCGGGTGCGCGATCAGCTTGTCGAGCAGGGCATACGGCACGGTGACCGCGTGCGCGCCGGCGAGCGCCGCGTCCTTCACGTGCAGCGGGCTGCGCACCGAGGCGACGACGATTTCGGTTTCGAAATCGTACGTGTCGTAGATGTCGACGATGTCCGCGATCATGTCCATGCCCGTCTCGCTCTGGTCGTCGAGCCGCCCGACGAACGGCGCGATGAACGACGCGCCGGCTTTCGCGGCGAGCAGCGCCTGCGGCGCGTTGAAAATCAGCGTGACGGTCGAGGCAATGCTGCGCTCGGCGAAATAATGCACGGCGCGCAGGCCGTCTTTGCACATCGGAATTTTCACGACGACGTTCGGCGCGATCTTCGCCAATTCCGCGCCTTCGCGGACGATCTCGTCGTAGGAAATGCCGACCGTCTCGGCGTTCACCGGCATGCTCGTGACCTTGCAGATCGCGGCGATCACGTCGGCGTTTTTCTTGCCGGTTTTGGCGATCAGCGTCGGGTTGGTCGTCACGCCGTCGCAGAGGTTCATCTCGACGGCCTGTTTGATTTCGTTCACGTCGGCGGAATCGATGAAAATTTTCACGCGGCGCTCCTTGTCAGGCTAGATTTTTTTCGCGCATCGCACGAGCGATCGGGGTCACTTGATCGAGCAGTTCCGGCAGCTCGGTGCCGAGGCAAACCATGCTCGCCGCGTCGCAGGCGGCGCTGAACGGCGTCGGGTGCGTTTCGATGAACAGCGCGTTGCAGCCCGCGGCGACGCCGGCGCGCGCCAGGGTCGCGGCAAATTCCGGCTCGCCGCCCTGCGGATCGCTGCTGGAAATGCCGTAGATGCGCACGATGTGCGTCGGATCGACGACGACCGGGCAGCCCAGCGCTTGCATGATGGGCACGCTGCGCGGGTCGAACACGAGCCGGTGGTAGCCGAAACTGACGCCGCGGTCGGTGAGCAGGATCTGGTTGTTGCCGACGTAGCGCAGCTTTTCGACGGCGCTCGCCATATCCTCCGGCGCGAGGAATTGCCCCTTTTTCACGTTCACGGGCTTGCCGGCCTGGCCGATTTTCATGACCAGGCTCGTCTGCTGGCAAAGGAACGCCGGAATTTGCAAAATGTCGAGCGCCTGGGCCGCGGCGTCGACGTCCGTTTCGCGGTGGACATCGGAAAGAATCGGCACGCCGAGTTTCTCGCGGATCTTCGTCAGCAGCGCCAGGCCCTTGTCGAGCCCGTGGCCGGGAAAGCCGGTCGGCTTGCCGCGGTTGTCCTTCTCGTACGACGCTTTGAAGATGTACGACAGGCCGCGTTTGGCGGTTTCGCGTTTGAGCGTTTCGCCGATGAACAGCGCATCGTCGAGGTCTTCGAGCAGGCACGGCCCGGCGATCAGCGCCAACGGCCGGCCGTGACCGATGACCACATCGCCGATTGTCACGTCGTTCATGATGGCTCCTCGATTTTTTCGGCGGCCTCGGCGACGAGGCGCGGAATGTCGTCGATGATCGGATAGCGCAGGCGCGAGGCGTCGCAGATCAGCCACGCGCCGTCGGCGGAGAGGCGCAGCGGCTGCTTCGAAACCGGGCAGCGCAAAATTTCGAGCAGTTCTTTGGAAATGGTCATGAGAGCGCCCCCGATGTTAATTTGAACCACAGAGGCGCAGAGCACACAGAGACCGCACAAAGAAAATCAACAACATTCTCTGTGTCCTCTGTGTCTCTATGGTTCAATTCTCTTCAAATCCTCATCATCCTTCGCGTTTCAACCACTCATATTCGGCGCGCAGGCCTTCGGCCAGCGACATTTTCGGCTGAAAACCCAGCCACTGTTGCGCGCGCGAGATCTCCGCGGCGGTGTGCCGGACGTCGCCGTCCTGCGCCGCGCGATAAACGATTTTCAGCCGCCGGCCGTGGATCGCCGTCAGCAGCGCCAGCACCTCGTTGACCGTGACGCGATGGCCGCCGCCCAGATTGACGACCTGGCCCGCGCAATCGGCCGTCGCCGCGGCGATGACGCCGTCGACAATGTCGTCGACGTAGGTGAAGTCGCGCGTCTGCTCGCCGTCGCCGAACAGCGGCAACTCGGCGTCGGTCAGCGCGGCGCGGCACCATTTGTGGAACGCCATGTCCGGCCGCTGGCGCGGGCCGTATACGGTGAAGTAGCGCAACGACACCGCGGGCACGCCGAACGCCTTGCCGTACAGCAGGCACAGGTGCTCGCCGGCGAGTTTCGTCACGCCGTACGGGCTGATCGGCCGCGGCAGGTCGTCTTCGCTCACCGGATATTTCGCGGCGTCGCCGTAGACGCTCGACGAACTCGCGTAAATCACGCGCGCCGGCCGCGTTTCCTTGCACGCCTCGAGCAGGCGCTGCGTCGCGGCGATGTTCTGCGCGATGTATTCCTGAAAACTCCCGCCCCAACTGGCGCGCACGCCGGCCTGCGCGGCTTCGTGAAACACCAGGTCGCCGGGGCCGATCAGCGCGCGCAGGTTCAGCCGATTCAGATCGTCCATCACGAATTTGAAATGCGGATGTTTCCACGCAGCCGCGAGGTTCGCCTCTTTTTGCGCGCGCGGGTAGTAGTCGGTGAAGCAGTCGATGCCGACCACCTCGCGCCCTTGCGCGAGCAGGCGATCGACCAGATGCGAGCCGATGAACCCCGCGGCGCCGGTGACGATGCATTTCACGACGACGCCTCCCCACGCCGGATGCGCGCGACGATGTCCGTGGTGTTGTGGCTTTTCGGCCCGCCGGTGATGGCGACCCGGCCGCCGTACGAGCGCACCGTCTCGATCTCCGGCACGGTGTCGACGGTGTAATCGCTGCCCTTCGCGTGCACGTGCGGGGTCAGCCGCAGCAGCAGTCTGGCGACGTTGGTTTCCTCGAACGTCGTCACGTAGTCGACGCACTCGATCGCCGCGATCATCTTCAAGCGGTCCGCGAGCGGCACGATCGGCCGCCCTTCGCCCTTCAACGCCCGCACGCTTTCATCGGAATTCAGCGCGACGATCAGCACGTCGCCTTCATCGGCGGCGCCTTGCAGATAGCGCACATGGCCGACGTGCAGCAGATCGAACGCGCCGTTGGCGAAGACGATCGTCTTGCCCTCGGCCTTCAGCCGCTGCGTGATTTCGGCCAGTTCGGCCTGGCTTACGGCTCTCGCCACGGATTCCTCTCCAGCGCGGCGCGAATTTCGTCGGGCGTGACGACGGCCGCGCCGTGCTTCATCACCGCGAGGCCCGCGGCGACGGTCGCCAGACGCCCGGCGAGCGCCAACTCGCCGCCGCACGCCGCGGCCAAGGCGAAGACCGCCATGACCGTGTCGCCGGCGCCGGTGACGTCGGCGATCTGGTCGGAGCCGTAGATCGGCAGAAACTCGCCCGCGCCGTCGCGCGACCGCAAAAACATGCCCTTTTTCCCGCGCGTCACCGCCACCGCGCCGGCGTCGGCCTCGCGCAACGCCGTGTCCGCCGCATAACGCACGTCGTCGTCGTGGCGAATCGCGCAGCGGCACGCCGCCGCCGCTTCCGGTTCGTTCGGCGTCAACAAATCCGCTTTTTTGAAACTAAGCATCTGGTACCGGCTGTCGACCAGCGCCTGCCGGCCTGCGGCATGGGCGATGGCCGGCAGGTCGCCGATCAACGCCGGCGAAAACATGCCGTAGCCGTAATCGCTGCCGACCACCGCCTCGGCCGCACCGGCCGCCTCGACGAGCGCCGCGCGCAACTCCTGTTCGAGCGGGCCGCTCACCGGCTCGCGCGAGCCACGATCGACGCGCACCAATTGCTGATAGGTCGTGTGCAGGCCGCTGGCGGCGATGCGCTGCTTGGTCGTGGTCGGGCGACCGGCGACGCGCTTGGTTAACCGCGTGTCGATGCCGCGGGCCTGGAGTTCCGCCAGCAGCATCTCGCCGTAGATGTCGGCGCCGACGAGGCCCACGACGAGCGGCTCGCCGCCGAGCGCCTTGACGTTGTGCGCCGCGTTCGCGGCGCCGCCGAGCGAAAGCTGGTCGCGTTCGTGCTCGACGATCAGCACCGGCGCCTCGCGGCTGACCCGCGTCGCTTCGCCGTACACGAAAAAGTCCGCCACCAGATCGCCGACCACGGCCACGCGCCGGCCGGCGAAACGATCGAGCAAATCCGTTAAACGTTCATTCATTATCCCGCCATCAACGCGTCGAGTTTTTCCAGGAAAGTTTTCGCCCACGGGCTCGCCTGGCGAACTTTGCTCGGCGAAATACGCAAAAGAATCCTGAAAGAATTCTCGCCTTTCTTGTATGGCGCCTTGGTTTTGCAATTGGCCGTCGCCCGTTTTAACCCCTCATAGAGGTCATTTTTGCGAACGGCCTCGATATCCGCATTTTGCGGCAACGCATTCGCATTGAAACCTTGGCCGAAGTGCTTTGCGAGCGCCTCCTTGTCGGCAAGGAACCACGATTCCATGCAGACCACCATAAGATGGCAATGATCGTCAGTGGCGTTGCTCGGCTTGGCGAATTTGTCGGCCTGCCGGTTGGCCAGGTGCGCCCAAGCCGATCCGGCGGAAACGGGATCCTCGCTGTCGATCAGCAGCACGCCGGTTTCCCCGGCCTCACAATTCGTGACGAACCGGTCATAGGCAGCACGCCTGCCGCCACAAGCGACGATCCGTGGCATATGTTTTTTGAATCCGGCCTCTTCGAGAAAGTGTCGGAAGCCCGCGCGGCATCGCCGAAGCAGCGCTTCGGAATCGCCGCCGCCTTCCACAAAGAGTTTGACGCCTACCATCGGACGCCGCCGATCTCGCCGCTGGTCCAAAGGGCGCCAAGACGGTATTTTTCGAGCCAGGGCTTCAGTTGTTGCGCGTCGAGACGGCGCATCGTCGTGCAGCCATCCGTTTTTTCGCAAACCAAAATGGCGTCCGGCTCGTCGGTAAAGGCATCCACCAAGGCGGTCGAATGCGTCGTCACGATGAGCTGGGTCTTCTCGCTGGCGAACCGCAGCGCGTCGGCAATGTGATTGATCAAGTCGGGGTGCAGACCCAAATCCGGCTCGTCGATGCAGACGAGCGGCGGCGGCGCCGGATCGTAGAGAATCGCCAGCAGGCACAGGTAGCGCAGCGTGCCGTCGGAAAGGCGCGTGGCGGCAACGTTGAAACGGCTTTCCTGAACGAAAATCTGGACGGTTCCGCCCTCGATCATGACGTCGAAATCCTGCGCTTCCGCGTAGACGGCCCGGAACATCTCGATCAGCCGGCTCTTGGTTTCGGCGTTTCTCTTCAAGCGATTCAGCACCAGACCCAGATTGCGCCCGTTTTCTTCAAGCCATTGGTTGGGAAGGTCGGCGGGCTGCGGCAAACGCGGCGCCGTGTACCGGCCGAAGGACCAGTCGCGATAGATGCGAATGCGCGCGAGTTCCTCCGCCAGGCGAGTAATCTCGGGGTAGATGACCGGTTCACGGCGTTGCGCCAGAATCGATTTCTCCGGGTCGATATCTTCGCGGCGGAGAATTAGAAAACGAGGGAGTTCCTCGCCCTCCATTTTGATGACGGGCTGATTGTTCTCATAGTGATAATAAAAGTACGGTTCGTCGCGGCCCGGCGAGGCCTCAGCGTTTTCGATTCGCTCATCGACGATTTCAAAACGATTGGCAGATTCGGTGAAATCGAAGCGGTAACGAAGGGCCGCGGTTGTATTCTTGAAAAGCGGCTCGACGGTGATCTCCAGACTGGCGATCGGCAGTTTGTCGCTTCCTTTCCAGAGCCAGTCACGGACGCCGCCGCCTTCTCGTATCGGCGCGATCAGTTGCCCCGGCGCGGATTGCAGCAGGGCCATCGCTTCCAGCAGATTCGATTTCCCGGAGCCGTTCGCGCCAATGATGAGATTTAGCGGTTTCAGCGGAATGCTGGCGCTGTCCGGTCCGTAGGAAAGGAAATTGCGCATCTGGAGACTGCGGATCAACATGCGAATGCCCCGAATCGGCCGCGAAAATCGGGATGGCGGTTATTGGAACGCATTTCATACCTCCCGAAACTCGTGTGTCAACCGCAACCCGGCCAATATCCAATCGACGGCGTCTTCGACATGCGCCGCGATGAAATCCGGCCGATCGCGCCATTGCGCGCCGAAGTTCTCCAGGTCGCCTTTGCCGTAACCGGTCAGGACGAACACGCCCCGGCCGCCGACGCGGTGAATCAACTCCACGTCGGTGATTTTGTCGCCGATCATGAACGACCGCGCCAAATCGAGATCGAGGTCGGCCGCGGCCTGCCCGATCATTCCGCCGCCCGGCTTGCGCCACTCGTGGTCGAAATTGAACGGCGGACACGACGCGCCTTTGACGAACGGCGAAAAGAAAATGCCGTCCAGCCGCGCCCCCTCGGCCGCGAGCAGCTCCTCCAGCCGGCGATGGACCTTGTCGATCAAGCCGAACGGGAAATACCCGCGCGCGGCGCCGGCCTGGTTGGTGACCAGCACCGCCGGCACGCGAGCCGCGTTCAGTTTCCGGATCGCCGCGGCCGAATGCGGCAGCAGCAGCAGGCGATCGATGTGGTTGACGTAGCCGACCTCTTCGGTGAGGCAACCGTCGCGGTCAATAAAAACAGCGGGGCGGGCCACGCGATAGTCCTTCTGGGTTAGAGGCCGGAAGCCAGAAGACAGAAGTCAGAAGTCAGAAGACCCGCGCCGGAGTCTTTTCGGCTGCCGACCACTGACCACTGACTACTGACCACTGGCCACCGGCCACTGGCCACTGGCGCGCGCCAGCAGCGCCTCGCCGTCGTCGCCGTCCCACGCCAGATCGACGCGCGCGACGAGGATTTCGACGCCCGGCGCCGCCGGCAATTTGACGGCGTCCTTTTCGGTGGCCGCAAGATAACAAATGCCCCGCGCCGCGGCAAGTTGCGCGAGCCGCGCCAGATCCGTTTCCGTGTAGGCATGATGGTCCCGAAACGCCTCGGCGGCGGCGACATTCCAGCCCGCCGCGGCGAGCGAGGCGAAAAAGTCCGCGGGCCGCGCGGTGCCGGCAAACGCCACGACGCGCGGGTCGGCCATCTGCGCCGGGTCGAGCGGTTCGCCATCGGACCGGCGGCGCAGCACGGGTTTGCCGTAGCGGAAGCGGAAGATCGGACATTGCACGCCGGCGCGGCGCAGCTCGTCCGCGACGGCCGGGTCTTCGCCGCTGCTGACGTTGAGCAAAATCGCCGTCGCCCGCCGCAGGGCGCGCGGGGGTTCGCGCAGCGGCCCGGCGGGCGTGCAGCGGCCGTTGCCCAGGCCGTCGCGGCCGTGGACGAGCACCAGATCGACGTCGCGCGGCAGCGCGAGATGCGAAAAGGCGTCGTCGCACACGACGACCTCGGCGCCGAACCGCTCCGCCGCCAGCGCCGCGGCCTCGACGCGGCGCGCGCCGATCACCACTGGCACACCGGGCAAACGCCGCGCCAGCATGACCGGCTCGTCGCCCGCCTGCGCCGCGTCGAGCAGCAATTTCTCGCCGTCGGCGACGACCGCCGAGCGGCCTTCGAGCGACCCGCGATATCCGCGGCAGACCACGGCGACGCGCCGCCCCTGCCCTTGCAGTTTCTCCGCCAGAAACGCCGTCACCGGGGTTTTCCCCGAGCCGCCCAGCGTCAGGTTGCCGACGCTGATCGCGCGAAACGCCGGCCGCCGGCGCCCCACGGCGCGCCGCCGATAAACGGCCGCCCGCAGGCGCATCAACGCGCCGTAAAGCGCCCCGAACGGCGCCAGCAGCAGCGACACGACGTTCCACGGGAACGGCGGCCGGCGTCGGTATAGCGCTTCGGCAAGAGTCACAATGAGTTTCCGTCGTCTGAATTTGATTGCCGGCGGGCAATGTATCGTTTCGCGGCGGGCCGGGCAAGCATCCGTAACGGCCGAAAAAAAGGGGCGATGAAAATCATCGCCCCGTCGGTCGGATATTTATCGGAAAGTTCAGGCGCCGCAGCCGGTTTTCGCGTTGTTCGAGGCGGCCGCGGCGGGAGCCGCATTGTCGTCGTCCGCTGCCGCATCGTCGTCGGCCGCCGCATCGTCGTCGGACGTCCCGCCTTCAACGGTGAACGTCGCGGAGAGGTCATTGCTCGACAAGCCGCACAGGTCCTTCAACCAAATCCGGATCGTGTGCTCGCCGCCCGCGAACGGGCCCGGGATCGTGTACGCGGCCGGCGAACCGGCGGCGGAAGCGGTCCCTTTCAATTCGACGAGCGGGTTGGCGTACTGCTGACTGGTTCCGCCGTCGATCGTGTACCAAAGTTCGCTGCCTTCGAGATCGGCATTCGTCGCCTGCCAGGCGAAGGCGATGGCCAGATCCGCGTTGGCGGCCAACTGGGGGCTGGCGTTCGTCAGGTCGAGCGCCGAAATCACGGCCTCGGTTTTCTGGCCGCACAGCGTTTGCGGATCGACCTTAATGGACGCCGCCTGGTAGCCGAACGGGAGCAAACCGCCGAAATTGCCGTACACGATGCGGAAATAGCCCTGCTCGCCCCAGCTCGTGCCCCAACTGTTTTTGCAGATCCAGCACCCCTCGGCGTCGTCCCAGCCGACGATCACGACGGCGTGGCCGCCGAGGAACGAGCCGCTGACGTGCTTGTAGACGCCGCCGGTGTAGTTCTGGAAGTCGGCGTAGACCTGGAAGCCGGCGACGATCGGGCCTTTCAAAACGGCGGCCTTCAAGGTGTCGACCGACGCAAACATGTAGACCTGGTAGGAATCGGTGCGAAAGGCGCGTTGCGCGCGATCTTTGCACGTGTCGGCGCAGGGCAGCCGTTCGTTCGAGTTGTTGCACTGGTACGGGAAACAGGCTTCGTCGGTTTCGCCGTCTTCCTGGAAGTAGATCATCGGCCCGAAGAGCGTGTACACCACGATGTTGCCTTCGCAAGAGTACGCGTCCTGCTCGGAGAAGTCAGGCTGAATGAATGAGTTGTTCATCGCGATTTTGAAATTCGCCTCGAACGCGCCGGTCGAGGAGAACGTCGCGCACGTGCCGCACTGCCCCTGGTCCTCGACCGGAGTCATGTAATCCAAACCGTTTTGATTGCGCCAATCGAATTGGCTGGGCATCGCCGCCGGAACGGGAAGACCTTCCTCGTAGTTTGCGCCGGCGGACAAGTCGACGACCAGGTTGGCGTAGTGCGACATTTCGGCGGGCGACAAATGCGAGAACGGCGTTTCGCCCGCTGTCCAGTGCGCGCCGGCGGCGTCGATCTGCGCTTGCAACGCGGCGATGTCTTCGGCCTGCGCGGCGACCGCGAGGATCAGCATGGCGGCGACGAGCGCGCCAATCAACAAGGCGTTTTTCTTCATCGGCGAATCCTTTTCCGGCCTGCAAAGTTTAAGACGGCAGATTTATTTCCCTACGTTCAAGCGCAGATATTACAGACGGCGCCGCGCCTTGGCAATTCCCCGCCGTGTCGGTTTTTGTTCTGCACGGAACGCCGATCCCGTTGATCCTGCGTTGATCTGTCAAAATAATTCATCGTCGCCCGGCTACGACATAACAATATCAATCGTCGGGCCGGTCGCGACGCGAAATTCGGTCGTTTTGTACATCTCGCCGTCGAGCGTATAGCCGAGCGGTTCCTCGCTGCGAATGACCAACTCGCGCGCGAGTTCGTCGAAGTGGCCCTCGCCCTGCAGCCGCCGGCCCATGTAAAAACGATGAACCTGCGCCGCAATCTGCCCGGGTCGAAGCGCGGTCGCCACGACGTGGAAGCTGCCCTCTTTTTCGTGCGCGCGATACAGCGCTTTGAAGCCGATG
Organism: uncultured bacterium; assembly: GCA_964534375.1. GTDB lineage: Bacteria > Lernaellota > Lernaellaia > Lernaellales > Lernaellaceae > CAZHPN01. Next base: position 9,042 of record CAZHPN010000100.1, on the reverse strand, counting down.
CCGACGTCCACAATGAAGCCCGCCATGATCATGCCGAACTCGCGGATCGCCACCGGCGTCCCGTCGACCGTCACGTCGGCCTGGAAACGCCGGCCGAGCCGCTGCGCCATCGCGCCGCGCGAGATGACCGAGGCGATCGCGTTGTACGCGGTTTCCGCGGCGCGCTGCGGACCCGAGACGCCGTTTTCGGAATAGTACTCGTACAGCCAGTTGGCGACGTAACCGTTGCCGTAGAAGAAGCCGCATTTTTCGCCGTTGACCTGCAGGATCGACTGGCGCTTGAGCTGGAACGCCTCGCCGGTCTCTTTTTTTTCGATCAGCGCGGCCAACGTTTTTTCGGCGGAACCGCGCAGCCCGAGGTTCCCCCGAATTGTGTTCATGCTGCCGCCTTTAAGAAAGCTGATCGGCGGCAGCGCCCGCCCGGCCGCCGCGAACGCCTTCACCAGCGCGGTCAACACCAGGTGGTTGGTGCCGTCGCCGCCGCAAATGCCGATGACGTCGATGTCGCGATCGAGCAGCCCGCGGCAGGTTTCGTCGAGATGTTCCAGATGCTGCGTCTCGCAAACCACGCCGCGCGCACCGAGTTGACGTTCGAACCGCTCGGGGCGGCCCGGGTCTTTCGCATTTTGTCGCGCGTGCGGATTGGTGATGACGACGATCTGGCCCACGACTTGCCTCTCTCGCGGTGCGGTTGACGGGTGGCATCTTGTACGGTCTCACTGGGGCCATGTCAAGCATGAGACGACCCGCAGGCGAAGAAACCGCGCAGGAAATGAAGGCCGGGGCCGACTGCGGCCGGCCGATCCGGCCGGAAGCTACCGGTGCGGCTCGTCCTTGGTCGCGGGCTTCGGATTGCTGTCGGTCATAATCGTGACCGGCTTCTGCTTCTCCTTTTGCGCTTCCTCAATGACGCGCTTGCACAACGGGTCCGAGTTTTTCGCGGCTTCCAACATCTTTTCGCCGCGGGCCATAGCCGCGACGCCTTCCGCGATCATGCCGCTGTCGCCGTAGATTTGCCCGCGGGTCTTGAGCGCCGCGCCTGTGGCCACGGCATCGTCGGCCGCGGTCATCAATTGCAAGCACGACTCGCGGGTTGCCGGGCCGGCCACGGCAACCGCCGGCGCGGGCGTCTTATCGCCAGCGGGCGCCGGCGTCGCATCGGCCGCCGGAACCGGCGACGCCAGGGCCAACAGAAACGCCAAACACACGAACCAACGAACCGCTTTCATCCGCGCCTCCTTTCCCGATTTTCGTCGGGAGAAGCCAAAACCCTTGACGGAAGAAACCGCGCGCCGTGCGGTCCGCCGCCACGTCTCCGGCGCGTCTCGTCGAATTTCATACTATGGTAATATATTTGACGATTTTTGTCGATTGTCGCCTCCGTGGCTCGGGCGGCGGAACGAGGCCAGCCGGCGCCGGCGGACCGCGATGCCGCGTGTCACGCGGTGACGGTGTTCCGCCGGGTTCGCGCGCCATTCCGACTTCGTAACTCGTCACTTGTTCGCGCCCTCCCGCTGGCGCGTCGCCCGCGCGATTCTTATTATGAAGCAAAGTTATTGCTCGAGGGAAAACGTGGCGACCGCCGCAGAAATAGCGCAGGCGCTCGAAGAAATCGCGGTGCTGCTGGAACTGGCCGGCGAAAACCCGTTCAAGAGCCGCGCCTACGCCAATGCCGCGCGGCTTCTGCGCGGGTTCGACGGCGGGGTCGACCAGTTTCTCGAACAGGCGCGGGCCGGCCAGATCAAAGGCGTCGGCGAAGCGCTCGTCGAGAAAATGGCCGATTTCCAGGCGAACGGCCGCTCCGCGTATCTGGACGAACTGCGCTCGGGCTTCCCGCCGGGGCTGCTCGAGCTGCTGCGCGTGCCCGGCCTCGGCGCGAAAAAGGTCAAGGCGCTGTACGAGGCGCTGCACATCGCGTCGCTCGCCGATCTCGAAACCGCGTGCCGCGAAAATCGCCTGCTCGATCTCGCCGGCTTCGGCCAGAAAACGCAGGACAACATCCTCGCCGGCATCGCCCAGCTTCGCGAATACAGCGGCCGATTTCTGTATTCGACCGCGCGCGCGCAGGCGGAGGCGCTGCTCGAACATCTGCGGCAGACCGGCGCCGCCCAGCGGCTGGAGGTCGCCGGCTCGCTGCGCCGGCGGCGCGAGACCGTCAAAGACATCGACATCCTCGCGACCAGCAAAACGCCGAAAAAACTGATGGACGCGTTTGTCGGCCATCCGGACGTGCGGCGCGTCACCGGCCACGGGTCCACCAAGTCGTCGGTCGTCCTGGCCACGGGCATCGCCGCCGACCTCCGCGTCCTTGACGACAGCCAGTTCGCCGCAGCGCTGGTGCATTTCACGGGCTCGAAAGACCACAACATCCAGTTGCGCGCGCTGGCGAAAACGCAAGACCGCACGCTTTCCGAATACGGGTTATTCGCCAGCGAGAAACCGCTTCGCCTGCGCGACGAGGCCGCCGTATACAAGGCGCTGGGGTTGCACTTCGTTCCGCCGGAACTGCGCGAGGGCCTCGACGAAATCGAGCGCGCGGCCGCCGGCGAGTTCCCGCGGCTGATCGAGGTTTCCGATCTTCGCGGCGCGCTGCACGTGCACACGAATTACTCGGACGGCGACCTGCCCCTGCGGCGGATGGCGGAGGCGACGCGCGCCCGCGGTTGGCAATATCTGGGCGTTTGCGACCATTCGCAGAGTGCGGCGTATGCCGGCGGGATGAAGCCGGACGACGTCAAGCGGCAGCACGAGGAAATCGACCGGCTCAACGAAGAGTTGGCGCCGTTTCGCATTTTCAAGGGCGTCGAAGCCGACATCCTCGTCGACGGCGCGCTCGATTATGACGAGGCGACGCTGGCGACCTTCGATTTCGTCATCGCCTCGGTGCACAGCCGCTTCAATCTGAGCGAGGCCGAGATGACGCGGCGGATTGTCGCCGCGATCGAAAACCCGTTCACGACGATGGTCGGCCATCTCACGGGCCGCCTGCTGCTCTCGCGCGAGGGCTACGCGATCGACGTGCCGGCGGTGCTGGAAGCGGCGGCGCGGCACGGCGCGGCGATCGAGCTGAACGCGCACCCGTACCGCCTGGATCTCGATTGGCGCTGGCACCGGAAGGCGACGGCGCTGGGCGTGCCGATCCCGATCTGCCCCGACGCGCACAAAGAGGAAGGGCTCGACGACGTGGCGTACGGCGTAGGCGTGGCGCGCAAAGGCTGCCTCACTGCCGACAACGTGCCGAACTGCTGGGACGTCAAAAAAATCGCCGCCTTTTTCGCCCGGAGGAAAAAATGAAACCCGATCCGAAAGCGAGCGCCCGCGAAATCTACAAACGCCTGCGCAAGGACCATCCGGATGCGCGCATCGCGTTGGACTTCACGACCCCGCTCGAACTTCTCGTCGCCACCGTGCTGTCGGCCCAGTGCACCGACGTGCGCGTCAACAAGGTCACGAAAGACCTGTTCAAGAAGCGCCGCGCGCCCGCCGATTATCTGGCCGGACCCATCGCCGACCTGGAGAACGACATCCGCTCGGCCGGCTTTTTCCGCAACAAGGCGAAGGCGATTCGCGGAATCATGGAGGCGCTCGTCGCGCGCCACGGCGGCCAGGTTCCCGACACGATGGAAGAACTGGTGAAGCTGCCAGGCGTCGGCCGCAAAACGGCGAACGTCGTGCTCGGCAACGCCTTCGGCAAGCCGGGCATCCCGGTCGACACGCACGTCAAACGCGTCGCCGGCCGCATCGGGCTGACCGCGAACGAAGATCCGGTGAAAATCGAATACGACCTGATGGAGTTGTTCCCGCCGAAAGACTGGACGCAACTCGGCCACACGCTAATCTTTCACGGGCGGCGCATTTGCCATTCGCGCAAACCCGATTGCGGCCACTGCTCCGTGGCCGGCTGCTGCGATTTCTACGCCGCGCAGAATGGATGATTTTCGAGTTTGTCCACAGATTACGCAGATTTTACAGATTACTCGACATTATTGGTTTCTGGCAAATTTGTACAATCTGCGGATAACCAAAACTTTCATTCACAGCCATCGGCCGGCGCCCCCTGGCCAATGATCGCCGCCGGCTTTAGATTATGTCCCTGACGCAATGCGTCGGACCGCGGAAACGACAACCTTCCCGCGATTCTTTCGACGAGGGCGACTTCGCATGACCCATTCCGTTCCGCAAATCATCAAGATCCCGTTGCCGACGCCCTACCCGGTCGGCGACGTCAACACATATTTCATCGACGGTCCCGAGCCGATTTTGATCGACACCGGCGTGTATTCGTCCAAATCGCTGAAGGCGCTGAGCGACGGTCTGGAGGCGCACGGTCGGAAGCTGACCGACATTCGCCGCATCCTGATCACGCACGACCATTACGATCACGCGGGCGCGGCGCTGCACCTTTCGCAGATCTGCCCCGCGACGCTCCGCTTGCACGAGAAAGGCACGCTCACGTTGCGCCGCGAACCCGAGACGATCGCCCGCCTGCGCGATTTCGCGCTGCGTTGCGGCGTGCCGGCGGAGGCCGTCGACCGCGCGTTCCAGGCCTTCGCCGCGGGCGCGCATTTCGGCAACCTCGAGGCCAAACCCCACAAGGTCGAATATATTAAAGGCGGCGAGGTCATCGACGCCGGCGACGGCCTGACGCTCGAAATCATTCCCGCGCCCGGCCACAGCCCCGACGGCGTGGCGTTTTTCGACCCGCGCGGCGGCGAGCTTTTCTGCGGCGATCTGCTGCTGCCCAAAATCACGCCGAACCCGTCGCTGCACTTCGATCCGCGCGACAACTGGCGCCGCACCCGCCCGCTGGTCGACTACCTCGACTCGCTCGACCGCGTCGCCCGGCTGCCGATTTCGGTCGGCCACCCGGGCCACGGCGCCGACATCCCCGATTTCCGCGGCCTCATCGCGCGCAACAAGGAGTTCCTCGCCGACCGCAAACAATGCTACGCCGTGCAAATCTCCGTCGGCCCGACCAACCCCTACGAGCTCGCACGCGCCGTCTTCGGCGACCTCGATGTCATCAATCAATTCCTCGCGCTCTCCGAAACCGTCGCCTATCTCGATTTGCTGGAACGGGACGGTGAGATCGAGGTGGATTGGGGAGACAAGATTATCGAGGTTCGTTCGCAGGCTTGAAATCAGTTGATAATGGACCAGTTCTTCAATTTCGCGTACGCGGTCAATTTTTTTGTCGGCCGCACGGCCGTAGGATGCCCGACCGCCTCGAGAAAGGCGATGTCGGCCTCGTGGTCGGAATAGGCGAACGACTCGCGCAGGCTGAGGCGGTGTTTCCTGGCGAGTTGGCGGACGGCGACCGCTTTTTCCTCGCCGTGCATGACCAAGCCGTCGACGAGGCCGGTGAGCAGGCCGCCGGGGCCGATTTCCAATTTCGTGCAACGGCAATCGGCTGCGCCCAGGAAGCGCGCGGCCGGTTCGATCAAATGCCGCGGCGAGGCCGAGAGGATGAAAAACGGCCGCCCCGCCGCGCGGTGCCTTGCCATTTCGTCGAGGGTTTTGTCGAAGAAACGTTCGGTGACGACCTCGCGGAAGAACCGCTCCGCATCGCGCTCGACGTCGGCGAGCCGCCGGCCGCGGTAGTGCGTCAGGCACAGCCGCACCGCGTCGTTCGACGAGAGCGCGCCGCGCCGATAAAACCAGACGGCGGCGGCGACGCGCAACATGAAGCCGATCGGCAGCCGGCGCTGGCGGAACAGCCAGCGGATTTCCAGATCCTGGCTGTCGCCGCAGATCAGCGTATTGTCGAAATCGAAAAACACACCGCCTCGCGTCGCCGCCATTGCTCACCTCGCGGCGCAGTGTTCTATGGATGACGGCCGCTGGCAAGCGGGCGGAGTATGCCGAACGGGATTCGGGATTCGGGATTCGGGGGTCCGGCATTCCGCATTCCGCAATCCGCATTCCGCATTGGGCGGTCCTCCTTGACAATCCGCCGCGGTTTCGTTTAGAAACTGACTGACCGGTCAGTTTTCACACGAGGGACCCATGGCCGACCTGCTCGATTGCAAAAAGCTGGTTCTCGAAGCCGCGCAACGCCTGACCCGCGAAGGTTATCTGGTCGGCACGGGCGGCAACGTTTCGGTGCTCATCGAAGGCGAAGACGCGATCGCCATCACGCCGTCGAGCATGGATTACCTGGCGCTCACCGAGGCCGACATTTGCATCGTCGATTTCGCGCGGAACCTGCGCGAGGGCGAGCACGCGCCGTCGGTCGAAACGGGCATGCACCTGGCGGTCTATCGGCAGCGGCGCGACGTCAACGCCGTGATTCACACGCACCAGATTTATCCCAGCGTTTTTTCGCTGCTCGGCCGGCCCATTCCGGCGCTCTTCGACGAGCAGGTCGCCAATCTCGGCGCCGCTGTCGAGGTCGCACCGTACGGGCTTTCGGGCAGCGGGGAACTGCTCGAGAACATCACGGCGGTCGTCGGCAACCAGTGCAACGCGTTCGTCCTGCGCAACCACGGCGCGCTGCTGCTGGGCCTGAGCATGGAGCACGCCGTGCGCAACGTGAAGTTGCTCGACAAAGCGGCGCACGTTTACTACCTGGCGCTCGCGCTCGGCCAGGAGATTTCGTTGCTGCCGCCGACGATGACCGAAACGATTTTCGACCTCATGAAGAGCGAGCAGCGCAAGGAAATCCGCCGCAAGAAAAAGCTGGAGCGCGCCAAAGAACCGGAAGCCGGCGCCCCCTGCGCCGATTAACTGCGATACGGGAGCGATTTGCCATGTGCGATCCGCAATACGCCATCTCCGAATGGCCCGACACCCAGGAAATTCTCGCCGCCCTCGATCGGCTCGTGAAGCAGCCGATGCGACCCGTCAAGCGCGCGAAGATGAGCGAATATCTCCAATATTTCGACGTCAAATGCGCGGGCTCGAAAGCGCTGCACGAGCGGGCGCGCAAATTCATCCCCGGCGGCGTCCAGCACAATCTCGCGTTCAATTATCCGTTTCCGTTGGCGATCGCCAAGGCCGAGGGCGCGCATCTGTGGGACGTCGACGGCAACCGCTACGTCGATTTTCTGCAAGCCGGCGGGCCGACGCTGCTGGGCAGCAACTATCAGCCCGTCCGCGACCAGGTGTTCGACCTGATCCGCGAAGCGGGCCCGGTCACCGGCCTCTTCCACGAATACGAGTTGAAGCTCGCGGAACTGATCAATCGCCACATGCCGGCGGTCGAGATGTTCCGTATGCTCGGCAGCGGCACCGAGGGCGTGCTCGCGGCCATCCGCGCGGCGCGGACCTTCACCGACAAGGCCAAGATCGTCAAGGTCGGCGGTGCCTACCACGGTTGGAGCGACCAGATGGTCTTCGCCCTGCACGTGCCGGGCACGGGCGCGATGGAGGCCTTCGGCATTCCGCGCGGTTGCTACAAAGACACGCAGGAATTCTTCCCCAACGACGTCGCCGGCCTGCGCACGCTGCTCGAAAAGAACGAGGCCAAGGGCGGCACGGCCGCGGTCATCGTCGAACCGCTCGGGCCCGAAAGCGCCACACGGCCCGTCACGCGCGCGTTCAACCAGCAGGTCCGCGAGCTGTGCGACGAATTCAAGACCTTGCTGATCTTCGACGAGGTCGTCACCGGCTTTCGCGTCGGTCTCGGCGGCGCGCAGGGATATTTCGGCGTGAAGCCCGATCTCACCGTCTTCGGCAAGTGCGTCGCCGGCGGCTACCCCGCGGCGGGCGGGCTCGGCGGCCGGGCCGATGTGATGTCGTGCCTCGCGGCGGGTCTGGAATCGGGCAAGCCGCGGGCCTACGTCGGCGGCACGTTGTCGGCCAATCCGCTCAGTTGCGCGGCCGGCTACTTCTCGATTCTCGAGATCGAGCGCACCGGCGCGCACGTGATCGCCGGCCAGGCGGGCGACAAACTGTGCCGCGGCCTCCAGGGCCTGATCGCCAAGCACGACCTGCCGTTCGTCGCATTCAATCACGGCTCGATCACGCACCTGGAAACGTCGGCGGTCATGCTGCTGGACATCATGGACCCGAACGCGCTGCCCGAATCCAAGCCGCGCAAGCACATGATGGAAGAGATGGGCGCGGCGTTCATGGCCGAGGGCATTGTCACCCTCGCCGGCAGCCGGCTGTACACAAGCATGGCCGACACCGACGACGTGCTCGCCGAGGCGCTCGCGGGCTTCGACCGCGTCTTCGCGAACATCGAGCCGGCGGGGCAATGAGGATTTGGTGATATTTAACCACAGAGACACAGAGAACACGGAGAAAAGCAAATTTCATGCCTCTGTGTCCTCTGTGCCTCTGTGGTTCAATTAAAAATCAAATAAGGAGCGCATCATGACCGACAAAGCGCTGAAAGCGAAGATCGTCGCGAAGATCGACGAGGGCGAATTCACCTACGCCGATTTGCCCGACTTTCTCACCCTCTTTTGCCAGATCGCCAACGACTCCGACGACGTGCAGGACGAAGCCTCGGGCGTCAACCTGCGCTATCAAATCATCCTCGCCGGCGGCGAGCCGTTCTGGCTCGAAATATCCAGCGGCGATTTCTCGTGGGGCAAAGGCGCGTGCGACGAGCCGACCAACACGTTGCGCGCCACCGCGAACGACGCGGCGATGATCTTCATCGGCGAGAAGGACGCGACGGGCGCCTATCAATCCGGCGCGTTGAAGGTCGAGGGCGCGCTGCCCAACGCCGTGAAGCTGCGGACGTTCATCGAGATCGTGCGCGAAGAAATCGATGGCTGAGCCCGCGCGCCGCAGCCCCGCCGCCGCCCGCGGCGCCATCGTGCTGGCGATCGACGTCGGCACGACCGGCGCCAAAACCTGCCTCTACCGCATCGGCGACAAGCTTGAATCGCTCGGCTCGGCGCTCGCAGAATATCCGTTGCTGACGCCCCCCGGCGGCGGCGCGGAACAGCGTGCGGACGACTGGTGGTCGGCCATTTGCCGCTCGACGAAGCGGATTTTGAAGCAAACCGGAACCGCCGCGGCCGATGTCGCCGGCATCGCCTTCTGCTGCCAGATGCAGGGCTCGATCTTCGTCGACCGCGACGGCGC
>CAZHPN010000099.1:0-20924 GCA_964534375.1 uncultured bacterium | reverse complement strand
TCTCGCGGCGGGGGTCGAGATGATCCACAACGCGTCGCTGCTGCACGACGACGTGATCGACCAGGCGACGATGCGCCGCGGCGAGACCGCGGTCTATCGCGCGAACGGCAATCGGTTTGCGATCATGGCCGGCGACGTGTGCTTCTCCAAAGCGATGGAGCTGATTTGCCGGGCCAACTGCCTGCCGGTCCACCAGGCCGTCGCGCGGGCAGTGGCGGACCTGTCGACCGGGCAACTCACCGAGTGGGTGCGGCGCGGCGACGCGGCGATGTCGTTCGCCGACTACTTCGACATCGTCGACCGGAAAACCGGCGCGCTGATCGCGCTGTGCCTGGAGACCCCGGGCATCCTGGCGGGGCTGGCCGCGGCCCCGGTCGGCGCCCTGCACGACGCCGGCCGCCTGCTGGGCCGCGCCTTTCAAATCGCCGACGACATGCTCGATCTCGACGCCGAGCAGGCCGAGACGGGCAAGGACGTCTACGCGGATCTCGCCGAGGGCAAGCCGACCTATCCGTATCTGCTGATCCTGCACGGCGGCGACCGGCGCGCCGCGGCGCTGGTGCGGCGGGCGCTGGGCGATCCGCATTTTCCCGCGGCCGAGCTGCGCGCGGCGATCTTCGCCAACGGCCTGCGGCAGGATGTGCAGACGTTTCTGCGCGACTGCGTCGAACGCTCGCGCGCGATGCTCGAACCGGTGTTCGGCCCCGTTTCGACTGTCGGACTCTTCCGCCACTTCGAGGATCTGGCCTTCCGCCGGCGGTGACGCTGGCCGACATTGTTATGACATGTACGTAGACAGGATCAACAGGATCGGCGAGCAGTGAACAATGAGCAGTGAACAGTGAACAAGCCACCCTCCTAATATATTCAGCGAATTTGCGGCCGGCGCTGCAACCGTGGGCGCCCTCTGAGATTAGAAGCGAAAATTACCGGGTGTCAGCGGTCCTCCTCCTATTCGTTCTTCATTACTCCCGGCTAATTCTGCGATGGCCGGTGACTACTGCTCACTGTTCACTGCTCACTGTTCGCTGCTCACTGATTCCGCTTTTGCGCGGCGGCGTTTTCGATTACAATGCGGGGCAGTGTTTCTTGATCCGAGGCAGAAGAGTTGAGCGAGACTTTTATTCGCCACGCCGAACCAGCCGATCTGGATTTCATCGTCGACGCCAACCTGGCGATGGCGCACGAAACCGAAGGCATCGTTCTCGACCGCGACCGCGCCGCCGCCGGCGTGCGCGCGGCGCTCGCCGATCCGCAGAAAGCCTGCTACCGCATCGCGACCCGCGCCGGCCGCGCCGTCGGCCAGTTGATGCTCACCCACGAATGGAGCGACTGGCGCAACGGCGATTTCTGGTGGATTCAGTCGGTTTACGTCGTCCCCGGCCAGCGGCGAACGGGCGTTTTTCGCGCGCTGTACGAGCACACGGTAGCCGAGGCGCGCCGCCGCCCCGACGTCTGCGGCGTGCGCCTTTACGTCGCGGCCGAAAACGGCGCCGCGCAAACGACGTACGGCGCGCTCGGCATGCGCCGCGCCGGGTATCACGTTTACGAGGTCGATTTCGTTCTCGGCGCGGGGCCCGTCGCGCATGATTGACCGCCGCACCCTGCTCGCTGTGGCGTTGATCGCGCTCGCGTTTTGCACGGGCCGTTCGTCAATGAATTCGCCCGCGGCGGCGGCGCCGATCCAGAGCCGGCAAGCGAGCGTCGCCACGGCAAACGATGCGCCGCCGGCGACGACGAACAACGTTCCTCCCGCGACAAGCGACGTTTCTTCCGCGCCGACGAGCAACCCCCTCGCCGCGACCGCGAAAGACGGCCCGCCGCCCGGGCCCGTCGACTTCGTGCTGGTGGAGAAGGCGGCGCGGCGCATGGTGCTGCTCAGCCACGGCGCGCCGGTGCGCGAATACCACATCCACGTCGGCCAGAATCTCGACGGGCCCAAACGCTGCGAGGGCGACCGCCGAACGCCGGAGGGCCTGTACGTGCTCGACGAGCGCAACCCGCACAGCCGCGCGCACAAGGCGATCCACGTCTCGTACCCGAGCGAGGCGGACCGCCGCGAGGCCGCGGAACTCCGCTGCCGGCCCGGCGGCAACGTGATGATTCACGGGAAGTACCGCAGTTGGCGCCGCCCCGATCCGTCGGCGCCGCCGCGCGACTGGACCTTCGGCTGCATCGTCGTCACCGACGCGGAAATCGACGAAATCTGGGACCTCGTGCCGCCGAACACGCCGATCGAAATCCGGCCCTGATCAGCCGCGACGGTGAATATTACGGTATTGATGGCATTTTTTTTGACGGGATCAACAGAGCCTGCCCCCGCGAAGGCGGGGGATCAAAGGGATCAGTGAACAGTGAACAGTGAACAATGAACAATGTCCGAAATGGCCGGCTTTAGCGAGTTTGTGATAACTTTGGCGGTTGATTCCGTCGTCGTGTCAAAATAACGAAGGCTGACACAATGCGCTTGCCGCTGCACCAGATCGACGCGTTCACGAACGAGGTCTTCAAGGGCAATCCGGCCGCGGTCGTGCCGTTGACCGAATGGCCCGACGACCGCGTGTTGCAGGCCATCGCCCTGGAGAACAACCTGTCGGAAACGGCGTTTTTCGCGCCGCTGGCGGACGGCTTTCGCCTGCGCTGGTTCACGCCGGCGATCGAGGTGGACCTGTGCGGCCACGCCACGCTGGCGACGGCCTGGCTGATCTTGAATCGGCTCGATCCCGGCCGGCCACGGGTGGTTTTTCAAACGCGGAGCGGCGAATTGACGGTGTCGCGATCCGGGCCGCGGCTGGCGATGGATTTCCCGGCGCGGCCGCCGAGCCGGATCGGGCCCCTGCCCGGCCTGCTCGCAGCCGTCGGCCGCGCGCCGCGCGAGATTCTCGCCGCACGCGACATCCTGCTGGTGTACGATGACCCCGGCATCGTGCGGGGCCTGGCGCCTGATCTCTCCGCGCTGGCGAAGGTCGAATGCTTCGCGGTTTGCGCCACCGCGCCGGGCGACGGCGGTTACGATTGCGTTTCGCGCTTCTTCGCGCCGCGCGTGGGCGTGCCGGAAGATCCGGTCACGGGCTCGGTGCATTGCACGGTCGCGCCGTATTGGGCGGGCCGGCTCGGCAAACCGGCGCTGCACTGCCTTCAGGCTTCGGCGCGCGGCGGCGAGCTTTGGTGCACGGTCCGCGGGGACCGGGTCGTGATCGAAGGCGAGTGCGCACCTTACCTGGAGGGCGCGATCGAGGTTTGACGCGCCGCGAAACGTGCCGGCGAAACGTTGACAAGCGGCCGGGCGGCGCTTACGGTTTTAGCAAGGCGCCCTCGGAGGCAGTCCGACACGCTTTGCTTCTCAAACGAAAAGGACAGGTTCATGACGAACAATGCCGGCGGCAAACCGACCGTCTACATCATCACTACTTGCCCGCGCTGCAAACGGGTGAAAGATTACCTCGACCAACTGGGCATCATGTACGATTTGGTCGCGGTCGATCTGCTCCCACGCGAGGAACGGTCCGCGATCGTTGAGCGCTTCCGCAAGTTCCACCCGATCGTTTCGTTCCCGGTCATCGAAGCGGGCGAGACCATCCTGATCGGCACCAACACGGACGAGGTGCGGCAGGTGTTCGGAGGCTGACATATGCCCAAACCGCAAACGGCGGAAGAGTATTTCGAAGTTCTGCGGGTCTTTTCCGAACGGCGGGGGTTGCTGTTCAACCCGAACTACAGCGTCGTCTGGCCGCTGATCGTGGGCCTGTGGACCAACAAACAACGCTACGGCTATCCGAGTTGCCCCTGCCGCCTCGCCTGCGAGGATTTCGCCCGCGATAAAGACATCATCTGCCCGTGCGAATACGCGCCGGCCGACATCGAGGAATATGGCCAGTGCTATTGCGGTTTGTATGTCCACCCGGACCACATCAAGGGCACGCGGGAACTGCTGCCGACGCCGGAGCGGCGGCCGGCCGAGAAGATGTGTTTTTGAGGTCGGGAATCGGGATTCGGGATTCGGGATTCGGGACTGGCGCCCCTGCCGGCGTGTCCGCGATTTGCAACTCGTAATTCCTAACTCGTAACTCGTAACTCGTGACTTCTACGCCCCGTCGAGGCCACCCTTTTCACGCTCGCGAAACCATGACTCCGGATCGGTCAAATAGAGCTTCATGTCGGCCAGAAGCTCGTGGTGCGTTTCCTCTTCGGCGATCATCGCCTTGGCGAAGTCGCGTTCGAGCGGGTTGACCGCGCGCTGGAGTTCTTCCGTGTAGAACCGCACCGATTTGGCCTCGAAGTCCAGGCCGATGTCGATCGCCGTCAGGTCGCCGGTCTCGGGCGTGATTTCCGACTCGTGCTGTTGCGCCAGGTCGCGGAAAATCTGGCCCAGATCGCGCGGCGGAGTCGAAAACTCTTTCCACTCGTCCGTCCACGCGCCGCCGCTAACCAGGCTCGTGAAGATGATCCGAATGCGTTCGATGTGAATTTTCTCGTCGTCGCGCAGCATCTTGAAGACGCCCCGCCCCAATTCGTTTTTGTCCTCGGCCACGGCCTTCGCGTAGAAGCGGTAGCCTTTTTCTTCCATTTCGAGCGCGGTTTTCAACATGCTCAACGCGGACGCGTCGGGTGTCTGCATCGGGTTCCTCCGGAGGCAAAAGGTAAAGCGCCTTGACGCCGATAACTTAATCTCGAACTGCGGAAAAGCAAAACCGCGCCCTCGCCGCCCGTCACAAAATCGTCACGATTTCGGCGGCCGGCTTTCGCTCGCGCGGCTTCCGCCCGGCGCCGCGGGCGTAATCCGGCACGTGGCTGTCGTCGTCGCCCGGATAGCCGACGGCGATCGCGATCAGCGGCTGCGCGCCTTCCGGCAGGGCGAACGCCTCGCGCACTTTCGCCTCGGAAAAACCGGCCATCGGCCGGGCCGCCAGCCCGCGCGCCGTGGCCGCGAGCATCAGATTCATCGCCGAAAGGCCGAGGTCGAATTGGAAGTAGACCTTGCCGTCGCGCGAGCGGCAATCGTCCTCCAACCGCGACCAGCCGAAAATCAGCAGCGGGGCGCGGCACGCCCACTTTTGATTGTCGGCGGAGAGGCAGGCGCAACCCTTCGTGCGCGCCTCGTCGCCGCGCAAGAATAAGTAATGCCACGGCTGGTTGTTGGAGCACGACGGCGTCAGGCGCGCGGCCTCGATCAAATCGGCGACCGTTTCCTCGTCGAGCGGTCGCGGCTCGATCGCCCGCGTGGCGAAACGCTGTTGCAGCAAAACGACGGCTTCGTTGGCCACAGTTCTTACTCCTTCGGCGAAATTTCAGGCCCGGCGTCGCCGGCGGCTTTCACTTCGAATTTCTCGAGCAGCAGCACGGGCCGGTAACTCAGTTTGGCTTTGCGCAGGCCTTCGACGCCGAGATCCTGTTCGCGATTGACGAATTCGAAATCGGCCAGCAGGCGTTCGCAGACGAGTTGGTTGAGCGCCTGATAGACGCCCGGGTACAGCGTCGAACCCTTTTCGAAATGAATGACGGCGGTGTCGGCGGTGAGCCGCTCGGCGACGGCAAACCCGGCGATCCGCCGCGCCGGGCCGCCGACCAGCAACGCGCCGCCGCGGAGCGGCAGCTCGTTCCAAAGTTCCAGCGTGCGGACGACGGCGTGGTCTTCGGCGTCCAGATCCGGGTTCTCGCTGCAGCCGCGATCGGCGCACCATTCGGACTGCAAACGCAGGCATTCGGCCGCGAGCGCCGAATCCAGCGGTTGAAAAACGGCGTCGGCGGCTTTGTAGAATTTCTTGATCAGGTTGCGCTTGCCGTCGTAGTGCCGGCCGGCGAGCGTCGCCAACTCCTCGCGCCGGTAGACGTAATCGGCGTGATCGCGTTCGGCCCGCGCCGCCAACGCGCCGTCGGCCGCAACGAGCGTCCGCGCCGTCGCTTCCGGCACGCGGAAGAACCGCGCCGGACCGCCCTCCCCGGCCGCCCACTCGAGCGCGCGCCGGACGCCGACGGCGTCGAGCGGCGCGCCCAGCGGCGGCAGCACGCCGCCGCGTTCGTGCGGACCGCGCCAGAACAGCAGCGTATCGCCGAGGCGCGCCAACCGGACCGGATGCGTGTCGGACCAAGTGAGCAAATTGGTGAAAGTCATTTCCGAGACGCCGGGCGGCTCGGCGGCGAGCCACGGCGCGAGCCAAGCGCGGTCCGCCCATTCCAACGGACGCGATTGCGGCAGATCCGGAACGCGCGACAACTCGGGGCGCATGCGGGGTGCTCCGCTGTCAGTACTGCACTTTTTCGGTCCAGGCGGCGTCGAAAACCTCGCGCCGTTGCGAGAACATCGTCCACGCCGTGAGCGCGGAGCGCCGCAATTCCGCCCAACTGCGAACGCGAAACAGGGCCTTGAGGATGTAACGCGGGCGGAAGTAAAAGGCAAGATAAGCGTGGCGGACGAGCGCCTGCACCTCGGCCTCGGTCAACGCGGTTCCCGGCCGCGGCAGGTAGAAGTCGACGGCTTCGTTGACGATGTGCTCCCGCCAGAAATCGCGGTGCTGTTCGGCGAGCATCAGCCGGTACAGTTCCGTGCCGGGCATCAGCGTCACCTTCGAAAACTGCACATAGTCGAGCTTGAGGCCCAGCGCCAGATCGACGGATTTTTTCACCGTCTCGCGCGTTTCGCCCGGGCTGCCGACCAGGAAATAGCCGAACGTTTCGATGCCGCGGCGGCGGGTCTTGGCGACGACCTCGCGCACGAGCGGCAGGCTGGTTTCCTTGCGCAGGCCGCGCAGCACGGCTTCGTCGCCGGATTCGATGCCGTAATAAATGCGTTTGCACCCGGCCCCGCGCAAGGCGATCAGCATTTCGTCGTCCACCAAATCGACGCGGCTGCGGATCGCCCACACGGCGCGCACGCGCCGCCGCACCAGTTCCTGGCAGATTTCGATGACGCGCCGCTTGTTGGTGGTGAACGACGAATCGAAAAAATCGAACTCGCGGATTTTGTAAACGTCGCAGCACTCCTCGACTTCGTCGACGACGTTCATCGGCGAGCGCGGCCGGAACGGCTTGCCGCCCTGCTCGCAGAACACGCAATGGAACGGGCAGCCGCGGCTGGTGATCAGCGGCGTGAAATTGCGGAAGCGGCTGATGAAGCTGTAGTAGCGGTCGTTCGGCAGCAGGTTCCGCGCGGGAAACGGCGCGCGATCGACGTCGGCCAGCGGCGCCGAACAATCGTTGATCGCGACCCGTGCGCCGTCCCGCCACACCAGGCCCGGGACCGCCGCCAGCTCGCCGCCGTCGTTCATCGCCCGCAGAAACGCGGGCAACTCGACCTCGGCCTCGCCCTGGCAGGCGAAATCGACGCAATCGTGCGTCATCGTTTCGGCCGGAAAAAGGCCGAGGTGGACGCCGCCCAGCAGCGTCGGCGCGCCGATCTTCCGCCGCAGCGCCCGCACCCAGGCGAGCGTCTGATGAAACAGGTAGGTGGTGACGGTGAAGGCGAGCAAATCGGGCGCAAACGCCTCGGCGCGGCGGATCGTCTCGGCCAGCGACAGGCCGAGCGCGTTGGCGTCGATGAACTTGACGTCGCAGCCTTCTTTTTCCGCGACGGCCGCGACGTAGGCCAGCGACAGCGAGGGAAAGACGCCGTAGTTCTCTTTCACGGCGCGCAGGCCCGGTTCGTTTTTCACGGGGCCGTAGGGCGGATAGACGAAGACGATCCGACGGATGGGGCGGCGCAACGGGGCGGCCGTCACTTACAGATATTCCTTGATGATCGCCATGACGCCGCTCGCGTTATAATCGTTCGTCTTCATCCGGATTTGGAATGTCTTGTCGAGCAGCATCAGGAACGGCAGCTCATTGTTCGTGAGATACTGCTTCAGGCTCCATTGCGGGTCGGCGCAAACCTCGTAGGTCAGATCGAACTGGTTGCGCCACTCGGCCGCGGTTTGCTGCGTCGCCGGGTTGAAATCGGCGTCCTGCACGACCAGTTGAATGAGTTCGAAATCCTGGCCCTGCAGCGGCTCCCAAATGTCGTGCTGCAAACTGGGCGCTTCGGCTTCGCAATTGACGCACCAGAACGCCGCCACATCCAGCAGCACGACCTTGCCGAGGTAATCGTATAAATGGATCTGTTTGCCGTCGGCGTCGGTCCACTCGTAGTTCGCCACCTGCGGGCTGTCGTCGTCGCCGGCCGGCCCGCCGCCGCCGGCGTTCATCGGTTGGCCGTCGTAACGGCCCTTCGCGATGCCGCACGCCGCGGCGCAAATCAAGGCGGCCATCGCCAGAAAAATCAAGGTTGCGCGCATCGGAACTCTCCTTACCCGCCGATAATAATCCAAGTCGATGGCAAGAGGCCAGCGGCGCGTCGCGGCCGGCGCCGCCCTTTTTCCTTTTTCCTTTTTCCTTTTGCCTTCTCGCGGCCTTCTCCCCGCTCAATCTCGCGGGTCGAAGCGCTCGTGCAGGTAGGCGTCCGCCGCAGCAGCGGCCTGACGGCCGCTGTGGAACGCGCGGACGACGAGCGAGGCGCCGAGCACGGCGTCGCCGGCGGCGAAGACGCCGGGCTGCGAGGTCATCAACCGTTCGTCGGTCGCGACGTTGCCGCGGGCGTCGAGCCGCAAGCCGAGGTCCGCCAGCAGCGGACCGTGCGCGACGTGCTCGAAGCCCATCGCCAGCAGGACGAGATCGGCGGGGATTTCGAGGTCCGGCCCGAGAACTTC
Source organism: uncultured bacterium (assembly GCA_964534375.1). Taxonomy (GTDB): domain Bacteria; phylum Lernaellota; class Lernaellaia; order Lernaellales; family Lernaellaceae; genus CAZHPN01. The sequence goes on along the minus strand of CAZHPN010000099.1, from coordinate 12,243 downwards.
GCGGAAGGTCCGCCCGTCTTTGTTCCATTCGAGGCGCACCGCACGCAGGCCGGCCACCCGCCCTTCGCGGCCGACGAACTCCTTCGTTTGCACGCTCCATAGCCGGCGGCAGCCCTCCTCGTGCGCGTAAAGCGTGCGTTTGACGCGCGGCCAGGTCGGCCACGGGTTGTCGGCGGGCCGCTGATCGGGCGGCTCGGGCAGAATTTCGAGCTGCGTCACCGACGCCGCGCCGTGGCGATTGGACCAGCCGATGCAATCCGCGCCGGTGTCGCCGCCGCCGACGACGACCACGTGCTTGCCGGCCGCCGAAATCGCCGAAAACTCGGTATTGCCCGCGACGCGCCGGTTTTGCTGCGTGAGAAACTCCATCGCGAAATGAACGCCGGCCAGATCGCGGCCGGGCGCGGTCAGATCGCGGGCGTGGCCGGCGCCGAGCGCGAGGACGATCGCGTCGAAACCACGCCGCAGATATTTGGCCGAGACATCGACGCCGACATCGACGCCCGTTTCGAAAACGACGCCTTCCTTCTTCATTTGCTCCACGCGCCGATCGAGCACCCACTTCGCCAGCTTGAAGTCGGGGATGCCGAAGCGCAGCAGTCCGCCGGGCCGCTCGTCCTTTTCGAACACCGTCACGTCATGGCCGGCGCGCGCCAGTTGCTGCGCGGCGACCAGGCCCGCCGGGCCCGAGCCGATGATCGCGACGCGGCGGCCGGTCGGCGCGGCCGGCGGCTCCGCCGGCGCCCAACCCTCGGCGAAGGCGCGCTCGACGATCTGCAATTCGATGTGCCGGATCGTCACGGCCGGCTGGTTGATCGCCAGCGTGCAGGCCGCCTCGCACGGCGCGGGGCAAACGCGGCCGGTGACCTCGGGGAAGTTGTCGGTCGCGTGCAGCAGGTCCGCCGCGCGCCGCCAGTGGCCGCGATACACGGCGTCGATCCACTCCGGAATGCGGTTCTGCACCGGGCAGCCGAAGGTGTGGCAAAACGGGATGCCGCAATCCATGCAGCGGTTCGCCTGCTCGTGCAGCGGCTCGGGGGCCAGCAGTTCCTCGAATTCGCCGAAATTGCGCAGCCGCTCCGCGACGGGCTTTTTCGGCGGGTCCTTGCGGCCAAAGCGCAGAAATCCGTCAGCCTTAGACATTGAACACCTCTTCGGTGGCCGACACGGCGTCTTCCTTCATTTCCTCTTCGAGGTGCGCCCGCTCCATCGCCTTGCGGTAATCGATGGGAATCACCTTGACGAACAGCGCCAGGTGCGACGCCCAGTTGTCGAGCATCATCATGGCCCGCGGGCTGCCCGTGAGGCGCGCGTGGTTTTCCAGCAACGAGCGCAGCAACTGCCGGTCTTTTTTCGCCCAGACCGTTTCGAGTTCCACCATGTCCAGGTTGCAGCGCGTGTCGAAAAGCTGCGTTTCGTCGTACACGTAGGCCACGCCGCCGCTCATGCCCGCGGCGAAATTGCTGCCCGTCATGCCCAGCACGACGACCACGCCGCCGGTCATGTACTCGCACGCGTGGTCGCCGACGCCCTCGACCACGGCCCGCGCGCCGCTGTTGCGCACCGCGAAGCGCGAGCCGGCCGCGCCGGAAATGCAGACCTCGCCGCCGGTCGCGCCGTAGAGGACGGTGTTGCCGACGATGGCGTTTTCGTGCGGCAGAAACGTCGCATCCGGGTGCGGCGCGATGACGATCCGGCCGCCGGACATGCCTTTGCCGACGTAATCGTTCGCGTCGCCGGCCACGCGGATTTCCACCCCCGGCGCGAGAAAGGCGCCAAGGCTCTGCCCGGCCGAGCCGGTGAAACGCAACTGGATGGCGCCGTCGGGCAGCCCGGCGGGGCCGTGACGCTTCACGATCTCGCCGCTCAAGCGCGCGCCGACCGTGCGATGGATATTGCGGATCGGCCGCTCGATGACCACGCGCCGGCCGTCGGCGAGCGCGGGTTCGAGTTCGGGCCACAGTTCTTCGTCGAGCGGCGGCGCGAACGTCAGGTTGTTGCCGATCATGCAGTGCAGCGACTTGTCTTCGCCCTCGGCCGACGGATGCAGCAGCGGCGACAGGTCGAGGCCGCGCGCTTTCCATTGCTCGATGGCGTCGGTCATTTCCAGGCGATCGACGCGCCCGACCATCTCCTCGACGGTGCGGAAGCCCAGCGCCGCCATGTGCTCGCGCAATTCCTCGGCCATGAACAGCATGAAGCGTTCGACGTGCTCCGGCTTGCCGGCGAAGCGGCCGCGCAGCGTCTCGTTCTGGGTCGCGACGCCGACCGGGCAGGTGTCGGTGTGGCACTTGCGCATCATGATGCAGCCCAGGCTGACCAGCGCGCCCGTGCCGAAGCCGAATTCTTCCGCCCCGAGCAGCGCCGCGACCGCCACGTCGCGGCCCGTTTTCATCTGGCCGTCGGCCTGCACGCGAATGCGTTCGCGCAGGTTGTTGCGCACCAGCGCCTGCTGCGTTTCGGCGAGGCCCAGTTCCCACGGCACGCCGGCATGCATGATCGAGGTCAGCGGCGACGCACCCGTGCCGCCGTCGTGGCCGGCGATCAGCACCAGGTCGGCGCGCGCCTTCGCGACGCCGGCGGCGACGGTGCCGACGCCGGTTTCCGCGACCAGCTTGACCGAAACGGCGGCGCGCGGATTGACGCACTTGAGGTCGTAAATCAACTGCGCGATGTCTTCGATCGAGTAGATGTCGTGGTGCGGCGGCGGCGAAATGAGCGTCACGCCGGGGATCGTGTGCCGCACGCGGGCGATCTCGGCGCTGACCTTGTGGCCCGGCAACTGGCCGCCTTCGCCCGGTTTCGCGCCTTGGGCGATCTTGATCTGCAGTTCGTCGGCGTTGAGCAGATATTCGGTCGTCACGCCGAAGCGCCCCGACGCCACCTGCTTGATCGCCGAGCGTTTCGAATCGCCGTTGGGCAGCGGCGCGAACCGCGCGGGATCTTCGCCGCCCTCGCCCGAGTTGCTGCGGCCGCCGAGACGGTTCATGGCGATGGCGATCGTCTCGTGCGCCTCGCGGCTGATCGAGCCGTACGACATCGCCGCGGTGACGAAACGCCGGACGATCGACCGCGCGGGCTCGACTTCCGCGAGCGGGATCGCCTGCCCGTTCTTGAAGCGGAACAAACTGCGCAGCGTGGCGCGGCCGCGCGACTGGCCGTCGATCAGGTTCGTGTATTTCTTGAACGACTTGTAATCGTCGGTCCGCACGGCGTGCTGCAGATGAAAGATCGCTTCGGGCGTCCAGAGATGGCGCTCGCCGCCGACGCGCAAATGAATCGCGCCGCCGACGTCGAGCAGCCGCGGCGCGCGGCCGTTTTGCGGAAACGCCCGCCGGTGGCGCTCGACGGTTTCGGCCGCGACGTGCTCCAGGCCGATGCCCGACACGCGCGACACCGTGCCGTAGAAATAGCGGTCGACGAAATCCTTCGCCAGGCCGACCGCCTCGAACAACTGCGCGCCGCAATAACTGCGCAGCGTCGAAATGCCCATGCGGCTGAAGGTCTTCAGCAGGCCCTTTTTGATCGCGGTGATGTAGTGGTCGACCGCGCGCTCGGGGTCCGTCATCCCCTCGAGGCGGCCGTCGCGCGCCAGTTCGGCGACCGTCGCCAGCGCGCCGTAGGGGCAGACCGCGTTGGCCCCGAAGCCGATCAGCAGCGCCAGGTGCGCCACCTCGCGGGCTTCGCCCGTGTCGACGATCAGGCCGACCTTGTTGCGCAAGCCGTGCCAGATCAGGTGGTGGTGCAGATTCGCCGCCGCCAGCAGCGCGGGGATCGCCGCGTGCGCCGCGTCGAGCCGCCGGTCGGTGATCAGCAACATCCGCGCGCCGGCGCGGACGGCCTCTTCGGCGCGGCGGCACATGTCGTCGAGCCCGGCGGCGAGGCCGTCGCGGCCGCGCGCGGGGTCGAACAGCATATCGACTTCTTTGAGCAGGACGTGGGGCGATTCCGCCTGGCGCAACTGCGACAGGTCTTCCGGCGTCAATACCGGCTGGGCGAGGCGCAAGCGGCGGCAGTGCCCGGGCGTCTCCGAGAGCAGGTTGTCCGAGCAGCCGAGCCAGCCCAGCAGCGACATCACCAGTTCTTCGCGCAACGGGTCGATGGCCGGGTTCGTGACCTGGGCGAACAACTGCTTGAAATACGCGTAGAGCAGTTGCGGGCGGTCCGAAAAGACGGCGAGCGCGGCGTCGTTGCCCATCGAGCCGACCGGTTCCTGCCCCTGCGCCGCCATCGGCCCCAGAATCATCTGGACTTCTTCTTCGGTGTAGCCGAAAGCCTGCTGCAACGCCTGCAGGCGCGCGGCGGGGATTTCCGGGCCGCGGGTCGAGCGCGGCAAGTCTTTCAACTCGATGCGGTTCTGGCTCAGCCAATGGCGATACGGCTGCGCGCGGCAAATCTTCGCCTTGATCTCCTGGTCGGGGATGATGCGTTTTTGCTCGAGATCGACCAGAAACATGCGCCCCGGCTGCAACTGGCCGCGGCTGAGGATGCGCTCGGGCGCGATGTCGAGCACGCCGGTTTCCGACGCCATGACGATCAGGCCGTCGACCGTGACCGTGTACCGCGCCGGGCGCAGGCCGTTGCGGTCGAGCGTCGCGCCGATGTAGCGGTCGTCGCAGAACATCAGCGCCGCCGGGCCGTCCCACGGCTCCATGATCGCCGAGTGGTACTCGTAGAACGCGCGTTTGTCGGCGCTCATCGCCGGCACGTTCTGCCACGCCTCGGGCACCATCATCATCATCGCGTGCGGCAACGGCCGGCCGGCCAGCACGAGCAATTCGAGCATGTTGTCGAAAATCGCCGAGTCGCTGCCCTCGCGGACCAGCGCCGGGCGGATCTTCGCCAGGTCGTCGCCGAACAGGGGCGAACGCAGGTCGGCCTCGCGGGCCTTCATCTGGTTCAGGTTGCCGTGCAGCGTGTTGATTTCGCCGTTGTGGGCGACGAAGCGGAACGGTTGCGCCAGCGCCCAGGTGGGCAGCGTGTTGGTGCTGTACCGCTGGTGCACGAGCGCGTACGGGGTGACCATGCGCGGGTCGTTGAGGTCGAGGTAGAAGCGGGTCAGTTGCGAGCCGGTCAGCAGGCCCTTGTAGACGATCGTGCGGCTGGAAAGGCTGGGGACGTAATACTGCGAAGCGTCGTCGCGCTGCCATTGGCCGAACGCCTTTTCGGTCAGCCGGCGAATGACGAACAGCTTGCGTTCGAAGGCGTCGCGCGACAAACCGTTGCGGGCGACGAACACCTGGCGAATGTCGGGCTGCACGCCGCGGGCGTAATCGCCCAGGCAGGCGCTGTCGACCGGCGCGTCGCGCCAACCGACGATTGCGCAGCCCTCGCGCCGCGTGACGTCCTCGAAGTTGACGACGCAACGCGCGGCGTCGGCGGCGTCCCGCGGCAGAAAAACGAGGCCCGTCGCGTAGTCGCCGGGCGGCGGCAATTCGAGGCCCGAAATCGCGCACTCCTCGCGGTAGAAGCCGTCCGGGATGCGGAACAGAATGCCCGCGCCGTCGCCGGTCGATTTGTCGCCGCCGACCGCGCCGCGATGTTCGAGATTCGCCAGCGCCTGCACCGCGCTGGCCAGCACTTCGTGCGTCGGCGTCGCATCCAACCGCGCGACGAAACCAACGCCGCACGCCCCGCGAACCTCTTGCGGGTCGTACAGCCCTCTGGGTTTCCTGCCCTTCCGGTCGTTCATTGCTTTCCTTTGCGGCCGCCTTGCGGCCGCGCCCGGCGGCCGGCGTCGCACCCGACGCCGCCCCGCGTCAAACGCCATAACGCGTCGCGTCAGCGCGGCGGGCGAGACCGTGGCCTCGGGCCGCCGACCGTCGCGAACTTGTTCGTGAAATCGAACCCCTGCATCGCGCGCGATAAGTATCCGGCATGAAAGGCCGGATGACAAGCGGGAAAAAAGTGAACAGTGAACAGTGAACAGTGTACAATGGCCGCAAGCAAACCCGATTGTGGCGCAGGCCCCCTCGCCTGTGGCGAAAATGCAAGGGCGGGGCTGGGTCCGCCGCCGCGGCGGTGAGAGGTCAGGGACAAACCTGGTCAGCCGCGGAGCCTAACCTGCAATTTCTTGTTTTCGCGCAAAGATTCTCAGTCGCCGCTAACGGCCTCGCCGCAGATCCCGGGGCGCCATAGGACCTATAAGTCTTATAGGTCCTATCGGTCGTATGGGGGTCATCACGCGGACGCCTTTCTATTTTCCGGCGCCCCGTGGCGCGCAATGATTTTCGGCCGCGGCTTTGCCGCGCTGCGCGTCTGTGGATAACGAGGAAATTTCATTCAACGCCTTTGTTCGAACGCATCAGATCAGCCAACCGGCGCAGACCGCCGCGAACGGTCGGCGATTTCGTGAGCAGCGCGGTCGCGGCGATTGCGCTGCGCAGCACCGCCGTGCGATACGGATACCAGAACGGGTTGACCATCGGGAACACCTCGACGTTCACGTGGCGCGCCTGGCACAGATCCCGCAGGCCGTCGTCGGAGTGAACGCGGCCCGTGCCGCTCTGCTTCAGGCCGGCCCACGGCGTCTCGGGGAAACCGTGCGTCATCAGCGTTTCGTTGACCATCACGGTGCCGGCCTCGATGCGCTCGGCGATCGCGCGGCCCCGGCGCGGGTCGCGCGTGAAGACGTACGCCAGCAAGCCGTAAGGCGAGTCGTTGGCGCGCGCGACGGCTTCGTCTTCCGTGCGAAACTTCATGATCGGCAGCACCGGTCCGAAAGTCTCCTCGCGGGCGATCGCCATTTTTTCCGTCACGCCGACCACCACCGTCGGCGCGAAATACTGGTTGCCGGCCGCCGCGCGGCGACCGCCGACAAGAATTTTCGCGCCGCCCTTTTTCGCTTCGTCGAGCTGGCGTTCGACGATCTCGATCTGACCCGGGTCGGTCATCGCGCCGACGTCGACCTCGCCGTCCATCAACGGATTGCCCTGCCGCAAGGTGCGGGTCAGCTTGACGACGCGGCCGACGAATTCGTCGTGGATTTTTTCGTGGACGTACACGCGTTCGACGGCGGCGCAAATCTGGCCCGAGTTGCCGAACGCGCCCCATACGATCGAGCGCGCCGCGCGCTCGAGATCAGCGTCCTCCAGCACCAGCGCCGGCGCCTTGCCGCCCAGTTCCATCGAGTTCGGAATCATCCGACTCGCGGCGAGCGCCGCCACCTGGCGCCCGACCGCCGTCGAGCCCGTGAAATTGACAAAGTCCACCTGGCCCGACTCGATTAACTCGGAGCCGAGCCGCCCCGGCCCCGACACGACCTGGAACAAATCCGGATCGAGGCCCGCCTCGAGCAGCAGGCCGCGCACGCGCGAAGCGACCAGCGGCGTCAGCGAGGCCGGTTTCAAGACGACGGCATTGCCGGCCAGCAGCGCCATGATCGTCGTGCCGAACGGAATCGCCAGCGGAAAATTCCAGGGCGCAATCACTAGGACGACGCCGCGCGGTTGATAATGGATGTAGCTGGCGCGGTTCTTAAAAAACGACAGACGAATATTCTGCGGCCGCAGCGCCTTTTCGGCGCGGCGCGAGAAATGCCGCGCGAGCATGATCAGCGGGAGAATTTCCATCACATAGGCTTCGTGGATCGTTTTGCCGTTCTCGGCCGCCAGCGCCCGGGCGATCTCGCCGCCGTGTTCGTTCATCAGCCCCATCCACCGCTGCACGATCGCGCGCCGTTCCGCGAACGCGGTTTGCGCCCATCGCCGCTGCGCCGCGTGCGCTTTCTCGATGGCGGCGAGCGCCTCGGCGAGCGTCCACGATTTGGCTTCGCCGAGCGGGCGGCCGTTCAGCGGGCTCGTGACCCGAATATTCCCCGGCGCGGTTATTTTCTCGACCGTCGGGTCTAGTTTTTTCGCGCGGCGCGGAGACGGTGATTTTCCCATGACGCAACTCCTTATTGTCGGTAAACGCCGGTTTTGAAAAGCCGCAGGACTGCGGCGCCGATGACGTCGATCGGATATTCCTTGCGGAAAATCGCCTCCTGCACGGCGATGCCGTCGAGCATGGCGATCAGCAGCGAGGCGAGCGCCGCCGCATCGGCGTCGGGCGCCAGCGTGCCGGCGGCGACGCCTTCTTTGAAGATGCCGGCGATGAGTTTCTTGTATTGCCGGTAAAACGCCTCGGTGCGCTGCCGCACTTCGCCGCCGAAGGCGTCGGCGTCTTCGGTGATGAGCATGAAGATCAGCTTGCACAGCTTGCGGTATTTGAGAAAGATGTTGCTGGCCTCGGCGATGAGGATGGCGATCTTGTCGCCGGCGTCGATCTTCAGCTTCGCGGCGCGTTGCAGCGCGTCGAGGTAGCTGCCGAGCTTTACGTCGAGCAGTTCGAGAAAGATGTCTTCCTTGCTGCGCCAATACCAGTAAAACGTGCCCTTGCCCGTGCCGGCGCCCTTGGCGATTTCGGTGATCGTCGTGGCGCGGTAGCCTTTTTCGGTAAAGAGCGCGAGCGCCGCTTCGAGCAGGTCGTTCTTGCGGCGCAAGCCTTTTTCGGTCATGCCGGTTTTGGGGCGCGGGCTCATCAGCCGTTCTCCGCGTGAGCGTTTTATCGACCTGTCGGTCTAGTAAATTATGGCCATGAGCAGGCGCTGGCGCAAGCCCCTTCCGGCGCCACAAAGTCCGCATACTACGGCTTGTTAACGGTACGCTCGCAGCGCGTAAAGGACCGCCGTACAAAATGGCGCGAACTTGTGTTCGGCGTCACGAGCGCTGTATTGGCGGATCAGGTTGTCGAATTCGTTTTGCGTCATGTCGCCGATCAAATCGAGAACCGAACGCATGGCCGCCGCCCGCGATCGAACCAAGGCGTCGGCGTTAAGGTTGCAGAGGCGAGCCGTTTCGGTCGCATCGCCGTCGAGGCCGCGAATCTCGCCGGCGCCGGTGAAATAAAAACGCGCCTCGCAATCCGGCTGAAGCGGCGTAACCGGCAACGGCTGATTGCCCCGGCGGGGGCCGCACGTTGAACCCGGCCGCGGACCTTCGTTGCGGCACGACGCCAGCATATTGCCGTAATCCAACGCCCGCGCAGGATCGCGGCTGCGCGCAACGAGGTGTTCCACATGACTTTCGCCGGCGCCGATGCGGCGATTGCAATAGCAACAAATATGGCCCTGCTCATCGCACAGCGCGTTGTGCAACGCCGATTTCTCGGGATTCTGGAAATCGGCCCACGTCGGTTGTCTGTCCCAGGTCGCCAGAATCTTCCACGCGGCAAACGACGTTGGCTCTCGTCCCTTCTCGATATGCTTCATCGGCCGATCGCTTCTTTTCGTCGGATCAGCGCATCGGCGCGAACGAGTTCAGGATCGTCGCCCAAGCGTGCGCGGAGCGAAGCGACTTGCTGTTTCGCCTCGTCCAGTTTGCGCGTCTCGATCAGGTCGAAGAGATTGCGGATCTGATCGCGAACTTCCTCCGGCCGGGCGGCCACGTCGAGCAATTCTTCGAGCACGCGGTTGGCGTCCATCCCGAAGGAATGGCCCGGTTGCGCGATTGCGATGCGGCCCTGGTCATCCAAATACGTCAGCCAAAGCTGATGCGGCGGCGTCGAGCCGATGATCTGCGGCGAATGCGTGGCGCAAATAACCTGCGCCTTGGGCGCCAGGTCCAGAATCATCGGCAGGATCAGGCGATGCCATTTCGGATGCAGATGTTGCTCGGGCTCGTCGATCAACACGATGCCGCCGTCCTGCTTTCGCATCATCAGCCGGAAGAATTTCAGCAATTCCATCTCACCGCTTGACAGCATGTCCAACGGAACCTTGGCGCCGTCGTCGCGTATTAAGTAGAAATCGAAGCCTTCGTCCGGATTTCCGCTGATCGGCGTTACCTCAAAATGCCCTGGTTGAACGTCGTGGAAGCGATTCCACCACGCGTTGAATTTGTGCAGGTAGACATCGGTGAACGCGTCACCTTGCCCGAACTTCTCGTGAAGCGCCGCGTTGATCGCCGCCTGCTTAATGTCCTTGAGTCGGCTTTCTTCGTCGTCGCGGGGCGCCTCGCCATTTGCCGACCGAACCGTCGAGGGACCGAGCGGCCCCACCAACGTCGCTTCGCGCCAAGCCGAATAATAAGTAATGCGATGATTCATTGCTGACAAAGAGAAATATATTTTTCGAAAATCGTCAGAGAGCACGTCCGTGTTCTTCGCGGAACCCCATAGCAACACTCCAGGTAGCGAAACCATAAGCTCATTCCCGTCTGGTGCGAAATCACAAGAGAAACCTGTTTCAGTGTCGTCATGAACGATGGGGAAACCGGCAACCGTCGCGAGAAGCGCATCTTCGGAATCCGTCCGGAACCTAGCCTGAATCACGAAGTCTTTGGCCCCGGACCGTACTTGGCGATAATTTCCGGCTAACTCATATTTTAATAGTTCGCGCCGTCCGACACCCAGCAGAATCGCCTCCAGAACGCTTGTTTTCCCCGCCCCGTTCGGGCCGGCGAGCACAACCAAGCGCTGTGGTTCAGGCTCGCCGCCGCAAAAGTCGATCGACAACTTTTCGATCCCGCGGAAGTCCTGGATCAGCAATTCTTTGAGCTTCATGGTCTCACCTTCGCCGCCGGCATCGGCGCACCAGCAATAAAATAATCTCTGTGCCGAGAATTTAGCAGTTCCCGCGAGTGAAGAAAACTCGCGCGGGAAGAAAAAGACGCGGCCGAAGTCGCGTCTTGCGGCGAGGCCGACCGCGCGATCGGGTCGCGGCCGGGGCATTGCCGCCGGCGATGCGGAAAAATTCGACGGCGCGTCGCGTCATTTTTTTCGGCACAAAAACGTTTCATTTCTTGCGCGTGCAACAAATATGTGTAAATTGTCGGCAATGAAACCAGGCCAGTTCACCATGCCGCAGCTCGAAACGCTGCACCGCATCGCCGTCATCCTCGCCAAACGCGGCGAGTTGGAAAAAGCCTTACTCGAAACCCTGCACATTCTCGCCGAAGACCTTGGCATGAAGCGCGGCATGGTCTCGGTGCTGCAACGCGACTTGCAGGAAGTGCACACGCTCGCGCAGGTGGGCATGGATGAACAGCGCGCCGACCCGGTCGTCTATCGGCTCGGCGAAGGCATCACCGGCCGCGTCGTCGAAAAAGGCAAAGCGATCGCCGTGCCGCGGCTCGATAAGGAGCCGCTATTTCTGGATCGCTCGGGCCGGCGCCGCGACCTCGATCGCGCCGATCTCGCCTTTCTGTGCGTGCCGATCAAATTCGGGGCCGAGGTCGTCGGCGCGTTGTCGGCCGACCGCGCCGCGGGCAACGGCATCGCGTTGAACGGCGAAGTCCGGTTCCTGGAGACCGTCGCCGAACTGATTGCCTCGCGGGTCGAAAGCCGGCGGGTCGAGGAAGAGAACCGCCGCCTGCGCGAAGGCGCCGGGCTGACGGGCGCGCCGGGGCTGGTGCTCGGGGCGTCCAACGCGATCCGCCAGGTGCGGGCGCTGGTCGCGCAGGTCGCCGATTCGCGCACGACCGTGCTGCTGACCGGCGAAACCGGCTCCGGCAAGGGGCTGATCGCGCGCGCGATCCACCAGGCGAGCCCGCGGCGCGACCAGCCGTTCATCAAGGTGAACTGCGGCGCAATCCCGGAGAACCTGATCGAGAGCGAACTGTTCGGCCACGAAAAAGGCGCGTTCACCGGCGCCGCGCAATCGCGGACCGGCCGGTTCGAGGCGGCGCAGGCCGGTACGATGTTCCTCGACGAGGTCGGCGAACTGCCGGCGCAATCGCAGGTGAAGCTGCTGCGCGTGCTGCAGGATCGCGAGTTCGAACGCGTCGGCGGCGCGAAGACGCTCAAGACCGACGCCCGCGTGATCGCCGCCACCAACCGCAACTTAGAGGAAGAGGTGGCCGGCGGCGGATTCCGGCCGGACCTATTCTATCGCCTGAACGTCTTTCCGATCCACGTGCCGCCGCTGCGCGAACGCGGGGCCGACGTGATGATGCTTGCCGACCGTTTCGCCAAGGGTTACGCCGAGGAGATGGGCAAGGAAATCAACCGCATCGACACCCCGGCGATCGACATGCTGATGGCGTACCACTGGCCGGGCAACGTGCGCGAGCTCGAGAACGTCATCGAACGCGCCGTGCTGCTCTCGACCGACGGCGTCATCCACGGTCATCTGCTGCCGCCGTCGCTCCAGATGAAAGCCGTCGAGGGGCGCACCAAACGCCGCGGCAAACTCGAACAACTCGTCGCCGCCTACGACATGGAACTGATCGTCGACGCGCTGAAAGACGGCGAAGGCAGCCAATC
>CAZHPN010000098.1:0-20946 GCA_964534375.1 uncultured bacterium | reverse complement strand
GCTCCCTTAAGGAGCTCTTCGCCCGTCCTGTGTTCAAATCGGTGGTGGTATAAGGGAAGGAAAAAGGAAAAAGGAAAAATGGCCGAGAGCAGCCGCTGTTGGTTGCCCGCGCCCGTCTCGTGCGGCGTCAATAGGTGCGCCGCCCTTTGCCCCGGTCTGCAGCCCGCGGTCGGAGTTTTTCCTTTTTCCTTTTTCCTTTTTCCTTCCCGTAAATCGCATACGTGCCATCGAAAACGTGCAGCCGCATCGTCACAGCGGGCGTCGCCCGGCGCACATTTAGCATTTTATTAAACGTGGCGCCATAACGCATTGAAAACAAAAATGTTTTTATCGTCCCGGGAAAATCGACGCTATCAAAAAATCGCCCTTGACTTCCTTGCCCTATTTGACGGTATTATACACCCGAAAGCCGTTCTAAATGTCAAACCGAGGAGGGAAAATGAAGTCCAGATCCAGTTGGCGTTTGGCTCTGATGCTCCTGCTTGGCCTCGCGGTCTGCGCAGCGGCGTCGTGCAGCAGTTCCACCAGCAGCAGCGGTCACCCCGCCATCGACGACGATGCGTCGCCGAGCGACGACGACAGTTCGCCGAGCGACGACGACGATGACCAGTCGCCGAGCGACGACGACGATGACGCGTCGCCGGGCGACGATGACAACGACGACGACACCGCGCCCGACGACGACGACGACGATGACGACTCGTCGCCGATCGACGACGACACCGCGCCCGACGACGATGACGACAACGACGACGATGACGACAACGACGACGATGACGACAACGACAATGACGACGACAACGACGACGACACCGCGCCCGACGACGATGACGACTCGTCGCCGATCGACGACGACACCGCGCCGGACGACGATGACGACAACGACACCGCCCAGACCGTTTGGACCGATCCGAACACCGGCAACCTGTGGCAAAACGGCAATACAGTCGGGACCAATGTGGTTGGCCCGGCCGACGCCGCGAGTTACTGCGCGAACCTGACGTGGGACGGCTACGCCGGCTGGCAGTTGCCCGACATCGACCAGCTTCGCAGCCTGATTCAGGGCTGCGCGGCCACGGCGCCGGGCGGGTCCTGCGGTGTGACCGACGCTTGCCTGGGTTATGATTGCTGGAACGGAAGCTGCTACGGCTGCGGCAGTTTGGCCGGACCCGGACCGGGCGGCGCGTACTGGCCGCCAGCGGTCACCGGCGCCGACGGCAATTGGTATTGGTCGGCTTCGGTTCCGAACGCCGGCGACCAGTGGCTGATCGAATTCAATACCGCCCACCTCAGCAGCTACAACGGCGTCAGCAACCTCAACAGCGTGCGTTGCGTGCACCCGGCGGGCGCCTGCAACGCAACCAGTTGCCCGAACGGCTGCTGCGACGGGAGCGGCGTCTGTTGGGCCAGCAGCGACGCCACCTGCGGCACGAACGGCGCGACCTGCGTCGCCTGCGGCGGCGCCGACGTCTGCACGGCCGGAACATGCACCGCGGGTTGCGATGCGACGACTTGCCAAACCGGCTGTTGCGATGGAACCTCCTGCGCGGCCGGCACGGCGAACGCCGCGTGCGGCGTGGACGGCGCGGCGTGCGTCGCGTGCGCCGGAGGGCAAGAGTGCGTCAGCGTCGCCGGCGGCGGCGCGTGCGTCTGCAATGCGGCGAGTTGCGCGAGCGGCTGCTGCGACGCCAACGGCGTCTGCCAGACCGCCAGCGACGCGACCTGCGGCGTGGGCGGCGCGGCCTGCGTCGAATGCAGCGCCGGCGATAGTTGCACCGCCGGGGTTTGCACGGCAACCTGCGGCGCCTGCACGACCGGCTGCTGCGACGGGTCGTCCTGCATGGCCGGAACGGCGACCGACGCGTGCGGCGCCAACGGCGCGGCGTGCATCGAATGCCCGACCGGACAAGAATGCGTGAGCGCCGCGGGCGGCGGCGCGTGCCAGTGCGACGCGACTAGTTGCCCGACGGGCTGCTGCGACGCGAGCGGAATCTGCCAGCCCGGCGACGCCAACACCGTGTGCGGCACGGCCGGAGCCTCGTGCGCCGACTGCACAAACGTCGGTTATTGCAGTTCGCAGCAAGCGTGCGCGGCGGACGACGCCGAAACGGTATGGACCGATCCGGCAAGCACATTGACGTGGCAGAACGGCGAAACGGTGGGCGCCAGCGTAGTGGGTTGGTCCGACGCCCAGAGTTACTGCGCGAGTCTGACGTGGGGCGGCCAGACCGGCTGGCAATTGCCGGATATCGACCAACTGCGCAGCTTGCTCCGGGGTTGCTCGGCCACCGATACCGGCGGCTCCTGCGGCGTCACGGACGCTTGTCCGGATACGACGTGTTCGAGCGACGTCTGCGACGGTTGCACGGTCTCCGGCGGCCCCGGAAAGGGCGGGGCCTACTGGCCCGTCGAGATCTCGGGCCTTCCCTCGCTGTACTGGTCGGCCACGGCCGTTCCGGACGACGGCGGCGACGCATGGACCGTCAGTTTCACGACCGGCGCGATCGACGACACGATCGCCGGCGGCTACAGCGCGTACGCCGTGCGTTGCGTGCAATAGCCGACCCGGACATTCGTTAGGTCATGCGGGGGAGTCCGAAGGGGCTCCCCCTTTTGCTTGCGCCAAGATGAACTGCAGAACCGGAACCAGATTTCGGATTGCGGATTGCGGAATGAACGGAGGCGGAATCTTTCGGCAAAAGCCGGAACCGCTGACGTAGGAACAGAGCGCGGAGAAGAGGCATGGCCCATTTTTTCCTTTTTCCTTCTTCCTTCTCCTCGTTGACACTCGCCGCTCCGGACCGTACCGTGAACCGCCCTTGTGGCTGGAGGAACCGATGACCAGAGCCGCTCGCCGACGTTCGCGCCCCTGTTTTGCATACGGTTTGCCGTTCGCCGTTTTCCTGCTCGCGACGTTGCTGCTGGCCGCGTGCGCCTCGGAACAGAAAGGCCCGCCGCCGGTGCAGCGGTTGACGATTCTGCATTTCAACGACCTGCACGGCTACTTGCAGGAACATAAGAACGCCGAGGGCAAGACCGTCGGCGGCCTGGCGCGCATGACGGCGTTGATCAATCAGATTCGCGCGCAGAACGACTCGTACGGGGTCGCCACGCTCGTGCTGCACGCCGGCGACATATTGACTGGCTCCGCCCTCTCCTCGGCGTTTCGCGGCCTCGCCGACATCGCCGTGCTCAACCAGATGCAACTCGACGCCACGACCGTCGGCAATCACGAATTCGATTTCGGCCGCGACGCGTTCGACAAGCTCACCGACGAGTCGAAATTTCCGTGGTTGGTCTGCAATCTGCATGAAAAACGTTCGGCGTCGCCCTGGCTGCCGATCGGCATCACCCGGCGATTCCGCGGCGGCATGACCGTCGGCATCGTCGGCGTCACCACCCCGGAACTGCTCACGCAATCCCGGCCGCGCAACGTCAAAGACCTCGTCGTCGACGACCCGGTGGCGCCGTTGCGCGCGGCGCTCAACCGCACCGGCCGCAATTCCCTGCACGTCGTGCTCAGCCATTGCGGGTTGGAAACCGACAAGCGGTTGGCGCGCGAGGCGCCGCTGATCGACATCATCATCGGCGGGCACAATCACACGCTGCTCGAACAGCCGTTGATCGAAAACGGCAAGATGATCGTGCAGGCCGGCAAATACGGCGAGCACCTGGGCCGCCTCGACCTCGAGAAAACCGGCGGCGTGCTGCATCTCGTGCGTTACAAGATGTACGACATCACGCCGGACCAGCCGGAAGATTCGGTGGTCAAGTCGATGGTCGACGGCTACCTGACGCAACTGAGCGAAAAGCGAAAAGAGGTGCTTGGCGAGGCGGTCGCAACGCTCGACGCGAGCGACGAAACGATTCGCCGCGGCGAAACCAATTTCGGCGACTTCACCTGCGACGCGGTGCGCGAGCGGCTCGGCGTCGAGGTCGTCCTGCTCAACAGCGGCGGCATTCGCGCTTCGCTGCCGAAAGGCCCGATCCTGCGGGGCGACGTGTTGCAGGCGGTCCCGTTCGGCGACACCCTGCACCGGCTGACCCTTCCCGGCCGCGTCATTCGCGAGGCGCTGGATCGCGGCGTGTCGCGAAACCCAGCGGAGAATCCGGGCGAGTTCTTGCAGATCGCGGGGCTGACCTACCAGATCGACGGCGCCCACGCCGTCAACATCACAGTCGCCGGCCAGCCGCTGGACGAAAACAAGAACTACACCGTGGCGATCAACGATTTCATGGCCGAGGGCGGCGACAAGTTCGACATGCTCAAGAACCGGCCGGACGACGTGGACACCGGCGTGCCCCTGGCCGATGTGCTGATCGAGGCGATCGTGCAAAAGAAGCGGATCGATGCGCCGCCGGACGGCCGCATCAAACGGATCGGCGCCTGGCGGCCATAGCCCACCGTGCATGGGACATATGGGACCAATGGGACCGATGGGCGCGAGACGAGTCGCCGTCGGTTGCCGGCGCCGCACCCTCGTCAGTTCCGCTGGCGGTCACGCACCACGAGGCGCGCGCGGGTCATGCGCTCGCGTAAGCCGCCGTCTTTGAGAAAATCCTGTTCGAGTCGGCGGAGTTGGCGGTCGAGCAGAAAGTTGGTTTGGTGAATCAGGCAGATGGCGATGTTCGCGACGATTTCGGCCGGCCGCGTCTCGCAGAAGCCGCGATAGGTCTCGTAGGACAGGTCGGGCCGATTGCCGAGCTTTCGCACATACAGCGCTTCTGTTGAGTTTTTCTCCCAAGTAATGAGATCACGCGCTCGCAAGTAATCGCGATAATCCGCGAGCAATTCTTCGAGACTCGCGCGAGCGACATTCGTTAACTTGATCTCCATTTCTTTCGACGTGCCTGACGCCTGGCTTCCCTCGATGATGTTCTGTTTGCCGGAACGCGCGGCCTGCACCATTTGATCGATTGTGCGGTCGCCCTTCTTGAGAAACCGTTCGCAGAAGCGGAAGGTCACGTCGTAAACTATTTCGGCTTTCCGGTACGAAAACAATTCTTGGTAGTTTCCATGGGGCGGTATGAATTTTTCGTCGCTCATTGGCCGCCCCGCCTGCAAAAGGTTCTTTCGGCTCCAGGTCTTATCGGTCCCATGGGTCCCATAAGTCCCATTGGCCGCGCTGCGCCTGCCGGTTTCATCGTCGACAAACGGCCATCCCTCACTTCACCATTTCGTTGAGCGTCTCGACCACGGTCGGCTGCAGCAACTCGCTGAAGACGCGAAAAATCGGTTGCACCACGGCCGCAATGAGATCCCGGCGCGGCTCGTCCTTCATGCCGCCGGTCGCGTCGAGCGCCTGTTGGCGGAATGGTTCGACGAACTGCTCGTTGGCGGTGTGCAAGAGGTTGTACATCACCGAGCGCGTCGTTTCCTCGACGACCTGTCGTTTCCAGGCCGCGGCGAGCGCTTCGTTTTTCAACGCCGGATGATCGGCCGCGAATTTCGCATTGGCCGTCACATCGTGCAACGCCGAGGCGACCTTGGCCGGAAGTTCGCTATGGCGCAGTGATTCGGCCAGACCGGCCCTGGTTTGCGGCAGCGTCAGGCCGAAGATTTGGCCGAACATCTTGGCCACGGCCCGCGGCAGTTCCTCTTTTTCCTCGGCCGTGAAGGCCGGCCACCGCTCTTTGGCGACGGCAAGAACGCGATCGAGATTGCCGCGGCAGCCGGCGATCAGCGCCTGCTGCAGCAACACGCGGTCGCTGGGTTTTCCGGCCGCCTCGCCGCCGACCGCGGCGATGTCGAAATCGCTGCTGTCCGGCGGTCCCTTCTGCAAACTCGTGCGGACCAGCGCGCCGGCCGGGTCGTTGCCGCCGACGAACGCAACGCGTTCGAGCAAACCGTCGGCGAGGTTCACCGCGATGCGCACGGTGCTCTTTCCCGCCGTCTCGTCGAACGCGACCTGGTCGCCGGTGCGGGTCGGCGCCGTCGCCGCCGCGAGCGAGCGCAGCCAACTGTATTGCTCGGGGGTCGACGACATTTCCAGCGCGACGTCGAGGCGTTCGGGCGCCAGGCCCAGCGTCAAACTGGGGTAGATCGCCTCGTCGGCGTCGGCGCGGCCGGCGGCGGCGGCGAACCATGACATGGCGCCGAGCGTTCGCCGCTGTTGGCGCATTTCGGCCTGCAGGTCCTCGACCGTCATGCCGATCGCGCGCTTGGTGTCGCGCTCGAAATAGAGATACCGTCGGCCGTCGAAGAGCGAAATCAGGCCCAGCGGCTCGACGTCGACCCGCATTTTGTTGGGCCGCCGCTGCCGCACGCGAACCGTGAACGTCTTGCCGCTCGGCGTGGTCGCCGAATAGGTCGCGTCGAAACCGTCGAGTTTGGCCAACGCCGCGCGGGCGATTGCCGCAGGCGAGTCGTCTTGCGCGGCGACGGCGGCAACGAACAGGAGAAGGAAAAAGGAAAAAAGAAAAAGGAAGAATTTGGCGCGCGAAACAGGGGTCATGAACAGGTTCCCCGCGGGTGAGATTCGACGTTACCCGAACCGGGCAGCCGAAGGAAGGCCGGAGTTGCGCCGCGCGCGAGCCGATCACAACCCATCGAGCTTTTGGATCGTCGCGGGGTCGGGCAAGGACCTCGCCAAGCGGAAACCCAGACTGTAATACCGCGAGCCCGGAACCGTGCCGTCGCGATACGCCGAACGGCAGAAACTCGCGTAGCACTCCCAGCACCCGCCGCGATCCACGCGCAGAGCGCCGGCGGCGGGGCCCGTGGGATCGGTGACGGACCCGGCCGGGTACTCGCCTTTGAAATCCCAGACCCACTCCCACACGTTCCCCAACATGTCGAAAAGGCCCCACGCGTTCCCGCGCTTGCCGGCCACCGGATGCGGCCCGCAACTCGTCGAGGGATACTGCTTGCCCTTCCACGCCGAACAATCGATGGCGCCGGCATAGGCCACCGCACTATTGCCGCCGTACCACGCGATCGGGTCCAACTCCGGCCCGCTGTTCTCGCCGCGAATCGTCAGCGGCCCGGTAGACAGGGCGGCGTCGCTTCCCGCGCGCGCCGCGTACTCCCATTCGGCCTCTGTCGGCAACCGGTAACCCGCGCAGGTCCGGTCCCATTGGATGGCTTCGCCGACGCCGCCGTAGCAGTGGCTCAACCCTTCCAAATCGGACAGCCGATTGCAGAAATCCACCACGTCAAACCACGAGACGCTTTCGACCGGGCAGTCATCGCCGCAGTTCTTGAAAAAACTCGGATTGTTTCCCATGACCTTCTGCCACTGCCCCTGCGTCACGGTCGTCGCACCCAGCAGGAATCCTTTGCTGATCGTCACCCAGTGCCGGGTTTCGCCCTCGGACCGTTGCGGCTCGTCGCTCGGTGAGCCCATCTGAAAGCGGCCGGGCGGAATCCGGACGAGCCGGTAGCCGATCGTCGAGCTTTCCGCGACCTTGCCGGGACTCAACCGCCACCAGCACAACGCCGCGGCCGCGACGCCCGCCAGCGCCGCCGCGAGCCAGAGCGGCCATCGGCGTTTGCGGGCGATCGGACGAACGTCCGGGGGCGAAACCGCTGCGGCTCGCGGTTCTGGTTTCGCGTCGGACCGGCCGTTTTGCCGCAGCAGCGATTCTTCCGACGGCGTCGCCGCCGGCTTCATCGGACGGCCGCAGCCGATGCAAATCACGGCCTGGTCGCTGATCTCCTTGCCGCAATCCGGACAGCTAATCAGTGGCAAATTTCGCTTCCTTCGGGCGCGCCTCGGCCGCAGCCTACTTCGTCAGATCCTCGTCGATCCTGGTAACGGCCCCCGCCGTGAACGTGCGCTGGATCGCGACGTCTTTTCCCAGCGCTGCGTGAACCAGGCGAATTTGATGCGGGCCCGGTTTGACTGGCGTCGGCGGCAAGGGCGTCAGTCCGAGCACTGTCGAATCGACGTAGACCTTTGTTCCTCGGATGACCTTGACCACCAACGTCGCCATCAACGTGGCGGCAACCCGGGCGGTTTTCTCCGCGGCGACCGTCACCGGGACCGTCGCCGCAACCCCCAGGTTCTCGTTGCGGAGCAACAATTCGTGCTGCCCCGCGGCGGCCTCGAACGACGCGAGCGGCGTGGCGCCGATGAGCTTGCCGTCGAGGTAGACGTCGCAATCGACATCCGGCGCGACCTTGATGCGGCCGGGCGGCGACGCCGGCGCCGGATTCGCCGCCGCGGTCGGGCCCGTTGTCGAATGGGCTGGCGCGGCCGGCCGCACGCTCGACGTTTCCGCGCGTGGCACAACTGCTTTGCCGGAAAACAACGCCCACGCCCCGGCGGCGACCAGAATCGCCGCCGGCAAGACGATCGCCCCAATCCATCGCGGCGGCGCTTTCCATGGAACCGGGGGCGCAGACGCCGACGCCGGCGCGGGCGCCAACCTCGGCCGGCCGACGGTTTGTTCGTCGGCCGAGCCGGTTTCGTCGGCAGCGGCATGCGGCAACCGCGGCGATTCGAACAAGTCGCGGTAATAGTCGCGCAGGCCATTGATCGGCAGCGCGCCGACGGCGAGCGCGAGTTTCTCCACGTCGGCGAGCATCGCGGCCGCCGACGCGAAGCGGTCTTCGGCCCGTTTCGCGAGCGCCTTGGCGAGCAGGCGGTCCAATTCCTGGGGCGTGCCGGCGACGACAGACGCGGGTGTATATTCGCCGTGCAGGACCTTCGCGAACAGCGGGCTGGTCGTGTCCGCGGCGAACGGTCGGACACCCGTCGCCAATTCATACAAGACCAAGCCCATCGCGAACAGGTCGGCGCGGGCGTCGAGCGGCCGGCCGTCCAGTTGTTCGGGCGACATATACTGCAACTTGCCTTTGATGACGCCGGCGATCGTGCGATCTTCCGACACCGCGTCTTTGGCGATGCCGAAATCGACCAGTTTGACCGCGCCTTCGCGGGACAGCAGAATGTTGGTCGGCGTCAGGTCGCGATGGACGAGGTTCAGCGGCCGGCCGTCGTCGCCGACACGCGTGTGCGCGTACGCCAGACCGTTGAGGGCCTCGATCGCAATGCGCAGCGCCACCGCCAGCGGCAGCGGCCGCCCGCCGGCCTGCGTCATCATGTCGCGCAGGTCGTGGCCCTCAACGTACTCCATCGCGAGGTACAGCGTGCCGTCGACGCGGCCGCAATCGAACAGTTGCACGATGTTCTGGTGCCGCAACGACGCGAGGATGCGCGCCTCACGGAGAAACATCCGCACGAACTCGGCGTCGCCGGCGTACGCCGCCAGCAGGGTCTTCACGACGCACGTCATCTCGACGCCGCCCTCGCCCGTCTTCTTGGCGAGGAAGACCTGGCCCATGCCGCCCGCGGCCAGCGGCTGAACGATCTGATACGGGCCGATGGTTTGGGAGGGGTTCATCATGTCGATTTCATAGTTATGCCAGCGGGTTCGCGGCGTCAAGATTCATTTCCCGCGCCTTCCGGCGCCAAAGGCGTTTGGCCCCGCCGGCGCCCTCGGCCGCGGAACAAAATTGGCTTTGTTTCGTAATTTTACATGAATGTCGGTTGTCAATTCGCTCCAAATTGTTTCACGTGAAACACAGTTAACGGCCATTTTTCGCGTTTATTCGCCGTTTATGTTTGTCTGCTGCGCGTTTCTCGCGACCCCATCTCATTTTCTCGGTCAAAATAACCTCAAAAACGCCCGATTACGCATTTGTTTGGTTGTTTATCCGCCAATGCACCCGACTACGCGTTTGTTTGGCTGTGCACGCAGGCGAACGAGACCCCGAATGTTTCACGTAAAATAGCGTACATTAGGGATATTCGTGGTTTATCATCATTTGTTTAACCGCAACATCTCGCAGTTTGCCAGCCTGATGGCCCGGGGCGGGCGCCGCCCGCCCGAAGCGTAGGCCCCGCGCCCGGCACATGGCTGACTCAAATATTGCGCCAAGTTCGCGATTTTGGCCCACGGCGATTGAGCGGACGGTTACCGCGGTCTACGGCGCGACGCCCCGGACTCCGTATAAGGAGGAAACGCCCGTTGGGATTTTCATGGTCGACCACGAGCCGCCGTCATATTGCAAGATGTTCCGGGCATCAGGCGCAGTCGCACGGAGCCGAGCAGAGTTTCTCCGTGCGCTGGCGCTGAACCTCTGTCCGTCTTTGCGGCATCTCCTTCGGAGGTCCGGGGCCGACATGCTTCGTGTGAGGTCCGGGACCGAGATGCTTCGTGTGAGGTCCGGGCACGAACTACGTATGTTTCCAGGCGATGTTTTTGAGGATATCGGCGAGCAGATTGGCCGGACCGGCGACGAGCGGCGGGCGGATCATCTTGCCGTCCAGGTGTGCGGCCGGACGGAACGAGCTGCCGTCGAGATGGCAGACCGCGCCGCCGGCTTCCTGCAAGAGCAGGATCGTCGCCCCGACGTCCCAAATCCGCGGATGGCAAAAGCAAAAGCACGAGCGGCCGTCGGCGACCAGCGCCAGATGCTGCGCGGTGCTGCCGAGCGAGCGGACCTTCAACGGCAGGTCAAACTCGAAAAACCGGTGAAAATCGCTGGACCCGCACACATCGCAATCGGCCGTGATCGCGTCGCGCGTCTGCACGCGGACCGGTTCGCCGTTCCGCGTGGCGCCGCCGCCCCGCCGCGCCAGGTGCATTTCGTCGAGGTGCGGATTGAAGAAGGCGCCGAGGCGGAAGTCGCCGCCGCACACGAGGCCGACGCTGACGCCGAAGTACGCCAGGCCCTGGCGATAGGAATCGGTGCCGTCGATCGGGTCGACGATCCACACCGGGCGCTCGCCGTCGGCCGCGGGCAGCGGCCGCTCCTCGCCGAGAAACGCGGCCTCGGGAAGGATTTCGCCGAGCGCGCCGGCGAGAAATTCCTCGATGGCGATGTCCGCCTGCGTGACGAACGAGCCGTCGGCTTTCGTGCGCACGTCGAGCCGCGGGCGAAATTCCATCGCCATCCGGCCCGCGCGGCGGACGATGCGCTCCAACTGCGGCAGCAATTCGGTTTCGTTCATCGGCGAGACGCGGGACGAATCGTTCATTTGATTAACCTAACACGTAGTGGGTCGTCATCTGAGAGAAGAATCGGCGGGTTGTCAAGCTGCGAGAAGTCAGAAGATAGAAATCAGAAGGCGGCCGTACCGCACTGAAATGCGGTACGTGCGAGCGTGTGCAACGCCCGTATCGCCCCACTATCTTTTGCACATTCCGTCATTACGATTCGGTCGGTTCAGGACGAATCCTGGAAGACCGGTTTCAGTCGGCCTTTCGGAGAAAAGACAGGAGGATTCCCATGCGTGCGCTTTACGGGTTGGCGATCGTGGCGGCCTGTTTGGCCGCGGCGGCGGGTGTGATCGCCATGGGCTGCGAGGCCGGCGACGGGACCAGCAGCAACGAGCCCGCCGGCAGCAATCGGATCGGCGTGACGGAGCATCCGGCCGCCGGCGGCGGCAACAACGGCGCCGTGATCGGCATCAACAGCAGCGGCGGCGGCGGCGAATGCGCCAGCGCCTGCCGGGACGTCGCCGAAGTCTGCAACCAGCCGCTTTGGGATCTGGACGGCGACCTGCTGTCACAGAGCGACTGCACGGACATTTGCGACGCCCAGGATTTGGCTTACTGCGTGCAGCAGTGCGGCGTCGGCACGCCGGCCAACGGCGCCTGCGCAGATGTCGCGTACTGCGTCGACGAGTGCGTCACCGGCGGTTTGTGAACCGTGTGCGGTTCGGCGTCTCGGAGAAAAACAGGAGGTGTCCGATGCGCAGAGAACTTTGGCTGGCGATGCTGGCATGCTGCCTCGCGGCGGCAACAGCGCTGATCGCCGTCGGTTGCGGCGACTACGGCGCGGGCCCCGGATATAACGGCCCGAACGGCGGCAACGTTTGCCCCGACGCGTGCCGAACGGTCTACGATGGCTGCGACCTGACGCTGGGCGATGCGAACGGCAATCCGATGTCCAAGGACGACTGCACGAGCAGTTGCGAATCCAGCGCCTTGGAGTCCTGCGTCGTGCAGTGCAGCGCCGGCACGGAGGCCAACGGCGACTGCACCGCGCTCGCCGATTGCGTCGAGGGCTGCCTCAGCGGGAACTTATGAAACGCGGCGCGAACGGCGCTCAGGCAAAACGCGGACGCGGAGCGCCGATTTGCGGCGCCGCCACCGCGGTTTCAGCGACCCCCGCCAGGGCGGCGCCGCCGCGGGACTATTGCCCGATGCAGCCCTGTCGATTCTCAATGTCTCTCGAGCCTCTTGCAGGAATGGCAGATCAATAGCCGGCGCCTCGCGTCGACATCTCCCCCGGCCACGCCCCGCGTGGCCGCGCCCCTCCCCGACACAGCATAGGCTTTAGGATAAAGAGCGGCGACGCTCGGAAAAGCGTATTTGCCTAATCCTTTCTCGGCGGGCGCAGACCTCTCCCCCGGCCACGCCCGGCGTGGCCGCGCCCCTCCCCGGCACAGGGAGGGGCAGGCAGGCGCCGCATTGGCAGGCGGACAGGCGTTGAAGAAAAGGCATCCGGTGTTGTTTCACCACGGCGAAGGCGATCTCGCGGGCCGTGCAGGATCTCTCCGCAACGCGGGTCCGCCACGGTGTCTTCTCGCCCCTCCCTGCGTCGGGGAGGGGCAGGACGATCACGCCTGCGGCGTGATCGTCCGGGGAGAGGTCTGCTCGGAGCGCCGATTATCGAACTGCAATTTTGCAAGAGGCTCGGGCAGCGAACAGCGAACAGCGAACAGCGAACAGTGAACAGTGGGCAGCGAACAGCGAACAGCGAACAGTGGGCAGTGGGCAGCGAACAGCGGACAGTGGACAGTTCGCAGCGACGGGCGCGGGGAGAGGTCTGAGCGAGCAAAAACGAGCGCAGTTGCGCGCCATTTGAAGTATCGCAGCTCTTCGTTCTAGAGCTGATGCCGTGTCGCGTCGGGAAGGGGTCGGCGCGACGAGTCGCGCATTGAACGGGTGTTCGGGCAACGGACTACTTGATCTGGCGTTTCCGCTATCCGTCATTACAATTCCGGCGATTCAGGGAGAGTCGCCGGACCTCGCGTTCGGCTTGGCCTTTTGGAGATCACAAAACCAGGAGGGACCCCATGCTGACACGTACCGGATGGGCGATTCTGTCGCTGGGTTTTGCCGCGGCGGCGATTGCGCTGGCCGTGGGTTGCGGTTCCGGCGACGACAGCGGCAGCGACAACATGAGCGCCGGCGCCGACACCAGCGGCGCCTCCAGCTTTTGCACTATCGCCTGCAAGAACCTGTACGAGGGCTGCAATCTGACGATCGCGGACGCAAACGGCAATCCGATGTCCCAAAACGACTGCGCGAGCGGGTGCGACACCGGCCATTTGAGCTTCTGCGCGGGCCAATGCAGCGCCGGCCTCGAGGCCGATGTCAATTGCTCGGCGTTCGCCACGTGCATCGAAGGATGCCTGACGGGCGGCTTGTGAATCGCCGGGCGCCCCCCGGCGCGCAACGCCTGGGGCGGCGGATGTCAATGTTGGATTTAATCGCTGCTTTCGCGGCCGGACGGTTTTCTTTGCCGTTTCCGTCATTATCTTTCTTACAATTACGTGGGAACCATTGAAAACTTTGTTCGGGTTGGGGGCCGCTCGGACAACTATGGGAGGTATTCGATGCGCGGACTCTATGGTCTGACGATTCTGTCTCTTTGTTTTGCGGCGGCGGCCGGGCTGGTCGTCGCGGGTTGCGCCTCAAGCAGCCACAGCAGCAGCTCGGGCGGCGGCAACAGCAACTGCTCCGACGCCTGCGACATTCTTTACCAGGGCTGCAGCTTGTCGATCAACGACGCCAACGGCAACGCGTTGACGCAGAGCCAGTGCACGAGCAGTTGCAACAGCAGCGGATTGAGCGCCTGCGTCGCGACGTGCAATACCGGCGCGAAGGAAAACGGCGATTGCGCGGCGTTCGCCAACTGCATCGACAACTGCACCGCCGGCGACTAGCGGGCCGGCGGCGGTCTTCCTTGGCGCTCGGATAAGCGCTGGTCGCTTCGCCGCCCTGCCTTTGCCACGCCGACCTCTCCCCCGGCCACGCTCGGCGTGGCCGCGCCCCTCCCCGGCACAGGGAGGGGCGAGCGGACGAGTTTGTGGACCCGGGGTGCGAAGAGGCGCTACGCCGCCCGCGAGTTCGCCTTCGCCTTGGTGAAACAACAAACGAGGCTTTTTTCTTTGCTTCCTATCCGCCTGCCAATGCGGCCCCGTGCGCCCCTCCCTGCGTCGGGGAGGGGCAGGAAATTTCGGCGGGAGCCAAAATTTCCGGGGAGAGGTCTGCGCGGCCAAAAACGAGTTCAATTCGGCCGTTTTCGCGGTCTGGGCGGTCTTATTTCGGCGGCTATGCCCGCGGTCTCTTCCCCGGCTTAGGCGCGGTCGAGCCCTTCGAGGTACGCTTCCAGGCGCGTGTCGACCTGCCCCTCGGACCAGATGCGTTCGTCGGCGATGTCGCCTTCGATGACCACGCCCGGTTTGCCGGTGCGCGCGGTCAAGGCGTCGCGCAGGTCGTATTGGCCGAGGCTGTAGGCTTTGCACGAACGCGCGGAGTGCATCAGGAAACCGTCGCAGTTGTACTTCTTCAGCAAACCTTCGAGGATCTCGAGGCGCGTTTCGAAGCCGCGATTGATGTACGGCGCGAGGTAGTTGTAGGCCATCGCTTCGAACGGATCGCCTTGCGTCATGTCGCGTTCCAGGCTCCAGCTTGCGGTGTACGTCGCGGTGACGACGGCCGTGCCGCGCGCCGCGAGCAGCTCGAACATGTGCCGCACGGCGTACCACATGGGAATGTTGTCGAACAGCAAGCGGTGGCGTTCGTTCTCGACGGCGGCGATGTTCTGCGCCGCGCGTTCGGTCAGTTCCGCGAGCAGCGCCTGGTAATAATCGAGCGTCTGCTGCTCGCCGCGCAACGTGACGATCGGCGCCATGTGGAAGAACGAGTCGAAGCTGCTCATCGGGGCCGGCGACTGGCGGCAGGTCTCGAGGCACTGCGACCAGAGATTCACCGCGTCGCGCGATTTTTCGAGAATGCCCATGAACTTCGCTTCGTCGTACTTCTTGCCCGTGATTTTTTCCAGCGCCGGAACCATCTCGCGCAACTGCTGCGCCACGTACGCCACTTCCGAGCCGGTGATCGCGCCTTCCACAAAAGGAATGTCGATCATCAGCAGCGGCACGTCGAATTTGGCGGCCTGGACCTCGTACCACTTGACCACCGTCTTGCAGATGTTGCTTGCACACACGAAAAAATTCGGCTTCGGCAGGCCGGCGATCGGGCCGCCGTTGGTCTCCGCCGCGCCGACGTCGATGCGGAAATACGAACACAAGTCCGGGCTGTAGCCCATGCCCTCGGCGACCGCCGCCAGCTGGCCGCCCATCTTCACCGCGCCGACCATCGCCGCGTGGTTCTCCGGATAAATCGGGATGACGTCGAACGCCTGCAGCAGTTCCACCGGGCCGCCCGACGTGATCCAACCGATCTGCCGGTTGTTGAACGCCGCGTTTTTCGCGGTCAGGTAGTAGATCGTCATCATCTCTTTGACTTTGCTGGTCGCTTTGATCTTCGGGGCCATGAGATCCCTCCTACCCGAGTTGCTCGACGAACGCCTCGACGCGGGTCGCGACGGCGCCTTCGGCGGCGGTGGTCAACTCGCGCTCCAGCAACAGGCTCGGCAAGCCGGCCAGGTCGAGCGCCTTTTTGATGTTCGGATAATCGAACGCTTCCGGATCGCAGAACTTGACGCGCGTGAACACCACGGCGTCAGCGTGCAGCGCGCGCGCGCGAGCGACGACCGCGTCGCTGCGGCGCTTGGTCGCGAAGTGCAGGCTGCTGCACGGCGGCGATTGCAACAGGCGTTGCGTCAGGGCCGCCAGCGGGTCGCCGGTTTCGCCGGCGTCGACGGCGACGGTGCGCCAGCCGAGGCCGAGATCGTCGCCCACCACGCAGGCGCCGGCGGCTTCCATCACCGCCAGCGCATCGGTCGGCTCCGGCGTCATGCCGACCAGCATCACCTTGCGGCCCGCGGCCGGGGCGACGGCGAGGCTGCCGGCGTATTCCTCGAGCAACCGCGCGGTCGGCCGGCCGATGTCGGCCAGCGCGCCCTTGAGCGCGGTGTAGACCGGCGCGGCCGCGACCCGGCCCTCGCCGAGTTTCGCCAGCAAGCGGCGGGCGGCGCGGCGCCAGGCGTTGACCGCGGCGATCGCCTCGCACAGGTCGGCGTCCGTCACGGGTTGGTGGAAGAAGGCGCGGACCTGGTGGACGATGCGCGTCATTTCGTCGCGCACAAAGGTCGCGGCGCCGGCGCTCTCGGGGTTCTGCGACATGCGGAAATACGCCGAGAACTTGGTCGGGAAGAGCCGCCGGAACAAGCCGGCGCTGTTCTGAATCGAGTCGCAGGTCGCGCTCGGGAACACCATGCCGTCGGGCGCGGCGGCCCCGTCGAGCAGCGCTTCGAAGTTGCATTTCACCAGCGAGCAGACGAAGGGCGGATAATGCGCGTCGGCCAGCGTCGTCGGCTTGGGCACGGCCCACCATTCGCTGGCCCGCAGGCCGGCGGCCACGAGAATCTCGTAGGGGAACCACATGGGGAAGACGGCGATCAGCGGCCGGTCGTCGGCTTTGCGATACGGCTCGTTCGCCAACGCGGCGAGTTGTTCGTAGGCGGTCATGCGTTGCCTCCAACCGTTAAACGGAAGCGCATTGTAAGGCAAGGGAAGGAAAAAGGAAAAAGGAAAAAGGAAAAAATTCAGCCCGGCCGGACACCGTTGCGCCGCACGCAATCCGCCAACTTTTGCCGAAATGGATCAATCTGTCGGGGGCGCGTCTCGCAGTTCGACTTTTTCCTTTTTCCTTTTTCCTTTTTCCCTCTTTCTGACGCGCCAGACTTTGAGGAAGCCGTCGAGCAGCCGCCCGACGGTCAGTTCGCTCGTGCCGCGCTGGCGTTCGACGAACTCGATCGGGCATTCGGCGATGCGCAAGCCGCGGGCCGTGGCGCGCGCGAAAACCTCGTGGACGATGCTCGGGCCGGCGGAGATCAGCGTGGCCGGATCGATCCGCGTCATCGCCTCGCGCGTGAAGGCGCGGAACCCGCTGTTGGCGTCGCGAATCGTCAAGCCGAGCACGCGCCGCGCGTACCACGCCGAGAAGCGCGTCAACCACTGGCGATGCCACGGGCGATCGACGTCCTTGCCGCCCGGCGCAAAGCGGCTGCCGACGGCCACGTCGGCGCCGGCGTCGAGCGCGCGCAAGAGATCGGGAACAAAACGTGGCTGATGCGAGAAGTCGGCGTCCATCTCGACAATGCGCGCGGCGCCCAGTTCGAGCGCTTTGACGAACGCCTCGGCGCCGGCGTAGCCGCGCCCCTTTTTCTCGCGGCGCAGCAGCAGGTGCACGCCCGGATCGTCCGCCGCCATTTTTTCGACGAGCTTCCAAGTGCCGTCGGGGCTGTTGTCGTCGGCAACCAGCACTTCGAGGCCCAGCGCCCGTATTTCGCGCGTCAGCGGCTCGATGTTTTCGGCTTCATTGAAAGTGGGGAGGGTTGCAACAATGCGCATTTACTTGCCCAACACGCGCAGACACGCCGCCTCGACTTCATCGACGCCGATCTCCTGAATGACGCTCGACGCTTCGTCCGTCTGGCCCATGATCCCCGGGCCGAACGGCTCGCGGGCGATGATTTCGCCGCGGCCGCCGAGATCGACCTCGTGCGCCGGCGTCGGGCCGAACAGCGCCACCGTCGGCACCTTCGATGCGAGCCCGACGTGCAGCGCCATCGTGTCGCCGCAGACCAGCAGGTCGAGCCGCGCGACCATCGCCGCGAAGCGCCGCAACGGATTATCCGTGCCCAGATCGACGCACCGGCCGCCGAGTTCGGCGACGATCGCGGCGTTGCGCGCGACTTCCTCCGGCCCGCCGAGCAGCACGATCGTCGCCGGCGTTTTGGCCAGCAGCCGTTTGGCGAGCTCGGTGAACTTCGCCGCCGCCCAGCGTTTGCCTGGGAAAACCGAGCCCGCGCCGGTGTTGAGCCCGATCAGCGGCCGCGCGGTCGCGCCCAGTTCGGTCAGCCGTTGCGCCGCCGTCTCTTTTTCACGCTCGGTGAACCGCAGCACGTAAAGTTCGCCGGCGCTCGGCACGCCGGCCATTTCGTGAATGAGCTGCTGGTAGCTCTTGCGGTTGCGCCGGAATTTGTAGAAGTCCGACAGGCCCATCCAGAGCATCTCCTCGGCGGCGGGCGTTGCCGGGTGCAGGTTGCCTTCCGCGCCCATCGTGAAGCCGCGTTTGTCGGCGGCCTGGCAGATTCCCATCAGGCCGATCGCGCGCGGCTCTTTGTCGAAGCACAAGGCGAGATCGAATTTCTCGACGTGCATCCGGATCAACGTCTCGAAGTCGGGCGTCCACAGCCGATGAATGCAGGGGTTTTCTTCGAGCAGCGGTCGGCTCGGCGGATCGACGACCCACGTGACGTGAACGAAGTTGTGCTTTTGGCGGAACTGTTTTTCGAGGCTCGGCAAAATGCTCGTGGTGCGCAGCACGTCGCCCATCGCGCCCAATTTGAAGATGATTGTGCGAAAGGTCATCGGGTGGTAACGGATGCACCCCGGGCAATGCAGGCGGTAGACGCACGGTTTTTCACCGCGGTAGTAAATGCAGTCGTAACGGACTTCGTCGGTGATCCAACCCATGTCGGCTCCCGTTGTTTTCTTGGCGCGTTGTAGCAAAAAGCGGAGCGGGCGTCCATGAAAAAAGGCCGCGCGATGCGCGGGGCCAGCCGTTGGCGCCGGGCTCCTTTTTCCGTTTTCGCCCGCCGCCTTGAGCCTTGCCGCCGAAGTCGCTATGTTGAACGCCGAAAGAAAGGACCGCGCCGATGGCCCGTGTTTGCCCCGTTTGCCGCCGCCTGACCGCCGACGAAGAGTCGCTCTGCCGCCAGTGCGGCAACCCGACCGTCGAGCCGGCCGTGTGGCAGGTGTTGCGCCAGACCTTCCCGAAACCGGGCGCGGTTGCGACGCCCGACGCCGAGCAAACTGTGATCGCCGCCGAAAATGAACAAAACGAGGCGTGGATCAAGACCGGGCTGGGCGGAATGCTCGCCGCGCTGCTGTTTTTCGTCGTCTACCTGATCGCGTATCTGGTGTATTTCCACTGATGCGAAGCTGATTCGCCCCGCCCGCGGGGCGGCATGAAGCCACAGATTACGCAGATTTCACAGACAAAAATTTGCTACGGCGCCTTCTTCGGCGCCGGGCGGGCGGCGTTCTCTTCGAACGCGCCGACGTCCTGATAATATTGCTGCGCGACCTTCGCCTGCGCCGGATTTGTGTAAACCTCGGCGACCGGATGCTCGATCAAGTTCGCGATGACCGCCGCAACTTCTTCCGCGGTTTGCGAGGGCGGCAAGGTGAAGCCGGGCGGCGGCTGGAACCGCCCGCCGAGCGCTTTTGCGCCAAACTCAGTAGCAACGACGCCGGGCATGACGACCGACACGTGAATGCCGGGGTGCGTGCTGCGCAAATCGACGCGGAGGTTGGCCGTCAAGGAATTCAGCGCGGCTTTCGAGGCGCTGTACACCGACCGGAACGTGGCGAACGGCACGCGCCCGAGAAACGACGAAACATTGATCAGATGGCCGGCGCCGCGCGCCTGAAAATGCGGCACGACCGCTTGCATGCCGTAGAGCGCCGATTTCAGGTTGACCGCGATCATTTCGTCGAAGTCCGCGTCGGTCAGATCGAGCACGCGCCGCGTGATGCCGCGGCCGGCGTTGTTGATCCAGACGTCGATCTGCCCGAACTGCCGCAACGCCGCGTCGCGCAAGGCCTCGACCTCGGCCCGCCGCGTCACGTCCGTCGGCACGGCGATGGCCGACGCGCCGGCCGCCGCGGCGACCTGCTGGAGTTCCGCTTCGCGGCGCGCCGCGAGCGCGAGACGATGGCCCTGCCCGCCCAGCAGTTTGGCGAGCGCGGCGCCGATGCCCGAACTGGCCCCGGTGATGACAATGACTTTCGACATTTAAGTTTCTCCTTTGTTCACCGCAACGACGCAAAGAGCGCCAAGAAAAGACCGCCGCATTTCACGCCGGCATCAGCGGCGCCAACGCCACGACGTCGCTCTTCCGCCGCTGAAAACGCGCCACGGGTTTGCCGAGCGCCGCGACGCCGCCGTCGGGGTCGACGCGCAACGCGCCGCCGCTCGGAATGCCATAACCGTGCCCCGGCGCGCTCAACTTCAGCAGCATCTGCAACTCTTCCCAATCGTCTTTTTCCGCGTGCGTGTCGCACAGGATCGGCGCCAGGCCGAGGCACGGATACGTCTCGGCGGTCGCGTCGTCATCCGGATCGCTCCAACGCACCCAGCCGTTCGCGAGCATGATGCTGCCCGCCGAAATCCCGAAGAACGGCTTGCCCCCGGCGTACAGTTTTTTCAGCAGCGGAATTATCTCGCGCGCTTCCAGGCACTGCATGCCGACCTCGACGTCGCCGCCGCTGATGAACACAAGGTCGGCGCTGGCGATGATAGCGCGCGCCTTATCCGGATCGGCGCGCTTCGACGACAACGCGGCCAGACGCACGTCGCCGGCCCCGCCTTTTTTGAAATAGCGCGACAACCACAAGAAAAACGTGCGGTCGTCGTTGCTGGCCGCGCCGATGTAGGCGATGGTCGGCCGCTCTTTTCCGGCCTGCGCGAGAATCGGCGCCAGCAGCGGATCGCGCCCGCCCAGGGCGCGCCAGCCGCCGCCGGCCAGCAAGTGAATCGGCAGAGGCGCAACGCTCATCGTTCCGGCTCCCACAAAACGCGGTGATCCACCGAATACGCGGCGCGCGCGAAGCGGAACTTGCCCGACAGCTCATGTTCGAGCGCGTCGGCGACAAACACTTCGCAACGGCCGCCGCGATAAATGGAAGTTAAGCGTTCCCGGGCTTCGCGGCAAACGCGATCGGCGACCGCCGCGTCGGCCAACAGCCGCAAGCGCAATTCGCCCGGCGCCGGCAGGTCGAGTTG
>CAZHPN010000097.1:0-21010 GCA_964534375.1 uncultured bacterium | reverse complement strand
CATATTCCCGATCGGGCCCCAATAATAGCTGGACAGATACCCCGTTTGGCTGACCGCGATCCCAGCCAGCCCGACGCTCGGCGGCACGAGCAGCAAAAAGCTGCCGTCGGTCGCCGTGATCGCCGAAATCGCCGGGCTGAACGGCTGCCCGTTCGTCGCCTGTAGCAATTGGACGGTCGCCCCGCTCACGGGTTGCTGGCTGCTGCCGTCGACAATCGTGCTCATCAGATCGTCCGGGCAATCGGCCGGCGTCGGCGGCGCGTCGCCGCCAAAGGCCACGATGTTCAGCGTGACGCCGCCGGCGTAAACGAACGTCGTCACGGGTTTCGACACGCCGCCGACGCTCGCGGTCAAAATTGTGTCGCCGGGGTCGGCATTTACGATCCAGAACCCTCCCGTGCTGCGAAGCCTTGCCGATGTCCTTACTGCTCATGGCTACTGGCCACGCGCCACCGTCCACCGTTCGTCGGCCACCGGCTCTCAGCCGACGTTTACCGGGCATTGCCCACCGACTACTGGCCACCGATCATCGCGCCGCGCGCCGCGCGTGCCGCCGGCGGACCGTAATGGATGATCGTTCCGCCCGCGCCAACGACAAACACGTCCGTGCCAGAGGAACCCCAGACACCGTTCAGGTCGTTATTTGTGTTGCTCGCCATTGGCGACCACCCCGTCGCGCCTAAGTGAACGACTTCACCGGTGGCGCCGACAGCGAACACGTCGGTCGCCGACGAACCCCAAATCGCCCTGAAAGCACTAAAATAGTACATTGTGCCCGACCACCCGGCGCCGTCCCAGTGGTAAAATAACCCTTCCAGGGAGACCGCCCAAACGTTGTCGCACGACGCCCCCCATAGACCCGCCACAGAGCTCGCATTCGCGTCGCCATACATTTCAGCCCACGACGAGCCGTTGTATTGAACGAGATAGCCCTCCATCGTTAGCGCCGCCGCTATCACGTTTGACGATGACGCCCCCCAAACCGCCGCCATGTAATAAGGAGGAGGGGAAAGCTGAGTGGCCGGAACCGCCATCGGGGTCCATGACGATCCATCATAATGCAATATCGCCGCATGATTCGGCGAATTCTTGGGCGCGCCGCCAACGGCGAAAACATCATTGTGGGCCGAGCCCCATAGCGCAAACAAAGCGTCGGCGCTGCCCGCCGGAATCGACATCGACGACCAAGCCGATCCGTCGAAGTGCAAAATCATGGCGTATGTCGCAGCATCGCCGACGACGAATACGTCCGTCGGCGACGCGCCCCACACCGCGCCGAGCCCCAATGTCGTGCCGCTGGTCATCGGCGACCACGACGAACCGTCGTAGTGAACGATTGTGCCGGAATCGCCCACGGCGAATACATCGTTGCGCGCTAAGCCCCAGACGTTGTTCAAATCTTCCGAAGTCCCGCTATTCATTGCCGACCATGTGACCGACCCATTGGTGTCGTCGTCGGCCTCCGGGGATGAGTCGTTGTCGTCGTCGCTCGCCGGCGAGAAATCGTTGTCGTTATCGTCGTCGTCGCACTCGGGAGCCAGCCAAACGGTCTCCGCTTTTCGCGGCCCGCTCGTGCATGCGCCGCTCACATTCAGCACGAAGAGTACAACAACGCCCAGCACTGACCAGAATTCTCTTCTCATCACCGCCCCCACATTGCCGACGCAGGCTCATCCTCGCCGTTCTCGATGGCTAATTCGACAACCCAAGCCTCGGATCGCCGATGATATTGACGTACAAAGCGTTGTTCAGGTCATAAACGTTGCCGATACTTCCGTCGCCGTGCAACAACTTCCGAGGACACAATACTTAACCCCTCTCGCCTCGCGGTTCCGGTCATCGTTTCCGTGGTCGCGGGGGCGGGTCGTTTCAACGTTCTTCCTCGCGATCGAGAACGGCGCCGTCGCCCGGCGGCGGGCCGGAACGGGCAGGCACGCGGGTCGCCTGCGCCGCGGCGCCATCGGGCGCGCTGTTGACAAGATCGCGCCAGTTCGGCACGAGGTCAAGCACCGGTTGGACGCGCGCCAAAAGGCGTTCGCGGCCGGCGAGATGCGCGCTCGCGCTGCCCCCGCCGTACGTGCAATGCCGCTGCGCCTCCGCGATGCCGCGATGCAGGCTGCAGACCGCGGCCGGAACGGCGATGAGGTGCATGTCGATCGGCATCAACCGCGACTTTGGCGATTCGCGCCATAGCTCCGTGCACGCCACAGTTCAGCGCCATTCATTAGGGGTTCCTAGGCCGTTGGCCTAGGCTGGGTTAGTTCGCGCCGTTGGCGCCCCGGGCGCTCCCGGGTCCGCCGCCCGGCCTTCCGTAATATCTGTGCAATCTGCGTAATCTGTGGATGCCCGAGACTTTGGTTGCGGCCCGAAGGGCTGCGCTGCGAAATCTGTGCAATCTGCGGATAAAATAAACATCTCATCCGGCGGCGGCAGCCGCCGTGAATCGTCGCCGCAGGCGGTCGCGCACATCCGGATAGATAAAGGCGAAGCCGATGCTCACGCCGAAGGTGGCGCCGTAGCCGACCAGCGGGATTCGCAGCAGGAAGAATACGAAAATTGCCACGAAGCTGGCGGCGATGAACAGCGCGACGTTGCGGCCGTAACGCGGCTTCGCGCGCCAGCGGTCGCGCCAGTTGACGAACCGCGGCACGGCCCACATCGTCGCGGCCAGCGCCAACGCGCCGTGCAAATAGCTGAACGCCACGCGGCCTTCCCCGGGCCGCCAATTCTCGAACGATGTCAGTATCGGCACGACGAGCATGACGGCCAGCCAGTGCACGACGAGAAACATCAGGCTCTCCTTGCCGAGCAACTCGAAGCGCGCCGCCGTCCATTTGAGCCAGCGGTTGCGCAGCGCCGCGGCCCCGCGGTAACGACCCCGGAAGGCGAGATACAAGAGCCCGGCGGCGCCCAGCGTCGTCATGACGTAGCTCGGGATGCCGCGCAGACTGAGATCCAAACCGTTTTTCAAGAAGACCGCATCGAGCAACGATTTGCCGGGGCCGAAAACGTTCCGCATCGCGAACGGCCCGCTGACAAAAAGCGCCGCGAAAAACGCGGCCCAGGCGCAGGTCCATTTGGCGCTGCGCATCACGCTGCGGTAGCACAACGCGCCGAAATAGATAAATACGGTCCAGTAAAACGGCGTGAAATACAGGAACCAATAACGCACGGCCGGCGGCAGCGCCTGGCGGAATTCGCGGCCCCAGCCGCTCCGCGCGAGCGCCCAGATGTCGGCGTCCGGGCCGACGGAATTGCGGAGCGCGACGAAGCCGGGGTAGATCAGATTCAGTTCCAGGCGCACGCGAAAGCGCAAATAGATGGAATAAATCGCGGCGGCGACGAGGAAATGCGCCCAGGTCGGCAGGCGCGTGCGCATCAGCAAGTAAACGGCGGCCGTGCCGAGCGCGATGCCTTGGAAAATGTCGAGTTGGTCGAGCGTGTTGCGGTTGATGTTGTACGCGTAACCGAGAAAATACAGCGCCGCCGCCGACCACAGGTAGAATTTCGTGGCGGCGAAGCCGGGCTTGCCGGCGTTGCGTTCGGTGAACGTCATGACGTTCATGCCCGAAAGAAAGAAGAAGATCGGGCCCGAAAAATCGAACAGGTGCAGCAGAATTTTGTCCAACGGCGCGGGCGCCGGCATGCGCATCCGCACGGCGTGGCCGAACAGCATCAGGGCGCAGGCGACGCCTTTGAGGAAGTCGATCTCGGGATATCGTTGCGGCTTGGCCATCGTCAAAACCGGCGCGTCGCTTTCTCTTCCCGATCGCCGGCGGCTCGCGCCCCGTGGCGCGCCGTCCGGCTCGAGTCGCCGCGGGATTATGCAATGCGGCGGCGAACCCGTCCAGCGTTTTTGACGGCCGGGTGAGAAGGGAATATTAAACAGAGAGGGCTTAGCGCGGCCTTCGGCCGCAACCAAATGATTTTTCTTTAGCCGCAGATTGCGCAGATTGGCGCAGATTTGCGGGCCGGGAAATCGAAATTTCGGCGGCCGAAATTTCGCCCCGGCCCGCCACGCTAATCTGCGTTCATCGGCGTAATCTGCGGTTGTATTCAACTTTCCAAATTCTTCGCGCCGAGCGAAGAAATTCGCGGATAGTAGTACAGAGGAAGACACCGAGGCCACAGGGATTTTCAAGTGGTTTCCCGCCCGTCTTCTCTGTGCTCGCTGTGTCTTCCTCTGCGCCCTCTGTGTTCAAGTTCGAATTTCCTTCCACCGCCGTTGCCCTTGGCGACGCCGGGCAAGATCGACTAGAGTGGTCGGCGTCTCGGGCAGGCGAGGTCGAATCCATTGCCGTCAACGTTTTTCGGACAACGAGCGGGCGACGCGGCGACGCCTCGACCGGCAAGCCGGCTGGCGACGGTCGGCTGGCATGTGGCGATTCTGCTGCTCGTCGCGGTCCACGGCGCGAATAATTGGTTGTGGACCGGCTCCAATTATCAATCCGCCAATTATGACGATCAGACCGATTATTGGGACGGCACGCTGCACTTGCGGACCGAACTCCGCGCGATCCTGCACGATCCCGAAGCCACCGCGGCCGACAAAGCGATCCGCACGTATTGGCTGATCGGCGCATACAAATGGTTTCACTGGTCGCGGCTGACGCAGTTGGTCGGCCTGCTCTCGGCGCACGTTTTCGGCTACGGATATTCGGGTTTGACGGCCGCCAACAACCTCTGGACGGCCCTGCTGTTGTTTTCGACATTTTGGCTCGGCCGCCGGATGAGCGGGCCGGCGTACGGCTTCCTCGCAGCGTGCCTGGTCGGCCTCTGGCCGGGCGTCGACGGCCTGTCCCGCAACTTCGGCCACCACTACGCGGCGGTCGGCATGTCGGCGCTCTGCCTGCATTTGCTGCTGCGGAACAAGCGGCTCGAATCGACCGCCGGCGCGTTGCTGCTCGGCGTCGCATGCGGCGCCGGCATTCTGGCGAACCCCAAAATCGTCTTTTATCTGGCGGTTCCGTTCGCGTTCTCTTTCTACCGAACGTGGCGCACGGTGGAGGACGAACGGCGCGTCCGGACCGCGGCGAATTTCGCGGTCATTGCCGCGACGGCCGCCCTGGTTTCCGCCAGTTGGTGGCTGGCGTCGCTGCGCGAACTCGGCGGCTTTCTGCGCGCCGGCGGGCAGTCGTACGTCGAACTTTCGTCGTGCCCGTCGCGCTGGAGTTGGCCGTGTCTGACGTATTACGGGCACGCCGTTTTTTATCAGCTTTCGCCGGTGTTTTTTCTCGTCGTTCTCGGCTCGCTGGCTTTGTTTTTTGCGAAACGCGGCGACGCCGCGCCGCCGCTGCGCGGCGAACTCGCCGCCTGGTTTTTCGGCTCGTTCGCGCTGCTGACGGCCGTCAATCCGAAGAACGACTATTACGTTACGCCGCTGCTCGCGCCGCTGGCGCTCATCGTCGCGGCGGCCGTCGCCCGGCTGCCATTCGGCCGCGCGGGTCGCGCGGCGGCGAGCGCCGCGATGATCGTCTTCGGCGCGGCGCAAGCGCTCCAGTTGTCGTGGGGGTTCGCCGTGCTGCCGGCGGCGCTGTTGCGGCCGCAGCCGGTGCACGCCAACGACGAATGCCGGGGCCGCCACGACCTCGAATGCCGGTACAATCCGTTTCCGGCGCTGCCGTCCTTTTCGAACGATCAAACGCTGGCGTACGCGGCGGCCGACCGGCTCGCGCGCCGCGCGCCGCCCGGCGGCTGCAAAATGATTTATCCGCTCGCCTCGCCCTTCCTCGACTACCGCCCGCGGGGGTACTTCAAGAAGATGCTGGAAGGCCTGGTCCCCAACGTGAAAATCGAGCCCGCCGAAGACCCGCCGGCGGCGGTCGAACAGGCGCTCGCGGCCGACGGCTGCGCGTTTTTCATGACGGTCGACGACGACGTTTCACCGAATGACGGGATGACGCTGGAGCCGATCTGGCAGGCCGTGGCGCTGCCGTCGCACGAGACGATTGCCGTGTTTCAGGCCCGCGCCGGTCGCTAAACGCGCGACGGCCCCTGCGATTTCTTGCCGCCTTTGGTCGCCCGCGGCCGAGCCGGTTTCTTCGCGGCGGTTTTCGGCTCCGACTTTTTCGCCGCCGGTTTCGTCTCGAGCAGGTCGGCGTACGCGCCGGCGACGCGGCCCTCGCGGACGGCCTGCTCGAACACGGCGCGCGCCGTTTTGGCGTCGAAATTGAACCCCTGATTGACGCTGATGAAGTAGTCTTCCGCGACGCGCCCCAAGCCGTAGGTGAAGGCGAACGCCACGGGCGCCCGCAACAGGCCGCCGACAAACGGCAGACCGACCTTCAACAGCGCGCCCGCCGTGAATCGCACCGCCGCCGAGAGGCCGACCGCGGCGACGATCCGCTTGAACACCTCGCCGGCGCGATCGACGGTGATTGGGTGGCCGAGGCGGTGGCCGATGTGCAGCACCATGGCCACGTGCACCGGCGTCAACATCGCGAATTCGGCGAACGGCAGGGGGTTGGCGGCCACCGCGGCCGCCGCGCCGCTATAGGCGAGGATGACGCGCCGGACGGGCGCCTGCTCATTGCGGTCGGCGTCGATTTCGTCGCGGACCTTGTCCTCGACCGCCGCGTAGATTTCGTTCACCTTGGCCTTGATGCCGTTGAGATTCGGAATCATCGTCCACCTCCTGCGGACGGGCGCGGCGATCAGACGACGCCGTCGGAGGCCAGGCGCTCCTGCCGCCGCAACTCGGTCCGCGACATGATTTCCGTGGTGTCGGTCGGATAGTCCCGCGTGATGCACGCGGTGCACAACTCGCCTTCGGGCAGGCCCAGGCCGCGATACAGGCCGTTGTGGCTGATATATCGGACCGTCGTGCAGCCCATTTCGGCGCGGATCTCTTCCTGTTCCTTGCCGAAGGCGATGAGCTTGGTCTCGTCGGGCGTGTCGATGCCGTAGAAGCATGGGCCGATAATCGGCGGCGAGTAATACAGCATGTGGACCGCCTTGGCGCCC
This sequence comes from uncultured bacterium, assembly GCA_964534375.1. Taxonomy (GTDB): domain Bacteria; phylum Lernaellota; class Lernaellaia; order Lernaellales; family Lernaellaceae; genus CAZHPN01. The sequence goes on along the minus strand of CAZHPN010000097.1, from coordinate 14,047 downwards.
AGATCCCACAAGCGGCGGACGATTTTCTTGCCGGTGGTGCCGCGGACGTTCGAATCGTCGATGATCGCGATGCGCTGCCCGTCGATGAAATCCCGCAGGAAAATGAACTTTTCGTCGATCGCCTTTTGGCGCTTTTCGTCCGACGTTTCCTGGAAGCTGCGCCGGTTGTCGACTTTGATGATCGCGTTGCGATATTGCTTCTGCAGGATGTGAGCGAACGTCTGGCCGGCCGAGATGCTGGTGCCGGGCAGGCCGCACACCACATCGATCTCCGGCGCCAGGTCTTCGCACTCCTGCGCCAGCACGGCGCCCAGTTCCGAGCGCACGACCTCAACGCGCTGGCCTTTGAAGCTCGAATCCGGCCGCGCGAAATAGACATACTCGAAGAAACAAAACGCCTCGCGCTTCGCCGGAATAGTCTCGGACATCGGGGTCAGCCACTCGCGATCGACCCAGACGGCCTCGCCCGGCGCGACGTCGCGGATGTCGCGGTAATCGCCGAAATAATTGAAGACGCTCGATTCGCTGGCGAAGCCGACCTCGATCGTCTGGCCGTCGGGGCCGTAGCGCCGGGCCGTGCACAACGGGCGGATGCCGTTCGGATCGCGAAACGCGAGCAGGCCGTTTTCCATCAGGCACAGAACGCTGTAGGCGCCGATCAACTCGCTCGTCGTGTATTCCAGCGCCTTGCGCAGGTGGTTGAGCCACAGTTGCGGCCGTTTCGCGACCTGATACGCCTTGGCCTGGATCAAGTGATGAATGATCAAATCCTGGATCACCTTGGCGTCAACTTCGGTCTGGAACGAGAAGCCCTTGTCCTTCATTTTTTGGGTGGCGCTGTACAGGTTGACCAAGTCGCCGTTGTTGCAGGTCGCCATGCCCGGACGGTCGGTGAACACCGGCTGGATGTTGCGCCACAGCCACTCTTCGGTCGTCTTGCCGGAGGTCGCATAGCGCGTGTGCACGATGCCGCTGTCGCCGCGCAGCAACGTCGGATCGTAGCCGTCGAAGAGGATCGTCGCCGGGGCCAGCCCGCCGTGGTTATAGAAGAACTTGCCATCGAAGGTGAAGACTTTGGTGCTGCGATGGCCGCGATTTTGCAGCCGCCCGGCGCCGGCGATCAAACGCGCCGCCACGGGTTCCTTGCCGATCAAACCGAAAATGCCGCACATCTTTGTTTGTTCCTGTCCTGGCGATTGGCGTTGATTCTCGGCCGCCGAAGGCTTGGGGCCCGCATCCGCGTTCCCGTCGGGCGACGCGCCGTTTTCTAACCGGAAGTCTTGTATCTCGAATCGCCCGGCGGGTCAATGGCGCGGGCGCGGCGGCCGCACGGCTTGGCGTTCCCGCGCGTCACTTGAAAAGCGTCTTGAAGCCGTCGCACACAAGTTCAAGCGATTTCGGAGCCGGTGCTCGCAACTTGTTGCTCTTGCACATCGCGGCAAGCGATCGCGCGGGTTTCTTGCTCGCGACCAACGAATAATGAGGGGCAGTCTGTTTGTTCTCGTCAAATTCCTGTCCGTCGAGATAGCGGAGCCACGTTTCCACGCTCCATTTTGGAATCGCAATCACGACCGCTTCGTTTTCCCGAGGCGCGTCGACGGCGGTTTTCTCGCACTCTTTCAGAAGTTGTTTGGCGCGTTGGGAAACCTTGAACTTGTCCGCATCGGTCATAACGATCAGCACCGAGCGGCCTCTTTTCTCCCGCGATCGATGGGCCTGCAATTCGGCGGGGAATTGTTCTCGAACCCATTGCTCGCCGGACCCGCCGGGCGAGCGGTTTTTGTTCGTTCGTATCGGCTCCCAATTCCGCGCCCAGACTTTCAAAAACTGGCGAATAAACGCTTCTTGTTGATCGTCCTCGCAAAGAATCACCACTTTCGCGCTGCGGGGCGTCATTCGTCCCAGCCCCGAGCGACGATCTCCGACAGCTTTAACGGCGAACCGCCGAAATCAAACTCCGTCTTTACACGAATGGAGCCGTTTCTTTTCCGCGTCAACATCCGCAGTTTCGACTCGCCGAGGTAATCAATTATTTCGGGGTGGTGGGAAACGAGGACAATTTGCGGAATCTCGCTGCCCGCAAAATCGGCCGCCTGGACCAACCAAGGTTGAATCTCCCGCAAGGCCAGAAAATTATCCGGTTCGTCGAGAAACAGCGAACGATCGGCGCCCCGCGAACCGTACAACAGCGTGTACAGAACACAGAGCATTTTTTGGCCCTCGGAAAGCCGGTGGAATGGGATCTCAATGCGCTTCCCTCGCGATGCCGTGTTCTTGAAAACGACGTGAAGAAGGTTGAAATCTCCGCCATGCGGCGCCAAACGAAAGGTATCGAAATCTTCGACCACTTTCCGGAGTTCCCTGGTGGCCTCGAAGGCGCCGGTGGGATTTTCCTGCAAGAAAGATCGGTACACCCGCGCGAAATTCTGCATGAGGCGCATCGGCGCTTTGTCCCAGTGGTCGTCCGAACGGATGTCAAAGGGATCGAATCCGACGGCGATCGTGTTCTCAATATGTTTTCTAAACGACGCCAATGGTCCTGCGTCCGGCATATTCGCCGCGGACGCGACTCCGGACCGACGCCGGTCAACCGGAAAAGAAAACTCGGATCCGTCCTCGCGATAGAGGACGGCGGGGTTTTCCGTACCCAACAAAAACAATGGCCGTCGGTTGAAATCGAGCGTTTCCGTCGTAACGGACGGCTGCTTCTCCGCATCAAATTCAATGACCAATTTATAAAGATAGACTCCCGAATCGGCTTCGACTTCGAGTTCAAAGCCCTGGTTGTTGGAATCTATCCAGTCGGTTTTTTCTTTATGTTCGAACGAATTTTCTGTTCCCTCTTCGCCCGCGATGAAACGACGCAAGAGAAACAGCACGTCGATCACCGACGATTTGCCCGAACCATTCGGGCCGGCGATCAGGCACAGCGGCGGCAGACGCAACTCGAAGTTCACCAAACAACGAAAGTTGTTGACGTACAGTCTCCTGATCATTTCTCGTCGCCCCCTTGTTCAGCGAGTCGCGAGCGCTAACCGTAATTGATGCCTGCAAGTCTAGCGGTTCGCCGGCCCGCCGTCACTCCCGCTTCTGCACCGGCAGGTCCGCCGGAATCGCAAACGAAATCTCGGCCAGACCGCGGAACTCGCCGTTCTCGAACCACGGCGTCTGGTGGATGATCTTGCGCACGCCGTTCTTGTCGATCGCGTAGGTGTTGGGTCGGCGGTCGCGAAATAGCGCCGCGACCTTCTCCCGCGAGGCCGGCGAATGGACGTCCAGCAGGTTGCGACCAACCAGCTCTTGGCCGCCGTACTTGGCGAAGGTCGCCACGGCGCATTCGTTCATCGCGACGATCACGCCTTCGGCGTCGGTCACCGTCACGGCCGCCGGCAGATTCTCGAACCACGTCTTTTCGTTCATCAGCGTCTCCGTTTTGTCAATCCGGGCGCGAACCCGCACGGCGCCGCGCCTTGACAGGGGCTCATATTTTGCCACTATCAACGGCTGATTCGCCACGGGAGCGTCCATTGACCGCCAACTACGCCGCCGACATCGCCGCGGAACTCGGGCTGCCGCCGTCCGGGGTGGCTCGCACCCTCGAGCTGCTGGCCGACGAAGCGACCATTCCGTTCATCGCCCGGTACCGCAAAGAAGCCACCGGCAACCTGGATGAAGTGCAGATCGCGACGATTCGCGACCGCTTCGAATACCTGCACAAACTCGACGAACGCAAGCAGACTATCCTTAAAAGCATCGAGCAACAAGGAAAACTGACCGACGAGCTGCGCGAGAAGATCGTCGCGCTGACCGACGCCGCGCGCTTGGAAGACCTCTACCTGCCGTTCAAACCCAAGCGCAAAACCCGCGCCACCGAGGCCGTCGCCAAGGGACTGGAGCCGCTGGCGGAATTGATTTGGAAGCAGGAGCCGCCGGCCGGCGACCCGACGCAGGCCGCCGCGCCGTTCGTCAACGCCGAGAAGGGCGTGCCCGACGAAGCGGCCGCGTGGCAGGGCGCCCGCGACATCGTCGCCGAGTGGGCGGCGGAAAACGCCGACGCCCGCGCCGCCGTGCGCGAGCATTATCTGACCGCCGGCGTCGTGGCGTCGAAGGTGAAGCCGGGCCGCGAGAAGGACGGGGCGAAGTTCCGCGACTACTTCAGTTTCTCCGAGCCGGCGAAGAATATTCCGAGCCACCGCATGCTGGCGATCCGGCGCGGCGAATCCGAAGGCTTCCTCACCTACCGCATTCAGGTCGACCGCGACAAAACGCTGGCGCTGATCAAGCGGGCGGTCGTGCGCGGCGACGGCGGACCGTTTGCCGAGCATCTCTTGGCGGCGATCGAAGACGGCTACGACCGCCTCCTGGCCCCGGCGATCGAGGGCCAGGCGCGCAACGAATTGCGCAAACGCGCCGACCGCGAAGCCATCACGGTTTTCGCCAAGAACATGCGCCGCCTGCTGATGGCCCCGCCGCTCGGGGCGAAATGGGTGCTCGGCGTCGACCCGGGCATTCGCACCGGTTGCAAGATCGCCGCGCTCGACGGCAAGGGCGACCTGCTCGCCTCGACGGTGATCGACCACCAACGCGGCCCGGAGAAAGCGGCCGAGGCGCGGACCACGGTGGAAAACTATTGCCGCCGGTACCAGATTCAGGCGATCGCCGTCGGCAACGGCACCGGCGGCCGCGACACCGAGGCATTCTTCCGCGGCTTCGACCGCGAAACGCTGAACGACGCGACGGTGGTGCTGGTCAACGAAGCCGGGGCCAGCGTTTATTCGGCCAGCGACCTCGCCCGGCAGGAATTTCCCGACCTCGACGTCAGCATGCGCGGCGCGATCAGCATCGGCCGCCGCTTGCAGGATCCGCTGGCGGAACTCGTGAAAATTGAGCCGCGCTCGATCGGCGTCGGCCAGTACCAGCATGATGTCGATCAGGACGACCTGAAGATGAAGCTGGACGAAGTGGTGCAAAGCTGCGTCAACGCGGTCGGCGTCGACGTGAACACGGCCAGCCCGCAGTTGCTGTCGTATGTCTCCGGCCTCAACGCCGGACAGGCGCAAGCGATCGTCCGCCACCGCGCCAAGAGCGGCCGGTTCACCGACCGGCAACAGTTCCTGCAAGTCGCCGGCGTCGGCCCGAAGACCTTCCAGCAGGCCGCGGGCTTCCTGCGCATCCGCGGCGGCGACCAGCCGCTCGACGCGTCGGCGGTGCATCCGGAGCGCTACGAACTGGTCGCGCGCATGGCCGCCGACCTGGAAGCCAGCGTGTCCGCGCTGCTCGCCGACGCCGAGTTGCGCGGGCGGATTGACCTCGAAAAGTACGTCGGCGACGAAATCGGCCTGCCGACGCTGAAAGACATCCTCGCGGAATTGGCCCGGCCCGGCCGCGACCCGCGCGACAAGTTCGAGCCGATTCATTTCGATCCGAGCGTCACCGAAATCGCGCACCTGCAAGAGGGCATGACGCTCGAGGGGGTAGTCGCGAACATCACCGATTTCGGCGCCTTCGTGGATGTCGGCGTGCACCAGCCGGGTCTGGTGCACATGTCGGAACTGGCGTGGAACTACGTCGAAGACGCGGGCAAGATCGTCGCCGTCGGCGAGCACGTCCGCGTGAAGGTGATCGGCGTCGATCGCGAACGAAAACGCATTTCGCTGTCGATCAAGCAACTTTCGCCGGCGCCGAAACGCCCCGAACCGCCGCCGCGTCCGCCCCGGCCGCCGCAGGATCGCCCGCGCGACGACCGGCCGCGCCCCGAACGCCCGGCGTACACCGGCCCGCGTGACGACCGGCCGCGCCCGGAGCGCCCGGCGTACACCGGCCCGCGCGACGACCGTCCCCGGCCCGACCGGCCCCGCGACGATCGGCCGGATCGCCGTCCGGACCGCCGCGACGACCGGCCGCCGGTCAGGCCGCAGCCGAAGCCGCGCCATGACAGCCCATTCGCGGGGCTGTTCATGGAAGGCGGGGTCATCAAAATGAAGGAAGACCCCAACAAGAAGCCGACGAAGAAAAAGTAAATTTAAACACAGAGGGCACTACGCGGCAGAGCCGCGACCAAATTGCGGAACGCGGATTGCGGAATGCGGAATGAACCGAGGCGGGGCCTGCGTGGTTTTATTGCGCCCGGTTGGCGAACGGGCGTGGCGCCGAAAATCGCATGAGTCCCATTGGTCCCATAAGTCCCATTATTCCCAGGTGCAGCAACGGGCAGCGAAAATCTTTGCGCCACAACAAGAAAGCGAGAGACAGTAGTACAGAGTAATTTCGGTTATTGGTAATAAATCAAGAGTAGTACCTTCCCTGTGCCTCTGTGACTTCTTCTGTGCCCTCTGTGTTTAGCCCTACTCCGGAAACGTCAATTGCCCGCCGACAAACCCGACCGCCAACACGGCCGCGGCCGCCATGGCATAGAGCACGATGTATACGAACGAAAGAGCGCCGAGCGATTCGGAGACGAGGTAGGGATTGCCCCAGTGGACCGCCGTCGTCGCGGCGCAGAGCAGGAAAACCACCCAGCCGCCAAACAGTTTGAACAGCAGCTTGCCGGTCCGGCCGGCGCCGTAAAACAGCCACCACGATTGCATGCCCGTCAGCGCGGCGAACGGCGCGCAGAGCGTCGCCAGCGCGATCAGGTGGAAGCTGGTGCGGTCGAAATCGGCCAACGTGCTCCGGCCGTAAATCAGGTGGATCAGCAGGAACAAAAAGCCGGCCAGCACCAGGCCCAGCGGAAAGTGCACGGCGAACGGATGCGCATGCCGTTTGACGAACGGCCACTTGCGATAAATCACCGACAACGGCCACGGCGCTTTGATCTCTTCCTCCGCCGCGGCGGGCGGCGCCGCGGCCAGCGTCCCGATCGCTTGGAATTTCGCGAACACTTCGTCGCCGTGCGGCGCCGCGGCGATCGCCGCGGTCAGGTCGCGGGCGGCCTCGTGTTTAAGCATGTGCTTGCCGTTGCGCCAGCGTTTCGACTCGGAGACGTCGTACACCTTGCCTTGAAACGCGACGTAGCACGGCTGGCCGTTCTGGCCGTTGAACAGGGTCAATTCCTCGGGCGTGAATTCTTTCATGTTTCTCTCCGGCAGCGCATTGGGGGCGATAAACGGCCTAAACGATAGGCAAGCGACCGGTCTTTGTCAAATTTGCGGCCGGCGAATCGCCGTCCACCGCGACATGGCGGGCAAGATCGCGAAACGGCCCGAGCAGCGCCGGGTCGAGACGGCCGCCGGCGCGCTGGAAATCGCGCCACTCGCGCAGCGTTTGCGGCAGCGCCCGCGCCGCGCGCAGCGCCACGAGTTGATACGGCGGCAGGTTCCACACGAAATCCATAAACGCGCCGCGCCAGGACGGACAAACGGTGATCGCCGTGAAAAACCGGTCGATCAATCCGGGCGTGAAAATGCGGCGCGCCGCGAACGCCCCCGTCAGCAAGTGCCAGCCGAAGGCCCGCCGCCATGCCGCCTCGTATTGCGGCGGCCGGCCCGCGACGATCGCGTCGGCCAGCAGGTCGGCCGACCAGACCGCGTACCCGATGCCCTCGCCCGTCAGCGTGTCGACGAAACCGGCCGCGTCGCCGATCAGCGCCCAGCCCGCGCCGGCGCGCGGTTCGCGATACGCGCGCCAATCGTAGATGTACGGCAGCAGCGCGCCCTGCGGCGGCCCGAGCGGTTTGCGGCCGGGGTAAAAATCCTGCAGGAAGCGCTGGAGTTCGCCCTTGAGATCGCCGCCCTTTTGCATCGCGCCGGCGCCGACGCCGAGGCAATCCGTCCGCGGGAACGACCAGCAATAACCCGGAAACGGCGTAACGCGCACGATCGTCGGATCGACCGGGCCGCCCTCGTAGAATTGGCAGATCGCGCCGAGCGTGCGTTCCTTCGGCAGCGGCCCGAGAAAAGCGTCGCGCACGACCGACCGCACGCCGTCCGCGCCGACCACCAAATCCGCGGTGATCGAGTCGCCGTCGACGAACACGCGGCGCCGCCCGTCGTCGATGCCGACGCGCGTCACAGCTTGCGGCCGATGCACGGCGCCGGCGCGGATCGCCTCGCCGAGCATGCGTTCGCCGAGCGCGCGCCGCGACACCATCAGCAGCGCATGCCCCTGGTCGATGACGAAAAAGCGCCGGCCGGGCGAAATCTGCAGCGAATGGAAGACCTCGTTCCGCGGCAGGCCGTCGTCGCGCAAAAAGGGGAACCGCGACCAGGCCTTGTGCGTGATGCCGCCGCCGCACGGCTTTTCCCACGGCGCCTTCGGATCGAACAGCGCGACCGACGCCCCCGCGCGCGCCAGGCGCGTGGCCAAATGCGCGCCGGCCGGGCCGGCCCCGACGATCGCCGCGTCGAAATGATTTTTCGTGGAAGCCATGAACGATATCTATCCGTTTTTTTCGCCGTCGGAAAGCGGGTCAGCCGGCCCCAAAAGCCGCGATCGAGCACTTGGCCATTTTCGTAGTTGCCGTTTCCGCAGGCGGCGATCGATTTGGTCGCGGCCGCCCTTGCCCGGCGAACCTCGCCAAATCGGTGCTCGTCAAATCTTGCCGTAACGCCGCTCGGAACGGCGTTGCGGCAAGATTAAGCGCTCAATCGCCATTTTGGGGGCCGGCGAGTGCGGCGAGCATCTGCTCGACGTGGCCGTCGACCTTGACGTGGCGGAACTCCGCGCGCAAGACGCCGCGTTCGTCGATGAGAAACGTCGAGCGCTCGACGCCGAAAAACGTCTTCCCGCCAAAACTCTTTTCGCGCCACACGTCGTAAAGTCCGACGGCCTGCTTCGCGGGATCGGCCAGCAGCAAGAACGGCAGGCCGTACTTTTCGCGAAAGCGTTGATGGCTGTCGGCGGCATCCGGGCTGACGCCGACGATGACGGCGTTCTTCCCGCTAAAGTCGGCCTCGCGGTCGCGAAAATCGCAGGCCTCTTTCGTGCAGCCCGGCGTGTCGTCCTGCGGGTAGAAATAAAGCACGACGTTCTTGCCGCGAAACTCGGCCAGCGAGTGCAACTGGCCCGCTTCGTCCGCGAGCGAAAAATCCGGCGCCGGTTGGCCGATGACTGGTGTGGGCATGTCAGATGTCCTCTCGAAAACGGCGGTCGCTCGCCAGGCGCAGCCCCAACATTGCGGCGTCCGCCAAGGCGTCGCGGCGGCGGCCGATGTCGCCGATTTCCTCGACGCCGCCGTAAAGCCGCGTTGCCGCCAGGGTCGTGTAAAACGTGTCCATCCAGTACTTGGCGGTCAACGTTGCGCCGTCGAAAAGCCGCGCGCCGCGCGTCGCGCCGACGGCCAGCAAGACCCCTCGCCCCCGCGGCCGGCGCCGCCCGAGCAGTTTTTTTCGCGCCCATAGCGCCTGGCAGCGGTCGACCATGGCCTTGGCCTGCGCCGGGAGGCCGTAGAAATAGATCGGCGCGGCGAGGATCGTCACATCGGCCCGCCACAGCAAGCGGTAGAGCGCCGTCATGTCGTCGTGAATGCGGCAACGGCCCGCGGCGTGGCACGATTCGCACGCGCGGCACGGCGCGATCGTCGCCTCGGACAGGCGAATCTTGTCGACCGTGGCGCCGGCCCCGGCGGCGAATTCGAGGCAGGCGTCAAGCAGCCGCTCGCTGTTGCCGCCGGCGCGCGGGCTCGCGGCGAGGCCGAGAAACCGCAGCGGCGAACGCGCCGGCCGCGGCGGCGGCTCGTCGTTCGGCCGGAGCAGGCGCAACGCCGGTTTCTTGCTTTTCATGGCCGCAGAATGACCAAGCGCCGCGGCGAAAGCAATGGGCGGTCAATCGACGATCACCCGCTCGATGACGTACGACGCGCACGCCTCGGGGCCGATCGTCAACGTGAAGATCCGGCCCGCCAGCGGCGCCAACGGCACGGTGATTTCGCCCCCGGCAAAATGGGTAACGAGGGTTTCGCCGAGCAGTTCGCCCGTCGCTTCCTCCGGCCCGACGCGCCGAAAGGCGAGCCGCGTGTCGCCGGGTTCGGCGCAGGTTAGCCGAACGCGTACGGCGCGCGGTTGCTGCTCGACCCAGGCGAAGAATTTCAGACCTTGTGTCGGGTTCCGGCACAAATCGCCTTCGTTTTCGCGACACGACCGCCGGCGGTACTTCTCCGCGTCCGGCGTTTGGCGGCTGAACAGGCCGACCCATTCCACGCCGTCGAGGCCGACCGAGCGCCCGACGCCGAGCAACGATTTCTCGAACCGCGGGCCCGGTTCCGTGTACGACGCGAGGATGGCGCGCTCTTTTTGCCAATAGGTTTTCAGGTCCGTGCCGGCGAGCCAGCACAGCGTCGCGGCAACCAGGCCGACGACGGCCGCCGCCGGCGCCGCCCGGCGATTCCCGGCAACCGCCTCTTTCGCCAGCGCGCCGAAAGCATAGACCGGCACGGCGAGAGACACGGCCAGCGCCAGCGACAGTTGATGAAACGCGGCGTGCCGGTCGTTGTGAAACGCTTCCGGCATCACCAGAAACCACAGCATCGACCCGGCGAACAAGAACAGGCAGCGAATGAAATTAGCGCGGTCCGGCCGCTCGCCCTTGCGCAATGCGGCCAGCGCCAGCAGCGCGAGAGCGAAGCCGGCCGGCGCGAAGAACCAGCCGCCGATGCCCGTTTCGTGCGACAAAATGCGCGCTAGATCGGCCATCGCCGCGGAGAACGAGTGATACTGCGGGATATTGGCCGCGTGCGCGACATCCGGCCCCGAGGCGTTGGCGCGCAGCAGATAAATCAGGAACAGGTCGCGCACGGCGCTCGAAATCGACCGCAGCCAGAGCGCCGCCTGCGCGAAGTGCAGGAGAAACGCGGCCGGCCCGCCGAGCGCCGCGAGAAAATACCAGCGCTGCCGTTCGCGGCTTTCCGTCAGCAGAAAGCCGATAATGATGAAGTAGGTCTGCAATTGATAGACGAACGTGCACTCGCCCTGCCAGAAGGCCGCGAGAAAAGCCAGGGCGATGCCCCAGCGCGCGGCGTAGCGCGAATAGATCGCCAACCCGAGCAGCAGCAGCGCCTGGTGCGGCAACTGAAACGCGTATTCGTAAAGGCCGTGCGCCCGCATCCAGAAAAACGGATTGGCGAGCACGGCCCAGACCAGCAGCAGGGCGAACCAGCGATTCTTGAGCAACGCCAGCGCGGCGAAGAGCGCGGCCAGCGCCGCGACGTTCAGGCAGATCGGGAACCAGCGCAGACCGTGCACCGTGTCGACGCCGGCGACGAGCAGCGCGCCGAAAACGTTTTCGCTGAAGGGCGGCAGGTGGGTGTAGACCGCCGTTTTCCACGGGGCGTAATAATCGGGCGTGTAGACGGGCGGCAAGAAGTATGAGCGCCAAAAGCCCTCGTCCTTCTCGGAGGCGGCGGCGGCCAGCACGTGGTATTCCCACGTGCAATTCGGATAGGGAAACGCGGTTCGCGGTTGGGAATTGCGCCAGGCCAGGACCGCGAACACGCCCAGAAGCGTCGCGGCCAGCAGCGCGCCGGCCAGCGCCCGCGACCGCGCGCCGGCGTTGCCGATGCGGCGGCTTCGGTCGGCGATTTCATTCACGAAACAAGCCCGACCTCAAATGGAAGTTGACGTGCGGAGGTCGATCCATGACTACGGCGTCGCGCCGGCCGCGTCAAGCGGATGGCGCGGCGGGCGCCCGGTTTGCCAGCCGCGGCGAATTTTGCTACACCCTGCACGGCTGGGCAACCACCGGGGAGCGGTACAGGGCGTGCAACACAATCCCTTCTTGCAGTGGGCGGCGACGCCGGCGGGCAACGGCTATCTCAGCCTGTTCCTCGCGCTGATCGTGATCGGCCGCTGGCTGCTCGCGCGCAAGCGCTGGCCGCTGTGGCCGGCGACGATCCTGCTCGCGGTGATGGCGACGACCGTGTACACGTCGATGGTGCACGAGAAGCTGACGTCGCTGTGGAAGACCGAGCGGCGCGGCGCGTTCCATTACTTTTTCGGCGCGAAATATTTCCGCGAACTCGGCTACGCGGACATCTACCGTTTCTCGCTGCTGGCCGATTTCGAAACCGGCTTCCGCCACCTCAAGCACCAGACGGAAATTCGCGACCAGGAAGATTACGAACTCGTGCCGGTCGAGGAAGCGCTCGAACAGGCGCGGCAAAAACGGCCGTTGGTGTTCACCGACAAGCGCTGGGAGGAATTCAAGCAGGATTGGCTGGCGATCAGCCGCGGCATCCCCGACAACCAGTGGGAGCGCATGCTGACCGATCGCGGCTTCAACCCGCCGCCGTTCTGGCAGGTGGTGGCCAGCCCGTTGGCGCAGTACATTGACGCCCGCAGCAAGACGGCGTATCACGTCGGCCTGTTCGCGGACGTGGTGTTGCTCTTGGCGGCGCTGATCGCCGTCGGCATTTGCGCCGGGCTCGACGCCGCGCTGCTCGTCTTTTGCTTCCTGCACCTCGCCTACTATTACAACGGCAGCGTGTTCGGCACGTATTTTCAATACGTCTGGCTCGACGGCCTGCTGCTCTGCATGGCGCTGTACCGGCGCGGGAAGATGATCGCGTCCGGCGCCGCCCTCGCGGTGGGCGCGGGCACGACGATCTTTCCGGTGGTGTTCGTCGCCGGCCCGGGCGTCGTTTTTCTGCGGGAGCTGATTCGCACGCGGCGCATCCCGTGGGCCCCGTTCCGCTTCCTCGCCAGCTTCGCCGCGTTCAGCCTGATTTTCATCGGCCTGGGCGTGATCGCCGGGCACGGCATTTCGCCGTCGAAGAAATTTTTCGAAAAAATCACCATGCACGCCTGGCACCAGAAGTTCGACAGCAACAAATTCGGCCTGAAGCGCACGATGTCCGTGGAGTGGTCCAATCGCTGGGATTGGACGAGCATCGACAAACGCACCGAGATTTTCATCGATCAGCGCCATTTGTATCAGGCGCTGTTCGTGCTGCTCGCGGCGCTGACGATCGGGGCGATGATCCGCGGCCCCGACGAAGACCACTGGACGGTTCCGCTCGGCCAGGGATTGATCTACGCGCTGATGACGGCCTCGCGCTACTATTATCACTCGCTGACGATGTTCATGGTCACGGGAAAAGATCGGCGCGGCGCCGGCTTCGCGGCATTCTCGATCGCATCGATCTTCCTGATCAACGCCGGCTGTTACCTGTCCGAAGCCAAACTCGGCCCCGCGCACGGCGGCGACCGCGTCGCCTACACCTTCGGCAACTACGCCTACCTCGTGCTGTTCCTGGCGCTGCCGACGTACTTGCTGCTCAAAGACCTCGCGCTGAAAAAGCTCGCGCAACTTCGGGGCCGGCCGGCGCCGCCGGCGCCCGCCCCCGCCGCCTGAACGAATTTCCCGCCGCGCGTTGCCGCCTTGCGGCCGCGTGATTACTTTCCGTTCAATAAACGTGAGATCTCAGAAGGAGGAAATGCCATGACGGAAAGAACCGGCCGTGTGACTGTCGGGGGCGCGCCCGTGACGCTGGTGGGCGACGAATTGAAAGTCGGCGACAAGGCGCCCGACGCCGAACTGGTCGACAATAGCGGTCGCCCGGTGAAGCTGTCGTCGTTTTTCGGCAAACGACTGATCGTCTCGACTGTCCTTTCGCTCGAAACGTCGGTCTGCGACACGGAAACGCGCACGTTCAACAAACGCGCCGCGGAGTTGGGCGACGACATCGCCATCGTCACCGTCAGCGTCGATCTGCCGTTTACGCAAAAACGTTGGTGCGGCGCGGCCGGCATCGACAAGGTCCGCACCTTGTCCGACCATCGCGAAACGGCGCTGGGCAAAGCGTTCGGCGTGCTGATGAAGGAGCCGCGGTTGCTGGCGCGCGCGGTCTTTGTCATCGACAAGGCGGGCGTCGTCCGCTACACGCAACTCCTGCCCGAAGCGGGCCGCGAGCCGGATTACGACGCGGCGCTGGCCGCCGCAAAGAAGTTGGCGTAAGCGCGGCGAGGATTCATTTGACCGTGAGCGGCGCAGCCGCGGGCCTGCGGCAAAAAATTGGGTTTGGCTGCCGCCAGGCGCGACCCCTCCCCAACGCCTCCCCGTCGCGGCATAGGCTTTAGGATAAAGAGCGGCGACGCTTGGAAAAGCGGATTTGCCT
>CAZHPN010000096.1:0-21327 GCA_964534375.1 uncultured bacterium | reverse complement strand
AAGTATGCGAATTTACAGAATCACGACCCCTGAACTGGCGAAGTTGGGCTAGGGGTAACCATGACATTCGCCGGCGGCGGCGGGCTAAAACATCGCGTAGGTGAACTCGACCGACGCGGTGGCGAACAGCATCGCGAGCACGAACAGGCCCCACGCGACGAACGCGATGCCGAATTCCTTGGCCAACTGCTTTATCAACATGTTTCGCTCCGTCTCACGGCAGCCCGCCGAATCCGTGATCTGCCCCGCCGAGGACGCCCAGCCATTTGAGCAGCGGAATGACCGGGCTCATTTTCACCCAATATAGAATCGCGATTCGGGTCGGGTGATGGAACAGCGGCCAGAGGATCGCCTGCCAGTGCCAAACGCAGACCACCCCCAGCGCTTTGCCCCAAAGCGTCGGCCGATGATTCGGGAACAGCCGTTTTTTCAATTTTAGGTAGTGGCGGACGAAAACGACCGCCAGCCCTTGCAGGAAGCCCCAGATGAACATCGACACCGACACCCGGTGCCACACGGCCACGGCGATGATGGTGATCATCGCGTTCACATCGGTGCGGAATTCGCCCTTGCGCCCGCCGCCCAGCGGAAAGTAGATGTAATTCATCAGCCACTGCGTCAGGCTGATGTGCCACCGCCGCCAAAAATCCTGCACGTTGACGGCGAACAGGCCCCAGTTGAAATTCTCCATCACCCGGATGCCGAACAGGCGCGAAATGCCGATCGCGATGTCGGAGTAACCCGAAAAATCGATGTACAGGTAGACAAAATAGGCGTGCGCCGCCATCCACATCTGCCACCATTCGGTCTTGAGCAGCAGCGCCGGCTGCAGCATCGGCGTGCACAGGCGGTAGAAAAAATCCGCGATGACGAATTTTTTCACCACGCCTTGCAGGATGCGCCAGACGCCATACGAAATATCGTCGAACTTGAACGGCGGCAGGCCGCCCTCGCCGCGCACCTGCACCCCGAACGAGTCCTCCGGTTTTTCGCGCCGTAACGTGAAGAAACGGTGGATCGGGCCGGCGACCATCGTCGGGAAAAACGTTACATAGAGGAAAAATTCGAGCGCCGTCGCGCGCCGCTCCTTGCCGCGGTAAACCTCGACCAAATAGTGAATGACGCGGAACGAAAAATAGCTGATGCCGATCGGCACGCCGAATTTGGTCAACCCCGCCGCGGCCCACTCGCCAAGGCCCGGGCCCAGCAGCAAGACCAGCACTTTCGTCAACGTGGCGATCGTCTTGAACAGGACCAGGATGCCGGCTGCCGCGACGACGCCCAGGACCGTCCAGCGCCGCCGGCCCTGCGGCGTTTTCGCCGTATCGATCAGAATGCCGATGACGAACATCCCATACAGGTAGAACAGCAAAAAAACGAACGGCAGGCCCATTTGATCGAGCGAGCAGGCGAGGAAATAGCCAAGGCTCACGGTCAGCAGGTAGTGCGGGCGCCAGCGGCGCGGGATCGCGAGCCAGTACAGCAGCACGGCCATCGCGGCGAACACGACAAAAGACCAGCTTTGCATCGGCGTCGTCATCGGGGCTCACTCGCCGCGCGGCAGCGCCGACAAAACGGCGGGCATGAGCACGCCCGCCATCTGCCGGTGGCCGTTCATATTGAGATGGTCCATGTCGGAGAAATAGCGGGCGTCGATGCGGGTCGTGGCGTCGACGATCGCGCAGCCGTAGGACTGCGTCACTTCGAGGATCCGCTGCTTGAACAGCGGCATCACCTCGGCCCAATCGAAGAACTTTTTTGAGTCGATGAAATCTTTATTGAGCGGATTGAGGAAAAACAGCAGCTTCACCCGATGATCGCGGGCGTAGGCGCACATATCTTTGAAGGTGAGCCAGTTCAGGTTTTCGTCGGAAAAATCGAAGGCCTCGCACTGGTGGTATTGCAGCTGAATGATGTGGTCGGGAATGACTTTCCAGAGATAATCGGCGTTGCGCTCGTCGGCCGTGGTGTCGTAGGCCTCGATCGCCAGCGGGTCCATCATGTCCAGCGCCGTCTTGACGCGATCGGCCGCCCACGGCGCCGGGAACTGGTGGTTGCCCGTGAGGAAAAAGCCGAGGAGGCGGCGGTAGCGGTAGAGGCCCGACAACTTCTGCATCTGGAAATCCAGCCAAATCTGCCGGTAACGCTCGTCTTTGAGGCGGAAGCGCTTGCTCATGTCGCGTTCGCGGCCGCGGCCGTAGGCCGGATCGTTGCGGAAGTAGTAGGCGACCTCGTCGTGCATCAACGGGTCCATGAGGCCGGCGTTGACCGAGAACATCTTGATGTGGATCGCGCACACCGCCAAATCCGGCTTGGCGGCCATCGAGGCGACCAGGTCGCCGAAGTGGTCGCCGAAACGGTTGCCGGCGCTCGACAAATTGAACACGCGGGCGTTGCGCGTTTCCGGCCGGCGGCGCAATTCCTGTTCGACGAGCGCGGGAAAATGCTTGCCCGGCGGGCAGTTGCCGTAACCCTGCGTCACCGAGCTGCCGAGGAAGACGATCCGCGGCCGCGTCGCTTTCTGCAATTGCTCGAGCAGGTAGGGCATCGCGGCGACGGTGTTGCCGGGGTTGCGGTCGACGACGCCGCGCCGCGAAAAATACAGGCGCACGCCGAGATCGGTCAACACCGCCAACGCCACGAAAAAGAGCGCGATGCGGCGGAGGCGATATTGCGGATCGGTCCAGAAGCTCTTGTCTACGGCCAAAGCGGCGCCTCGCTCCGCGGTTCGCAGCCCCGCCGCGCGGCCCAACCATGCGGCCCGCGAAAGGGCAAAAATCGTCGTATTTTTACCATACGGCGCCCAGTGAGAAAAGCGGTCGACGGGCGGCCGGCGCGCCGCCGGACCGGTTCGTCGCCGCGCTATTTCCCGCGCGTTCCGGCGGCTTTCGCCGCCGGCGGGCCGTCATAATGCAGGATCACGCCGTCGTCGCCGACGGCGAAGACGTCGGTCGAGGAACTGCCCCAGACGCCGTTGAGAGCGGCGGCGGTTCCGCTGATCATCGGCGTCCATGAGGCGCCATCGTAGCGCAGAATGGCGCCCCAGGCGTTGACGGTGTCGAAGCCGACGACGAACACGTCGGTCGAACTCGCGCCCCAGACGCCGTAGAGGTCGCAGCCGGCGACGGCGGTCAGCGACGACCACGCGGTTCCGTCGTAGTGCTGAATCGCGCCCGTGGTCACGGCGCCGATCGTCGCGCCGACGGCGAACACATCGGAGGCGGATGTTCCCCAAATGCCTTCCAAATCGGCGGTCGTGCCGCTCGCCAATGCCTGCCACGACGCGCCGTCGAATTGCTTAATGGCGCCGGCCGGGCCGACGAAAAACACGTCGGTGGAAGAGGCGCCCCAGATCCCGAACCCCACGTAATCCTCGCTCGAAAATTGCGACCAACTCGCGCCGTTGTAAACCATGATCGGGCCGTTGACGCACACGGCGAACACGTCGGACGCCGAACTGCCCCACACGCCGCGCATCCACGCGTAGGGCGGCGGGGCGACGTTGTGCCGCCAGGTCGAGCCGTCAAAATTCAACAACGTGCCGCCCGTGCCGACCGCGAAGATGTCCGACGGAGAATCGCCCCAGAGCGAATAGAGGGAATAGGTCTCGCCGGCGACGGCCGCCCAGGTTGAGCCGTCGTAATGCAGCATCGCGCCGTCTTCGCTGACGGAGTTGCCGCCGACCGCGTAAACGTCCGTCGGCGACGAACCCCAGACCGCGTTCAACGGCGTCTCGGGCGCGCCGCTGGGCATCACCGACCAGTCGGCGTCATTGTCGTCGTCATCATCGTCGTCATCGTTGTCGTCATCGTCATTGTCGTCGTCGTTGTCATCGTCGTCGTCATCGTCATCATTATCGTCATCGTCGTTGTCGTCATTATCGTCGTTGTCGTCGTCATCGTCCGGGTTCGCATCGTCGTCCGCGGCCGGCGAACTGCCGTTGCTGGCCGAACTGCCGCAGGCGAGAGCAAGCGCCATCATCAAGGGCAACAACAGCAACCAAGCGTAGTGCTTCACGAAATCACCTCATTGCGGACAGGCAAAAAAACAGGAGACCGAAGACAGAAGCCAGGAGTCAGAAGTCAGAAGTCAGAAACAAGAGGACAGAGGCCGGAAAACAGCGAGCAGGAGAATGATCGCAAACTGCGAGCAGTTTCTCGTCTAGCGCCTGCTGTCGTCCGACCGTTGGTAAACTCATTCTGGCCCCTGACTACTGATTTCTGGCTGCAATCCCCTGACCGCCGCCTTCCGTTTTCCGACTTCTGACTCCTGACTTCCGACTCCCCGCCTCACTGTCCCAGATGTAGCACCGCCCCGGCGTAGCCGACGGCGAACACGTCGGCCGACGACGTGCCCCAGACGGCGTAGAGATCAGTCGCCGCACCGGAGTTCATCGCCGACCAGGTCGTGCCGCCCTCGAAAACGAGCACTGTGCCGCCCAGCCCGACGGCGAAGACATCGTTCGCCGAGACGCCCCAGACGCCATACAAGTCGTCGATCGTCCCGCTCTCGAGCGGCGACCACGAGCCGTTGTACAGCAAGGTTGTGCCCAATTGTCCGACGGCGAAGACGTCGTTCGCCGAATCTCCCCAGACGCTGTACAAATCGTAGCTTGTGCCGCTCGTCATCGCCGACCACGCGGAACCGTTGTAGTTGACAATCGCGCCGCCGGCGCCGACCGCGAACACGTGCGCCGAGTCGCTGCCCCAGACGCCGTGCAACCGGGCGCTGGTGTCGCTGGTCATCGCCGACCAGGACGACCCGTCGAAATGGACGATGGCGCCGCCGTCGCCCACCGCGAACACGTCCGAATCGGCGTCGGCCCAAATGCCGTACAGGTCGCTGCTGGTGTTGCTGGTCATCGCCGACCAGGTCAAACCGTTGTAACGCAGGATGAGCCCGCCGGCGCCGACCGCGAACGCGTCCGACGCGGACGCGTTCCAAACGGCGGCCAGGTTGGCGCTCGTGCCGGCGGTCATCGCCGTCCAGGTCGACCCGCTGCGATGCAGGATCGTTCCCGAATAGCCGACGGCGAACACATCCGACGGCGAATCGCCCCATACGCCCGCTAGTTCTTCGGTGACGCCGCTGCTCGCCGCGGACCACGTGCTGCCGTCATAGCCCGAAATCGCGCCGTCCGCTCCGACGGCGAAGATGCTCGAATCGGCCACACCCCAAATGCCCGTGAAATTGGCCGCCGTTCCGCTCGTCATCGGCGACCAACTGGAACCGGCGAAGTGCAGGATGTCGCCGTAACTGCCGACGGCGAACACGTCGGCCGCCGCCGTGCCCCAAACCGCGAACAGCGGATTCGGGGTGCCGCTGGTCATCGGCGTCCAGTTTCCGTTGTTGCCTTGCAAGATCACGCCGCCGACGCCGACGGCGAACACCATCGTCGGCGAAGCGCCCCAGACGCCCAGCAACGTATTCGAGGTGTTGCTGATTTGCGCCGTCCAGTTGCCGCCGCCGTTGTAAAACAGGATGGCGCCCGAATTGCCGACCGCATAAACGTCCGTGCCCGAACTGCCCCACAGGCCCTTCAACTCCGCGGTGTCGTAGTTCACCATCGGCGCCCAAGCGGAGCCGTTGTAGAACACGATTGTGCCATTGCCGCCGGCCGCAAAGACATCGCTGTCGTCCGTTCCCCAGACGGCGTTCAGGCCGCTGGTCGTGCTGCTGGTCATGGTCGACCAGTTCGTGCCGTTGTAATGCACGACGACGCCGAAATCGCCGACCGCATAAATGTCCGTATCCGAAAGCCCCCAGATTCCACGAAGCGGAGTCGTGACGCCGCTGGTCATCGCCTTCCAGAACGTGCCGTTAAAGTTAAGAATGGTCCCGCCGCCGCCGACAGCGTAATAGTTGGAAGCCGACGTTCCCCACACGCCGTTCAGGCCGTTGCCCTGCGGCAGGGGATTCTGCCAGCACCAACCGTCGCCGCTGCAAACGGCGGTGTCGTCGTTGTCGTCGTCATCGTTGTCGTCGTCGTCGTCGTCGTCCGGAGCGGTGTCGTTGTCGTCGTTGTCATTGTCGTCGTCGTCGTCATCCGGCGAGGTGTCGTCGTTGTCGTTGTCATTGTCGTCGTCGTCCGGGATCGAGTCATCGTCCGGGCTGGTGTCGTCATCGGGGCTCGTGTCGTCGTCCGGGCTCGTGTCGTCGTCCGGGCTCGCGTCGTCATCCGGACTGGCGTCGTCGTCCGGGCTGGCGTCATTGTCGTCATCGTTGTCGTCGTCGACCGGCGCCGTGTCGTTGTCATCGTCGTCGTCGGCGAGCGGGGTGGCGGGGTAAGGGGTATTCGACGCGGCGCAGGCCGCCAACACCAGCATCGCCGCCAGCGCCAACCCAACGACTCGATATCGCGAAAACATGCTGCAGTCTCCTTGTGCGACGAGAAACCGGACCGACGCCCAGACCGGAGGGACGGGCGCGATGCACGCCTGATGGTACTTGTCTTGGCCGCAGAACACAATGAGACCGCTCGAAGACCCGAAAGGCCGACCGGCCGCCGCCCGCCTGCCGACACTCGCCGTTGTTCCCGACTGGATTTCGCGCCATTCCGGTTGCTTTGGCGACGGGCGAATCCTAAGATAAATTGTTGCCACTAAATTGAGGGGGCATGAGCAGAGGGGTCGCGACCGCACTGGCGCTGTTCTTTCTCTCGACCCTGGCCTTTGCCGCCGGCGAGGGCGGGGCCGACTACGGCTTGCCGTTCACAGCCGCCGCGGCGCTGAACGATGCGGGCGCCAGCAATCCGCTGGCGACGGCTTCGGTGGTCGAGTTGACCGGCGAGGACTTGGTCGCCATGGGCGCGGAGACGGCGGCGGACGGGCTGTCCCTGGCCGCCGGCTGTTTCGTCGTGCAAGCGGATCGCTGGAACGACCGCGGCGAACAACTGCTGCTCGTTCGCGGCGCGGGGCCGGCCGGGCTGCAAGTGCTGCTGGACGGCGTGCCGCTCGAGCACGGTCGGTACGGCACATTCGACCTGTCCAGCATTCCCGCGTCGCAGATCGCCCGCATCCGCATCTTTTCCGGACCGGCGCCGGTCGGCTATGGCGCCGAGGGCGGCGAGGGCGTGGTGGAGATCGTGACCCGCAAGCCGGGCGACCAATTGTGCGCCGGGTTCGAGGCGCGGTTCGGCGACGATCGGCGCAACGATTTTTCGGCCGGCGTCGGCGACACGATCCGCGCGTTTCAGTTCTTCGCGTCGGCCAGCCATCAGAACCTTTCGGCCGAGCCGCTGACGCAGGGTTTTCGGCGGACGTCGGAGCAGGAAGGTCACGCGCGCGACGACTCGGCGTACACCCGCGACAATTTCCGGGTGCGGCTCGGAGCGGTGGTCGCCGACAAGTTCGAGGCGCATACGTCGTTGTTCTACGACGCGCAGGACCGCGAAATCCCGGTCAACGCTTACCAGCCCTCCACGCAGTTCCCGGATTTTCCGATGCTGGATCGCATCGGCGGGGCGCTCAACGTGCGGCTCGGCGCGTTCGGACCGTTCAACCTCGACGGCGAGGCGTATCTCGTCCACTTTCTGGAAGATGAGCACATCTACAGCGATCCGCGCTACGTCCATTTGTCGAATGACGAGCACTACAGCGACAAACGCTTCGGCGGCGCCGTCGCGCCCTGGTTCGATGCCGGTCCAATCAGCCGGGTCGCCCTCCGCTTCGACGCCCGAACCGACGAGGGCGACTATTGGCGGCCGAACGCCCGAGACGAGAAGTTCCTGATCGAACGCGAGAGCGGCTCGCTGGTGGACGACCTCCATCCGCTTTCGTGGCTCAACGTCAGCCTCGGCGGCGGCTACATGCGCCTGGATCCGAGCCGCACGGACACGTTGACGCCGGGGCCGGCCGTCGACGGCTGGCACGGCCGCGGCGGTCTGGCGTTCGGGCCGTTCGCCGGGGTGACGATCCGCGCGGCGGCCGGCCGCAATCCGCGCTTCCCGACGGTCGAGGAGTGGTTTGACGAGACCTACGGCGACGCGCATCTGAAGCCGGGCGTCATCGAAAACGGCGAGGCCGGCGTCGATTGGCAGCCGGCGGCGGGCACGAAAATCTCGCTCGTCGGCTTCTGGCGCCGCGAGATCGACGATATCGAACTTGTGCCGCGGCCGACGGCGGGCCAGCCGCCCGTCTTCGCCAACCAGGACAATGAGGACGGCCGGGGCGGCACGCTGACCGTAGCGTCGCGGCCGATCGAGGGATTGTTCCTCGGCGCCAACGGGTCGTACGAAAGTTTCGTCGACGACAACACAAAAAAGACCTTCCGCGCGCAATATCAACCGACCTGGTGGGGCTCGGGCGATATCCGCTATCGCTTCCCGTTCGGGCTGGGCGCCGCCGCGCAGTTGCTGTTCGCCGGTCCGCGCCAGGAGCTGCTGGCGACCGGCCTGCAAAACATGGCCGCCTACACCGTGACGAACCTGCGCATTTTTTACACCTACCGCGATCTGGTCGAAGTGTATGCGCAAGCGCAAAACGTCTTTGACGAAGCGTACGAGACCAAGCGGTATTTTCCGGAACCCGGCCGCGTCCTTACCGGCGGCCTGCGTTTGATGTATTAATCCCCGTATGAGTCCGAAATACCGGCGGCGCGCGCCCGTTCCCGTCTACGCGGCGGCGGCGACGCTGTTGTTTCTGGCGGCGGCCGAGGTCGTAGTTCGTTTCGGCGGGTGGGCCGAACTGCCGACCGAGCGGTTCTTCACCAGCGCCTACGATCCGCAGTTCGCGCTACAGGCCGAAGCGCTCAACCCGTTTTCCAAGGTCGAAGAGTTCCTCAATCAAAGCGGCTTCCGCGGGCCGGATTTGAGCCCAACCAAGCGTCCCGCGACCTGGCGCATCATCAGCGCCGGCGATTCGGTTTGCTTCGGTTTCGGCGTCGCCGAGGAAGAGACCTACACGCGCCTGCTGGAAGGCGAATTGCGGCGGCGCAACGTGGCCGTCGAGACGCTCAACGCCGGCGTGCCCGGCACCGCGCTCTGGCAGCAGCGGGCGCTGATCGAAAAACGCCTCCTGGCGTACCAGCCCGACCTGCTAATTCTTTACACGCAGCCGAGTTTTCGGGCCGATCACGCCGCCTGGCGCGATATGCAGAACGGCTGGCCGGCGGCGCTGCGGCAATTTCAGTCCGGTCTGGCCCGGTCGCATCTGTACCGGCTGCTCCGCCGCGGGCTGCGGCCGCCGCGCTTCGCCGACATCGTCTCGCAATACTATTCGGACCGCGCGGGCGCGGCCCCGCGCGACCTGGTCTTTCAACAGGCGCACGACGATTTGCTGTCCGTGCGCGATCGCTGCCGCGCCTTCGGCGTGCGGCTGCTGGTGGCGCCGGTTCTGCCGCGGCAGCTTTTCGACGACGCCCGCCGCGCCGGCGCGGCGCCGGATGGGCCCGGCTGGAGCGATTTCGTCTGGCGCTACGACGGTCTGCGGCCGTTCAAACGCGACGTGCAAGACCTGGAGATTCCCATTCTCGACGCGGCGCCGGGTTTTGTCGCGGCCGGCGACCCGGCGGCGCTGTTCATTGACGACTGCCATTTCACGGCGGCCGGCCATGCCTTGATGGCCCGCTTGCTCGCCGACCGCCTCTGCGGCAGCGATCTGTTGCCGCGCCGCTGCCAATGAGCCGGAAGGAGACCGCCGGGCGCATTCGTTTCGCCAGTTCCCGCGCGCCGGCCGGCGATGTCTGGTAAACTGCCCGCATGACGGAAAACGGCCGATATCCGGCGACCGCGGATCCGCGCGACAACCATCGCCGGCCGGGCGACGGCCTGCCCTGGCACATCAATGTCTGCGTCACCGCGCGCTGCAATCTTTACTGCGACATGTGCCAGATCGCCCGCAGCCACGTGCGCGAAGCGGCGACCGAGCGAATGCTGCGGTTTTTCGACCTGCTCGCCGATTGGCTGCCGCCGGGCCGCACCGTGCTGCTCACGGGCGGCGAGCCGCTGCTGCACGCGGGCCTGACCGGGTTTATCGCGCGGCTCAGCGCCGGCGGCTTCACCACCGTGGTCAACACCAACGGTTCGCTCTTGACGCCGGCGACGGCGGAACGACTGGCCGCCGTCGGCCTGCGCGCGATCAATTTTTCGCTCGACGGCCTGGCGGCCACGCACGATCGGCTGCGCAACGGCCCCGGCCTGTTTCAGGGCGTCATGGATATGATCGCATTCCTGACGCAACGCACCGCCCTCGACGTCAACGTCGTGGCGACATTGCACGCGCAAAATGCGGCCGAATTGCCGGAACTCGCGCGGCGGCTGCGGCAAATGCCGCGGTTCGGGGTGGTGCGGCTGCAGGCCGTGATTCCGACGCTGGCGAAGCCGTGGTCGCCGGCTTTCTTCGCCGACGATCCGCTCTGGCCGCGCACGCCGGCGGAGGTGTCGCGCGTTCTGGCGGCGTTGGACGAGCTCGAACAAATGCAGCGCGACGGCTTCGCCATTCACAATCCGCCCTCGCAGTTCGCGCTGTGGCGGCGGTACTTTCGCGACCCGCTGAATTTCGCGGCCGACGAGCCTTGCCGCGTCGGCGAAGACGGGCTGACCGTGCAGGCCAACGGCGACGTCGCTTTTTGCCCGCATCTCGGCGCGCTCGGCACGATCGACGACGATCCGCGCCGGCTGTGGGATTCCCCCGTCGCCGACCGCCTGCGCCAGGCGATGCGCGTGTGCCGGCAGTCGTGCAACGAGCGGGTCAATTGCTGTTTCGCCGAGGACGGCGAAACAGCCTGAGAGGCTGCACCGCGCCGGCCGTCACCTCTCCCCCTGGGAGAGGGCGCCGAGCGGAGCGAGGCGGGTGAGGGCCATTTCCAAACCCTCGCCCCGGCCCTCTCCCAAAGGGCGAGGGAGCCACGAGCCTCCCAGTCTCTTCGTTGACTTCCATTTTTCCGCTGCCTATGTTGGGGCGGCTCGCGCGAGGGAAGTAGTTTCCGGAGGAGGAAACTTGAGCATTGTCTTCGGGCCGGTCCCCAGCCGGCGATTGGGCTACAGCCTCGGCATCGATTTGCTGCCGCCCGACGCCAAACCGTGCACCGTCGACTGCATTTATTGCCAAGTCGGCTGCACCGTCGTGAAGACCATCAAGCGCGGCATTCCCGTGCCGTCGGCCGAGGTCAACCGGGCGATCGACGCGGCGCTGCCGAAGGCCGGCATCGACGCTGTCAGCTTTTCGGGGTCGGGCGAGCCGACTTTGCACCAGGATCTCGGCCAGTTCATCGACCGCGTCAAAGCTCGCTGCCGCACTGCCGTCGCGGTGATCACCAACGCGACGCTGATCGATCGGCCCGACGTCCGGCGCGACCTCGCGAAGGCCGACCTCGTGCTGCCAAGCCTGGATGCGGCGACGCAGGCGGTCTTCGAGAAGATCAACCGGCCGCACCCGGCGTTGCGCGCTGACAAAATGATCGAAGGCCTGGTGCAGTTTCGCAAGGAGTTCGCCGGCCGGATATACCTTGAAATCATGTTCGTCAAAGGCGTCAACGACGCTCCGGCGGAGTTGGCGGCGCTTGCCAAGGCCGCCGAACGCATCAATCCGGATCGCATCCACCTCAACACCGTCGCGCGGCCGCCCGCCGAGAGCTTCGCCCAACCGCTGACGCCGGACGAGCTGGCGCGGATCGTCCGGATCATGGGCCCGAAAGCGACGAGCATCGGCCCCGGCCCGACCGCCGCCCGCGAACCGGAAACCGGCGACATCGAGACGAAAATCGTCGAACTGGTGCGCCGGCGCGCGGTCACACTGCCGGATCTGATCGGCAGTTTGGGCCTCGAGCGCGCCTCCGCGGGCGACCTGGTCGACAAGCTCGTGCGCGACAAAAAAATCAAAAAAGTCGTGCACGGCGGCGTCACGTATTTCCGCGAGTACTACTGAAATCAGCGACGCGCCGGGTCTTTTGCGGCGCCCGCCGTTGGTGTAAAGTAACCGGATATGCGAGCGCGGAGGCGGCGATGAACAGATGGTGGATTCTTGTCGTAATTCTAACGGCGGCGGCCCTGGTTTTGGCGGGCTGCGCCGCGAAAAGCAGCTCGAGCGGCGGGTCGAACCACCCGATCGACGACGACGACGACAACGACGACGATGCGTCGCCGGGAGGCGTGTGCGGCGATGCGCTGCTCAATATGTACGCGGCGGACTGCCCGACGTACAAGAACCCGTGCGCGTACACGACGTACGAATACAACTACGACGGCGACGAACCGCTGGTTGCCGGGACGGATTACGTCACGGGCGACATCGAAGCGATGATGTTCAAATTCAAGACGCCGTATCACGTTCAAGCCATCAAACTTTACTTCAGTGAAGGCCCCGGCACCGCCCGCATCCACCTGTACGGGGACATGCTCGGCTCGGTGCCGATGGTCGCGCCGTGGACGACGGTTATTCCGACGGTCGAATACATGACGCCGATCGACGTCAAGGTCACGGGCCCGGGTTGGGTCGAGGTCGACGTGTCCAAGCTGAACTTGTTGTTTCTGCCGGGCACAAAGGTCTGGGCCGCCTTCGAGCATCTGACCGACGACCATTTACCCCAGTTGTATTACAGCGCCGAGGGCGGCCCCAACGCGATCGCCCGGTTTTACACCGCGTCGAACTACAACGAAATCGGCGACCATTGGGGCTACCTGACGATCAACGATTCGTTTTTCTTCACCTACATGATCCGCCTTGAGGGCCGCGCGTTCTGCCAGCTCGAAACGCCGCCGTACTTCAGCAATGTGACGACGAAAACCGGCGTGAACGTCACCGGCCAGCAACGCGTGGCGTGGACCGATCTGGACGGCGACGGCAAGTACGACCTGCTGTTGACCAACCTGAACACGACCGACTATCCGCAAAACGTCACGTACTGGCACAACAACGGCGACGGCACGTTCACCGACCAGACGGTCGCGTCCGGATTGAACGTCTTGAAATACAGCGCGTTGACGCTGGCCGGCGACCTGAATAACGACGGCTCCGAAGATATCGTCTCGATCGTCGCCGTGCCGCATGACGACCCCGACTCCGTCCACGGCGAGCGCACGAAGGTGCTGCTCAACGACGGACACGGCCATTTCACGGTCAAAGAAAACACGGGCTTGTGCACCGAAGACATGTACTACTCCGCCGCCAGTTTCGGCGACTACGACCGCGATGGGTTTCTCGACCTCTACGTCGGATCGTGGCTGCAGAAATACCCCTATCCGGCTTCCGACCCGGGTTTTCTGTTCCATAACAAAGGCGACGTGACGTTTGAAGACGTGTCCCTCGCCGCCGGCGTTCGCGAAATGGGCGACGACCCGAGCTACTACAAACCCTGTTATGGAGTCACGTGGGTCGATTACAACGACGACGGTTGGTACGACATTTTCATCTCCAACTACGGCCGCGAATACAACCGCCTGCTCCAAAACCAGCACGACGGCACCTTCGTCGACGTGGGCTTGAACAAGCGTCTCGACCGGCCGCACGACCCCTGGAATTCCGGCCCGGGCAACACCTTCGGCGCGGATTTCGGCGACGTTTACAACCGCGGCCTGTTCGACGCGATGATCTCCGACATCGCCCACCCACGGTACCAACCGGGCAGCGGCCCCTCCAGCTTCAACAAGAACGGCGGCCCGCCCGACTACGTGTACACGTGGGAGAACGACGCGGTCGGCTACCACGCGGACGAAGGCGACGTCGACCCGAGCTTCGTCGATTTCAACAACGACGGCCGCCTCGACATCTTCATGTCGAGCCTCTACAACGGCCACTACAGCCGTCTTTACGAACAACAGGAAGACGGCACGTTCCTTGACGTGACGTATTGGGCCGGCATCGAGGTGCAGTCATGCACCGGCAACGCCTGGGCGGATTACGACGGCAGCGGCAACATGAGCCTGATCGAGGCGACGGACGGCCGCGGCGACGTGCCGGGCGGCGGCATTTTCATTTTCCACAACGACGCCAATTACGGAAACAATTGGCTGGAAATCAAGCTCGTCGGCGTCCAGGACAACCGCGACGCCATCGGCGCCAAGATTGTCGTCACCGCCGGCAAATTGATGCAGTCGCGCTATATCCAGGGTCCGCGCGGCGGGTACGCGTCGACGCCGATGCTGGCGGCGCACTTCGGCATGGCCAAAGAAGCGGTCGCCGACAAGATCGACGTGCGCTGGCCGAATGGCGCAACGGAAACGTGGACCGGCGTGCAGACCAGTCAGCGCATCAAATTGACGCAGGGCGACCCGACCGTCGGCACGTGGTGACCCGCGCCCGGGTCGCCGTCCAACGGCCGTTGACGGCGCTTCTTTTGAGGCGCCGGCGAGTTATATTGAAGAGGCAAATGTTCACGCTTACGTGACGAGGATCAAGCGATGGCTCAAAAAAAAGACGCCAAGGCCGTGGCGCGCAAACGCGCGACCAAGCAGTTGAAGAAACGGACGAAAGACAACGAACGGCGCAAGACGTTCGCCAGAACCGGCGTCGCATTGTCGGAAAACGCCGTGCAGCACCAGATGATCAGCCAGTTCGGCAGTCCGCAGAACTTCATCAAGAACGTCTTCGCCCTCGGCGAAATGATGAAGACCGAGGCGGACCTCAAGACCCTGCGCTACGCGCCCGAGCAGGTCTATGCCCACCTCGATCTCACGGCCGATCGCGCCGCGCTTGCGGACGTCTACGAAAAGAAAGACGACCTGCCGGCCTACGCCGAGGAGTTCATCGATTTCTGGCACGAGAAGCGCAAAGCGATTCTGAAAGATACGGTGACCGACGAATTTGTCGAGCGTTGCGACAAACTTTTCAAGAAACTGCTGCTCGTGAAGAAAGGCTTCAAGAAGGAGTACCGCGCGGTGCTGGCCGGCCGCCTTCTGGTGCAAAGCCATCAGGTCGCCGCGACGCCGGCCGACGCGCCCCTCGAAGACAACAACCTGTGGGAACTGATCCTGCTGGCGACGATCAAGGAAAATCTGCGCGAGTTGCCGCCGCTGCCGGCCGAGCCGCCGGCGCCCGCGGCCGAGTCCGCGCCCGCCGCCGAGCCGGCGCCGGAACTGCCCGGCGAACCGGTTTAGGGCGCCCGCGCAATACGCGATCTGGCCCAGCCCGGCGCTTGCGGGGTTGGGCCTGTTTTTAAATTCGGCCGCGTCTCGGATTGAGACAGGCTCCAAACAAAAGGTGGGGAACAATCATGCGCTTCGCTACCGGTAAAGTGCTGCTGGGCTTGTTTCTTTTGGTCCTCCTGGCCGGGCCGACCGCGGCGTTCGCCCAGGGCTTCGGCGTCGGGACGATGTCGGCTTTCGCCCGGGATGTCGTCAACGCCGACACGATGGAGCATCACCTGAATTTCTGGGACAAGCTCGCCGCCGAATTGAAGCTCAACGCCGCACAACAAGCGTTGCTCGATCAGGTGAAAACGGCGACGCGCAACCTTTGGCAGGCGAGTACGAAAATGCACGGCATGACGCATGAAATTTTCAAAGCCGAAGGCGCCCAGCCGACGCCGGATGTCGACAAGGCCGTCCAGACCGTCAAAGCGGTCTACCGGCGCGAAGTCGTGCCGGCCCACGACGCGCTGACCGATGCGGAAGGGGTGTTCTACAAGAGCCTGACGGCCGACCAGCGCCAGAAGCTCGGACGGATGCCCGCGCCGGAAAAGGCCGGCGCCAACCCATAGACCGCCGGAGAAGGAGGCGTCGCCATGCGCAAGGTTCTCTGGTGCGGGCTGCTCGGCTTGCTGCTCTTGCTCGGTCTGGCCGTCGCTCAGGAAACGCCGCAGCCGACGCCGCTGGCCCCCGCGGCCGCGCCGTCGGCCTCGCCCGCGCCGGCCGCCGCGCCGTCCATCGAAGCCTATCTGCAAATCAAGCAGGCGTACGACGGGCATTGGCTGGCCGACGGCAAAGCGATCGTCTACAAAACGAACGTCTCCGGCACGATGCAGGTCTGGAAAGTCGACGCCGAAGGCGGCGCGCCGACGCAGCTCACCTTTTTCGACGACCCGGTCGACGCCGTGGCGCCGTCGCCGACCGACGCCAATCTCGTGCTCTTCTCGAAGGCCGTCGGCGGCAACGAACGCACGCAGATGTTCCTGATGAACGCCGACGGCAAGAACGTCGAGCGTCTCGCCAAGAATGACGAAGCCATTTTCAATTTTGGCGCGTGGTCGCGCGACGGCAAGCGAATCGCGTACGCTTCCAACGCGCGGAATCCAGCGTTTTTCGACGTGTACGTCATGGATCTCGCCACGCGCGCGACGCGGCCGGCGATGCAAAAGGACGCGAACCTGGAGGCGGCAACCTTCAGCCCGAGCGGCGATCGGCTCATCGTCTCCGACGTGATTTCGAACGCGGACAACAACCTGTATCTGGTCGATTTGGCCGCGGCCGCCGCCAAGCCGGCTTTGTTGACGCCGCACGCCGGCTGGGCCGTCTACGACCTCGTGCGCTGGCCGGTCGGTCCGGAATCGGCGGAGGGGTTTTTCGTCGTCAGCAACCTGATGCAGGAATTCAAGAAGCTGGCGTTCTTGCGCGTCAAGGTTGACGGGCTGGAATATCGGGAAACCCGCGGGTGGGACACGGATAAGTTCGTGTTTTCGCGCAATGGCCTGACGATGGCGTGGGCCGACAACGTGCAGGGGCTGTCGCGCGTGTGGGTGCGGGACGTCAAGGCGAAAAAGGCGTTGCCGTCGCCGAAGCCGCCGGCGGCGATCGTGCTCGGCATGGAGTTGTCGCCCCAGGGCGAGCGGCTCTTGCTCGCCGCGGGCGACGCGCGCAGCCCGGCCGACCTGTACGTCGCCGACGTGAAGACCGGCGAGGTCCGCCGCTTGACCACTTCCGATCGCGGCGCGTTGTCGACCGAGACCTTTGTGGCGCCCGAGCCGATCGTCTTTGCGACCTCGGACAACCGCGGCGAACCGGCGTTTCTTTATCTGCCGCGCGAGTTGCCGCCGGGCGAAACCAAGGCGCCGTGCATCCTGAGCCTGCACGGCGGGCCCGAGGAGCAGGAACGGCCGAATTTCAATCCGCTATATCAATATTTGTTGCGGCGCGGTTACGCGATCATGGCGCCGAACATCCGCGGCAGCACGGGCTACGGCAAGAGCTATTCGCATCTGGACGATCGCGAGAAACGCCCGGACGCGGTGCGCGACGTCGCCGACGCGGCGAAGTTCATCCGCAAAAATATTCCACGGATCGACCCGGATCGCATCGCGGCGTTCGGCGGCTCGTACGGCGGCTATCTGACGCTGGCCGCGCTCACGGAATACCCGGACCAGTTCGCGGCCGGCGTGTGCATCGCCGGGATCGCCAACTTCGAGACGTTTCTCGAAAAGACCGGCCCGTGGCGGCGCAAGAATCGCGAGGCCGAATACGGCAGCCTGGAACATGACCGTGAATTGCTGCGGCGAATCAGCCCGATCCACCGCGTCGACCGCTTGCGCGCGCCGCTGATGCTCGTGTACGGCAAAAACGACCCGCGCGTGCCGCTCGCCGAGGCCGAGCAGATGTACGACGCCCTCAAGAAACGCGGCCAGCCGGTCGAGTTGCTCGTCTACGCCGATGAGGGCCACGGCTTGCGCAAACTGAAAAACCGCCTCGACGCGTACCCGAAAATTGCCGCGTTTCTCGACCGTTATTTAGGAGCCGCGCCGGCGAGCCCGGCGGAAGCGTCGCCCATTCCGGCGCCGATGCACTAACCGGAATTATTCTTTGCGCTCTTTGCGTCTTGGCGATGAAAATGCCGTTCTTCGCGATCGATCAGCGGCGTTCTTTCATCGCCCGCCGCACATCGCGTTGCGCATCGCGCGTCTTGACGTCTTCGCGTTTGTCGCCCTTCTTCTTGCCGCGGGCGAGCGCGATTTCGACTTTGGCGACGCCGCCTTTGAAGTACATCCGCAACGGCACGCAGGTCAGGCCGCGTTCGGCGATTTTGCCCGTCAGTTTTTTGATCTCGCGCTTGTGCAGCAACAGCTTGCGCGGCCGCGTCGGCTCGTGGTTGGCGCGGTTGCCGTGCGAATACGCCGCGATATTCACGTCGATCAGCCACGCCTCGCCGCGCCGAATCTCGACAAAGCCGTCGGTCAGCGAGCAACGGCCTTCGCGCAAGGATTTGGCTTCGGTGCCGAGCAACGCCAGCCCGGCCTCGACCCGGTCCATCAGTTCATAGTTGAACCGCGCCTGCCGGTTGACGGCGATGTTTTTTTCACCTTCGCTCATGACGCTGCGAGTCTAACCACGCAGCAAGCCAGCGACAAGGACCAGGGGAAGGCTGGGAGGCCAACGCAGAATGGAGAATGGAGAATGGAGAATGAAGAATTCGGCGCCCGAATTTCTCCATTCTCCATTCAACATTCCAAATTCCGGTTTTCGCTCCCATGAAACGTCGGGTTGGCGCTGATGGGCAGCGCCCCACGAGAAGGCCCGATCTAACGGCGGAACTGCTTCACCCGTTTCGTCGGTCGAACGCCAGCCACGCGCCGCCGATTGCGGCCAGCAAACAGCCCAGCAATTCCAGGAACAGGCCGTAGCGATAGGTGAGGCCGAGGCTCTCCGCCGTCGCCCCTTCGAGCCAAATAAACGTGATGCCGCCGCCGTGCAACCGAGCGAGAACGACCAGCAAGAAAATGCTTGGCGCCAGTGCACCGAGCAAAATGGCGACGCCCAGTGGGCGGCGGCCGGCGTCGCTTCTGCGCAGAACGAGCGCCAGCGCGGCGAGGCCGGCGAGCAGCGCGAGGGCGCCGCCGACCGGCGGCAGCAGCCACACGGCTTCGCGTTGCGCCAAATCGTACGCGCTGAATATCGGCTGTTGAAATCCGAGGATGGAGGCGCGCGCCCACGGCAGGAAAAACGCCGCCGCCATCAACAAACCGCCGGCCGCGGCGCAGCCGGCGCGAAGCGCCCTCATACCCGCCTCCCGCGCGATGACCGCCCCATTAATGAATCGTCCCGCGGCAAAGCACAAGCTGAGCGCGCGGCAGCATGATCGAGCGTTTCGCGAACGGCCGAAACGCGGTACAATCGCTGCCATCAGGAGCCGGTGATCGAGAAGAAAATGGACAGGCGCAGCGCTGTTCCGTGCCGCCGTCTCCGCTGTCGAGCGAGGACTCGCCGTGGGCAAATCAAGGTCGCTTCGCATGTGTGTGGCCGCGATTCTGTTCGTCGCGGCTCTGGGTCTGGCGTCGGCGTGCAAGCCGAGCCCGCAACCTGCCTCCGCGCCGGGCGTCGGCCAACCGTTGACCGGTTCGGTCCGCGTTTCCGGGGCCTGGGCGCTGTATCCGATGATGGTCCGCTGGGGCGAAGAGTATCAGAAGGCGCATCCGGGGGTGCGGATCGACATCTCGGCCGGCGGCGCGGGCAAAGGCGCGGCGGACGCGCTGGCCGGCATGGTCGACATCGGCATGATCTCGCGCAACATCAAGCCGGAGGAGCTCAAACAGGGCGCGGCGTTTATCGCCGTGGTCAAAGACGCCGTGTTTCCGACGATCAACGCCGCGAACCCGGCGCTCGCCCAGGGCCTCGCCGAAAAGGGTTTGAAACGCGAGCAGTTCATCGACCTGTATTTGCATGGTAAGGATGTGACCTGGGAAACGCTGGTCGGCGCCGCGGGCAACAGCAAGGTGCAGGTCTACACACGCTCCGATTCGTGCGGCGCCGCCGAAACCTGGGCGCAGTATCTTGGCGCCAAAGCGCAAGAGGAGTTGCAGGGCGTTGGCGTCTACGGCGACCCGGGCGTGGCGGAAGCGGTGCGGCGCGATCCGCTGGGGATCGGCTTCAACAACCTCAATTACGCCTTCGACGCGCGGACGGGCAAGCCGGCGCCGGGTCTGCGCGTGTTGTCGATCGACGTAAACGGCAACGGCAAGATCGACCCGGAAGAAGATCTGAGCACGAAAGCCGCGGCGATCAAGGCCGTGCTGGCGGGCGTGTATCCGTCGCCGCCGGTTCGCGACCTGTACCTGCTGACCAAAGATCGTTTTCGGGGCGCCGCGAAGGAATTCGTGAAGTGGATCCTCAGGGACGGCCAGAAGTTCGTCGAAGAGGTTGGCTATATCCAATTGCCGGCTGAAACCCTCAAGCAGGCGATGGGCAGTTTGGACAAATAGGATTCGGGGAGACGGCGAACGATGCTCGGACGCGGCCGAAAGTGCGGACCGGCGGCGGCGGCCAATTTACGTCGCCGTCGACATTTTCATTCGAACGGACTGGCGGGCGGCCGCCGCCGCGCACCCGCCTTCCTGGCCTTCATCATTTCGATTTGGCCCTTGCCGGAGGGCCGGCGTCGATCGTCGGCCCGCTCTCTGAATTCTGCGAACCTGCCCTGTCGGGTCAGCGGAACGGGGCCGGCCCCAGGCGCCGGCGCCGCCACGCACGATTAATTTACTGGCACGTACTGGTGGGACTCGTTGAGCTGGTGAACGTAATCGTGACCCAGTTGATCGACGATGCATAGAACTGCGGAATCGTGGCCGTCGCGGTGGTGGATTGATCGGCGGCCAGGGCTGTGAAAACGTACGACGACGACGGCGCGCCGGCGCTCGCGCCGATGATCATGAACTGAGGACCGCCCGGCGTGCTCGTGCACGTGGCCGACTCCGACGGGTTGCCGTTCTGGTCCGTGTATAAGAACGTGCCGCCGGGTTCTCCATCGACGCTGATGGACGCGCCTCCGACCTCGGACTGATCGCCGTCCCACACGACGTAGCCGAGCACGATTCCCGTCGACGTATCCGGAAAAGAAAATCGGGTCCGTGCAGAGCGGGTCCGTCGGATCCCCGGCATTATTCTGCGTGTAGTAAACTATTAAAACCGTCACCACCGTATGCGGGAAGACCCACGCGTATCCGGCGCCGATCATCGGACTATTGTATGAGTCCAGAGTGAAAGTGTACGGGAGGCCATCCGGATCGTCGGCCGTGAAACCCTCGACATCGAATTGCGTGAACGTGGGATCCTCCCGCGTTGTCATCGTCAGCGACGGATTGATGGGATCGCCGAAATTGGCGCCGACGAAACTGGTCGACCCAGAATTTAGCACCACGCGTCCGCACCCGAAAACGCCGGACGTCGGCGGAGACGGCCCTTCGTCTTCCCAAATTAATGCACCTGTCACAATGGCCATGGTGGGATCTGGAGTCATATCGGCTGGCATAACCGGCTCAGCCATTCCCGTCACGTCGTCGTTGGAATAGAGCACAATGGGCGGGTTTCGGCCACCGTAAACTCGGGGATAGTGTAGCCGCCGTCCTGCTGGGATGGCGCCGAATCGCCTATTGGCAGACCCGTCGCGCCGTTGACCGCATAAACGGTTGCGCCGGCAATCGGCATGGTGGTGCCGGCAAGCCCTTCATATACGTAACCACTCAAATCGACGG
>CAZHPN010000095.1:0-21826 GCA_964534375.1 uncultured bacterium | reverse complement strand
ATTCTACCCTGTTTTCCCGGGGGGAAGGTGTCTCATTCACGTTGGCACAGAGGGGCTGCACGGCCAGCGAGTTCGCCTTCGCAATGATGAAGCAACACACGAGGTCCTTTCTCTTCAACGTCTCTTTGCCTGCCAGTGCGCCGCCCGAATGCCCCTCCCTGTGTCGGGGAGGGGCGGGCCGATCACGCGTTCGCGTGATTGGCCGGGGAGAGGTCTGCGCGAAAAACATGCTGCAATTCGAACCGTTTCGAACGTTCACGCAGTTTAAGTTAGCGCTTATGCCCCGTAAGATCTTTGCGCAACAGCAAGAAACCAATGGCCGTTAGTATAGAGAGTCGCCCATGACCGCCATATTTTTTATCGTCGCCCTCATGATGGTTGTTTCCTTTTTCTGCTCGCTCAGCGAGGCGTCGTTGTACGCCGCGCCGATCACGCACATCGAGGCGCTGAAGCTGCGCGGTTCGCGGCGCGGCGCGCGCTTGTCGCTGCTGCGCGAGCGGATCGAACGGCCGATCACCGCCATCGTGACGCTCAACACCCTCGCCACGACGATGGGCGCCGCGCTGGCCGGCGATCTGGTCGGCCAGGCGTTTCACCGCAGCTACATCGCGCCGTTTTCGCTGGCGTTGACGCTGTTGCTGCTGTTGTTCGCGGAGATCGTCCCCAAATCGCTGGGCGTGACGCACAGCCGCGTCCTCGCGCCGTGGCTGGCCTGGCCGATCCAGGCGCTGGTGTGGGTGCTATCGCCCGTGGTCTGGATGGGCGATCTGCTCGCGAGCGTCCTGAAATCGCGGCGCACGGGCGGCGGACCCAGCGAGGAAGAAATCGTCGCGCTGGCGGGGCTCGGCGTGCGCGGCGGGACGATCCTGCCGCAGGAAGAGCATTGGATTCGCCACGTGCTGCGGCTCAACAACGTGACCGCACGCGAGATCATGACGCCGCGGCCGGTGCTCTTCACGTTGCGCGGCGACCGCGTGGTCGGCGACATGGCGGCCGAGTTGCAGACCCTGAATTTCAGCCGCATCCCCGTCGTCACCGAGGAAGGGCCCGACCACATCACCGGCATCGTCATGCGCCGGCGCATCGTCAACGCCTTCGTCGAAGGGCGGCGCGAACTGAAAATCGCCGACCTGCAGCAGCCGGCGCTTTTCGTGCCAGCCACCATGCGCGGCCACCAACTGCTGCATTTTTTCACCGAGCGCAAATCGCACCTCGCGATCGTCGTCGACGAATACGGCGGCACGATGGGCGCAGTCACGCTCGAAGATGTCATCGAAACGATGCTCGGCGAAAAAATCGTGGGCGAACTCGATCCGCATCCCGACCTGCGCCAGTACGCGCGCGAACGCGCGGCCGAGCGACTGAAGGACAGTGAACAATGAACAACGAAAAGTGAACATTGAACAATGAACAGTGAGCAGTGAGAAGTCAGCAGTGGACAGTGAGCAATGAACAGTGAACAATGGGCGGCGATGAAGACGAAGGGTGCGCCAAAGATAGAGGTGAAGATGCTCACGGTCGTTCGCTGGATCGGGATCGTCGTATCTACGTTGATGGTTGCGGCCGGATTCGCCTGGGCGGCGGAGTCGTCGCCCCAGCCGGTGGACGCTTCGCCGGCGCCCGAGTCGTCGCCGGCGCCGGCCGGCGCGCCCGGGATCGGCGCCGATCAGGTCGCGCCGGCCGCGAAGCCGCTCGCCGAGAAAGTGGAATTGCTCAGCCCGATCGACGGCGGCCCGGTCCAGGGCTGGCGGATCACGGCCTTCGTAACGGCGGGCGTCGACACCGATTTTGCGTATCTCAACGCTTCGGAATCGTACTATCAGAAATTGATCGCCACCGATCCACGCACCGGCTACACCGGCTACCTAGACGATTTCGCCCCCTACCTCAAAGCGCCGTTGCCCGCGAAGGTGGTGGAAAAGATCAAGAAGAAGCTGCCGCAGATGTTCGAACTGGGGCGGCTCGAGCCGTGGGATCGCTACGCGATCCTCGCGCAGATCTACATTTGGCGCGGCATGCCGGCCAAAGACATCGGCAACGCCTACTTGCGCGCGACATACACCATGCGCGGGTTGGCGATCAGCGGCGGCGAACGCGATCGGGAGCAGGAACTGCGCAAGCTGGCGATAGAATATTTGGAGGAGGCCGGCGAGAAAGCCCAATTCGGCATGGACCAACTGCCGCAGCTCAAATATCTGATCGGCGACCTCTACCGCCGCAACGGCAAGTTCAGCAAGGCGATCGACTATTTCGACGACGCGATGAAAATCAAGAGCCGGCCGGAATGGCTTGACGAAATGATCATCCGCCAGAAGGCCCGCGCCTACGGCATGGACGACCGCTGACGGCCACGGCGAACGCGGCGCCTACCTGTTCCCGATCTTGTTCTTGTGCGAAGAATTTCGGGCCGCTCCGGCCGCGCCCAATTTCGCCTGGGAAGAAGGGGAATCATAGGACTCAAGGGAGTTATGGGACTTATGGGATCTATGAGATCGTCGACGCCGCACCCGTCCGTCGCCCGGCTCGGCTAAGCCGAACACACGGTCTGCGCGCGTTCACTCCGCATTCCGCATTCCGCTTTCAGAAATTTTGGCGCGACGGCGTTTTGTGCGCCGCGAGCAACTCCCGCGCGATTTGGCGCAAATCCGGATCGACGCGGACCTCCCGCAGTTGCCGGCGCGCGCCGTCGCTGTCGCCGAAGGCCAGATAATCCCGCGCTTTCTCCAGCGCGACTTCATCGAGGCAGACGCCGCAACCTTCCAGCCAGCGTTCGCTGTCCCCGAGCATGAGCAACGCGTCGCCGGATTTGCCCGCCAGCCGCAGGCGATGACTTTCGTTCACGAGGTACTTCGTTGCGTCGCGCGCCTCGTCGGGCGAGGCGATCTTGTCGACGCCGATCGTCGTCGGCGGCCGTTCGCCGCGAACCCAGCCGAGCCGAATCGCCGTCAGCGAGCGTTGGCGCACGGTTAGATTGGGCCGCGTTTGCAATTGCCCGTAGAGCCAGCCAGCCAGGGCGTTCTGCCTTCTAAAATAGGCGATTTCGGCCAGATTCCAGAGCGTCGCCGTCAACTCGGCGTCCGGTATTTGCGGAATTTCCCGATCGACCAGGTTCGTCGCCCGCGGCACGTCGTTCGCCGTCAAATAGAACTTGAGCAATTCGGCGACGACCCCGCCGCGGCCCGCCTCGCCCGGCGCGAGATTATCCAGCACCCAAATCGCCCAACGTTCGAATTGCCCGCCGCCGCCCTTCGACGTCTCCAACTCGTGCAGCCGCCGGACAACGCGGAGCAAGATCGACGCCGGCGGATGCTGGACGACGACGCCGGCGAGGAACGGCGCTTCCTTCGCCGGACCCATCATGCGCGCCGCGGCGTCGAGCAGGCCCTCGTACGCGGCGACGTTCCCCGGCTGCTTCTCGAGGGCCATTTGAAAATGGTCGAACGCGTCGCCGTACCGGGCGATGCGCAGCAAGCGGCGCGAGTGGCGCGAGAAGGCGCGCAAATTGTCGGTCGTGTAGTTGAGCAGATAATAGTCGAAGAAACTGTCGGGCGTGCCGCGGCCGATGCTTTTCGCGGTGCGTTCGTTGTTTTTGTAAATCGCCAGCACCCGGTCCTTGATTGGCACGCGCGCGATCTCTATCCATTGGTTCTTGCTTTCGACCAGATTCATCACGTTCGCGACCGAGGCTTCCACGGTCTGCGCGTCCGGTTCGACCGAAGGCTCGGGAACCGCGAGGCTGATCGAGACCTTTTTCTGCATCGCCAGCAGAAAACAGGCGTCGTTGAGCAGGCGCAGCGCGATCTGCACGGGCTGCCGCAGCGGCAACATCAGCGCGAGGAACGGCTTGGCCAGCATCAGGCGCGCTTCGACGTTGCCATAATTGATATCGGAGTCGGCGTCGATCACCATCGCCGGGCACCGTTCGCGGCCGTCGATCGCGCTGTTGATGGCGTCGGCGACTTTTTCGTCCCAGAAATAAGGCTTCGTGTTGACGACTTCCGGCGGTTTGGCCGAGCCGAACGAGGCGATTTCCACGGGCAGCGTCAGCGCGGGGAACCACGTCGCGAAGGCCAACACGCCGTACAGGCCGAGCAGACTGTAGACGACGATGTCGCGCGCCTTGCCCTGCCAGATATCGAACACCGCCAGAGCGAACAAGGTCAACACGGCGTACGCGCCCAGGGAAACCGCCGTTCCCTTGGCGTGCGCGGCCGCGAAGACGGCCAGCGCGGCCGCCGCGCCGATCAGCGGCAGCCAGGCGCGGAACGGAATCTCCCGCCACCGCGCGCGGACTGCCGCCGCCGCGAAGCCCGCCAGGAGCGGCAAACCGCCGTAGCGGAGCAGCGCCGCGCGCAACGGAAAATGCCACGAGCCGCCCGGGCCGTCGCCTTTCGCCAGAAAACCCCACCAGTGCTCGCCCGCCGGAACTTGCGGCCCGTACCACCAAAGCATCACGCCGCTGGCCGCCGCGCAGAACAATAGCGTCCGGAGCGCCGCGCGGCCGCGGAGCCCGACCAGATGAAAAACCACAACGGCCGCGGCGGCGGGCGCCCAGACAAGAACCGCGGTCGGTTCGGCCAGGGCCAGCGCCCCGGCGAGCAGGCCGAAGAGCAGGCTTTGCCCGGTTTTCAACGACTCGCGGCGCGAGAGCAACACCCAGAGCGGCACGACCGTCGCCGCCAGGCCGGCCATGGCGAGGTTGTACGACGCGGCGGCGGCGATCCATTCCGGATTGGCGAACACCGCCAGCAGGCCGACCGCCGCCAGGTCCGTCCGTCTGGTCAGCCGCCGCGCCGCCAGCAGATAAAACGCCGCGAACAACGCCGCGAAGCCGAGAATCGTCAGGTGATACGCCCAAACCGTGTGCAGCCGCGACAACAGCGCCGCCGTCGTCAGATAAACGAGCGGCGGCCGTTCGAAGGGCAAGGTCCGCAAGAAGATGGCCGCGTCGTCCGGCAAATAGTGAAACATATAATAAGCGCCGGTCGCCGTCGGCACGTGCACAAAACTCTCGGCGCCCGCGGGGTATTTGGCCGCGGCGAGTTGCCTCGCGGCCATCAGCAAAACGAGCAGCGGAATCAGCCATATGAGATGGGCTGTTTTCTTCAAGCGTCTCCCTTTCGCGCCCTTCCCGATGCGCAAACCGGCGGGCTCGTCGCCGCGCCGGTCGTCTGCCGCGGACTATACCACACGCCCGCCGGGCCACCAACGCGGCGGGAGGGTGGGACAGGCTGCGAGGCTGGGAGGCTGAGAGGCTGACAGACTGAGAGCGTGAGATGCGCGGAAACGGGCGGCGGTCGCGCCCGGCACACGCCGAACCGGCGCTTGTCGCTACGGCGGCGCGTTGTTAGGATGCGCGCCATGAAACGCGCCCTGATCCTGACGATTTTATTGGCCGCCTTGTGCGCGGCGTGCGCCAAGCCCATCGAGCAGTCGCTGCCGGCGCTCGGCGGCGCCGACGAAAAATTGCGGCACGCGGCGATCGTCCGGCTGGGCAAGGACGGTGCGCCGTTGCTGCCGAAGATCGCGCCGCTGCTCGCGTCCGAGAACGAAAACGAGCGCCGCGCCGCGTTCGACATCGTGCGCCGGCTTGGCAAACCGGCGATGCCGACGATGATCGAGAAAATCGGCGGCGTGTGGAAGACCAAGGACACGCAGGAGGGATTCGTCGAATACTTCCGCGGCCTCGGCGACGACGGCTACAACGCGCTGCTGACGACGTTCTGGGACACAGGCGAAGAGGAAGGGAAACTCACGGCGGCCGGCGATCCGGCCTCGGCGGCGAAGATCGACGAAATTCATCCGCGGCTCGAGTCCGTCGGCTTTGTGATCGCGAACCTGCAAAACCGCACGGAGGTCGGGCGAACGGCGGAAATGCTGCGCAACCCCTTCGTCAAGGCGCGCCGGTGGGCGGCGTACGTGCTATGCACGAAGGGCTGGCGGCCGACCGACCGCACCGACGCGGCGATCTATTACACGCACCTGATGACCGCCGCGTCGTGCCCGAAGCTTCCCGAACCGGTCGACGACGCCGCGCGACTCGCCGCCGCCGACCTGCCGTTCTTCTTGTCGATCGCGCAATCGTATCCGGCCGGCGAAGATGCGCTATCCAGCGCCCTGGCGCACACCGGCACCGACACGGCGGCCGCGTACGTCTATGAGCAAGCCGTGAAGGCTGGCGACGATTTTCGCGTTTTGCGCAATTTCCGCATTCTGAAAGAAATGGAGACCGACGCCGGCCGGCGCCTCGCAAAACGCCTGATGGCCGATCCGAAGTTGGGCCCCGCGATTCGCGCGCTCGATCCCGACGCGCCAAACGGGTTGTGATCGCGCCGTCCGCGCGACGGCGAAATGCCGTTGCCGATTTCTCTTCACCGCAAAGACGCAAAGACCGCAAAGAAAATGCCGAAACCCTCCGCGTCCTTGGCGTCCTCGGCGGTGAAATTAATGGTTCACTCCCCCGCGTTATTCCTCGTCGTGAGTCGATTCCCGCGCGCCGGCGCCGAAGCCGAGGTTGAAGCGCACGAACAACGCGTTCGTCAGGTCGTGCGGCAGGCTGACGCGGCCCGTGCCGAGCAGCCAATCCGACGAAACCGGCACGCCTTGCCAGCCGACGGTCAGACTTTGGACCGCCAGAAACGCGCCGTGGGTGTTTGAGGGCCAGGCGCTCAACAAATCGAGCCGCAGGCCGGCTTCGAGCAGCATCCCCTGCTGCTGGAGATCCGCGGTTTCCCGCTTGCGCAGACGATCGAGATTGAGGCGGTTCAGGTCGCCCGTCATTTGCAGCGAATGCGACGCGTAGCCGATGCCGAGCGACGGAAATAGCTGAAATAGATTCGAGCGGAGTGTCGCGACGCCGTAACGAAGCAGAATGTCCCAGCCCGAAAGGTCGGTGCGCAACGAGCCGCCGGCCCTTTCGCCCCAAAAGTCGCCGGCCAGTGCGAAGGTCGCCGATTTCGGAATCACCACGGCCAACTCGAAATTCCAATCGTCGACCATCCCGATCAGCGGATCGACCCCGCCGACGCCTAGCGCGTGGTTGAGCCGGCTGAGATCGTAAAAGCGCAAGGCCTTGCCGGCGTCGAGATAGACGCCGACGTCAACGCCGTTGCGCCCGCCGTTCTCTTCCGGCTTCACGATCCCCTTGGGTTCGTCGTCCTGTTCGGCGGCCGGGGCCGAGCCACCCGCGATCAACAACAGCAACGCAGCGAAGATTAGGCAGCGACGCATCTTGCCTCCGGGTAATTTTGTGGGCGAGACCAAACTAACGCAGCGGCCGCCGGCGCGCCAGCGCAACCAAGAGTGGTCAGTGGCCAGTGGTCGGTGGTCAGTGGTCGGCCGCCGCTAGATCGAAATAATATCAGAATCTCGCGGCGTCCTGTTGCGGTGTGCGGATCGACCGCGAAAATTGACCCGCCGGCGGAAGCGGTTTATGCTCGGTCGGCGGTTGCGCGCCGCACACTTGACCAAGCACCGGGGCGTAGGTTGATTGTGAGAGGTGTCCGGCGCGCGTTTCGTCGTTATTCTGTGGACAGGAGAAATTCATGACGCAAGATCGCCAGGCGCCGCCGAGCGCCATTCCGCCGTTGCCGCCGGCGCCGCCGGCCGTCGCCATCGCCGACTATCTCGTGTTTTCCATCTTAATCACATTGTTTTGCTGCCTGCCGCTCGGCATTGTCGGCATCGTGTTTGCCAGCAAGGCAAACAGCCTGAAGGCGCGGGGCGACTACGCCGCGGCTCTGGCGGCGTCGAACACGGCGAAAACATGGTGCTGGATCGGCTTCGGCGTCGGCCTGGCGCTGCTCGTTGTTTCCGTCATCTTCGCGATACTGATGTTCGTCGGGATGATCGCGACTTCCGGCCACATGTGATTTCACGATGGCGGTTCGGCGCAAATGGCTCGTCGGCCTCGCATTGGGGGCGGTGGCCGCAGCCGTGCTTTTTTTTCGCGATCCGCACATTCCGGGCCGGTACGGGTATTGCCCGTTTCATGTGCTCACCGGTCTTTATTGCCCCGGCTGCGGTTCGACGCGCGCGTTGAACGACCTGCTGCACCTGCGACCGGCGCGGGCGCTGCACGAAAACGCGCTGCTAGTTTTCACGTTGCCATTTCTGCTGATCGCGCTCGGCCGGGCGTTCTATCGCGATTGGCTCGACCCCAGCCTGCCGCGGCTGCAACTTCGCCCGTATATCGGCTGGGTTTATCTCGCGCTGGTCGCGGCATTTTTGCTCGCGCGCAATTTGCCATGGACGCCGTTCACGATGCTGGCGCCGTAGCCGGTCGCAGGAGCGTTTGCCCGCGCCGGATCACGGTCAAGAAACCCGTTGGGGCAGTGCGGCCCGAGCGTGAAGCTTGACGTCGGCGAATTCGCGCGGTAGGAGTTAAATGATGAGACGTGCGGGTATCCGCCCACCGGCCGCAGGCGGCGCCGCACGTCGGAGCGTCGAGATCGCCACGTGAAAAAAATACCCTCACCGCTGTCCCTGGCCTTCGCGGCTTGCTTCTTGGTCTACGCCTTGTTGTTTCCCTGCTATCGGTCGACCGATCGTGAAATCTTCTTCAAGGGAACGCTCGCGACCGGCGTCATTGACCGCGCTCCCGCGCCGCTGCTCGCCTATTCCACCGGGCCCAGCCTGGGAGGGCTGGTCAACGGCGTGCTGCTCATTCCGTTCTATTTTCTTGGCGGTTCCCGCTATTTGTGGCTGAACCTACTGGGCGCGCTTTTTTTTTCGGCGGCGTGTCTCTCTGGACGCTTGTCTTGCGCCGCGAGGCCGGCCTTTTTCCGGCAACGCTCTTTCTCCTGCTGAATGCTTTCCCGCCCCCGTTTT
The DNA here is from genome assembly GCA_964534375.1 of uncultured bacterium. Classification (GTDB taxonomy): domain Bacteria; phylum Lernaellota; class Lernaellaia; order Lernaellales; family Lernaellaceae; genus CAZHPN01. The sequence goes on along the minus strand of CAZHPN010000095.1, from coordinate 12,997 downwards.
TCGAGTGGTCCATCCATTGCGCATTCTGGGGCAATCACTTTGAATCCTATCTGTTTTCGGGCGCGCTCCTCTTTGTGCTCTTTCGCCGACGCGACCGCCCCCCCGGCCTTCTCGCGGCGGCGGCGGCGGGCCTGATCGCCTGGTTTGCGATTTTTTATTGCACACAGAACACGGCGATCGTCGCGACGCTGGTTGTTGTCGTTCTGTGGCGGTGGCGCGGGCGCAACCGCTGGCGCATTCTGCTGCCAGCCGCCGTGGCCTTCGGTTTGTGCCCTTTCAAATTGAGCCAGTTGCGGAACAGTCTGGCGGCTGTGACGCATGCCGGCGGCCACGGGGTGGCGGCGAAGGCAAGGGATCTGTTCTTTGTCGATTTGCCGCAATCCGCAGGATATGGGAAAGCGTCGTTCTTGCAGACCGCGTCCTGGATCGATCATTTCGGCCTCTCGTTCTCATTTTTGTCGACCGCGCCGTTGATTTCTTATTATTTTTTCGCTCTATTCGCCACGGCTCTGTTTTGCCTCGCAACGAAGCGGCTGCGACCCGCATGGCTGCCGGCGCTCTATGAGAACGACCCATATCTGGGCGGCGCGTTAGGGTTGTTTTTCGGCGTGTGGGTCGCCGCGTTCCTGGCGTCGCAGTACCAGATCGAACGACCGCCGAATTTCCTGTCCTACCGATATCTATTGCCCATTTATCCGGCGATCATGGCGCTGATTTGCATTTTCCTGGATTATTTCAAAACGTGGCAGCGATGGGTCATAGCGGCGCCGTTGTTGGCGGCGGGGTTCGTCAATGTCGCGGCGACGTTGATCGCCTGGACCCCGTCGATCGCGCACGATCTGCGCGCCCTGGTTCGGCTCCGCGGCGATGATTATCTGTATTTCATTGATAATTATTATCCCGAGACGCATTACTCGAACGATGCGATGGCGGCGGCGCGAGCGAATGCCGACCGGTTTCCACGGCGTTGGCGGGGCTTCGCGTGGGAGACGTTGGCCCGCAAAGCGGATCCCGAGCAGATGATCGACATTCTATTGGCGCCAACGGGATCGCCGGCTTGGCGGCGCCGCTCCGTGGCGTTTGGCCTCGGCGCACGTCTTGGCGAAAACATCGGCAAGCAGATCCGGACGATGATCGTCGACCGCGCCGAGGAGACGCAGGCGGCCGTCGAATTCCCGGCGGCCGTGTCGACGATCGCCGTGGAAGCGGCGGAAGAAATGGTCGCGGGAATAGGCCTGGGTCTGGCGAACGCTCCCTTTGCGGAGCGCGGAGACAACCTTGAGACGGCCGAGATACTGGCTTCGAAGGAAGCGGACCGGCCGTCGGTCGAGAAACACATCGCCTCGCGAATGCTGGTTGTACAGCCGTTATTCCCACAAATCCCGAAAGAGGAATTCACTCGGCGCGTTTTGTTCGGCGTCGCCTATCGCGCGGGACGACGTTCCGAAGGGAACGTCGACCTGGATTTCCAGCGTTTCTGGGCGAGCGCGCTCGGGTTCGCGGCAGCGGAAGCCGAGCGGGAGATCGCGCGCGGTTTTTATGACGGCCGGGCCGACTTCGTGACGACTCGTTGCCGCCGTTTCGATTTCACGGGCGAGCCCGCCGACCTGCAGATCTTGCGCCAGGCGTTGGAAAGACGGGGCGTGATCCTTCGCCCATCCACGCCGCAAACGCCGACGTTTACGCTGGACTTGGCGCCCGATTGAGTCGGCCGCGGCGCCGCCGCCCGCGGACTCGTCAGCGGGCTGGATTCCGTTCACCGCCGGCGCTGGCGTCCAGCGGAATCGTCATCCCGAACACCGAGCCCGCGGGGCCGGAGCGGACGAGGCGCAGGCGGCATTGATGCGCCTGGCCGACGGCGCGGGCGATCGCCAGCCCGAGACCGAGGCCGTCGGGCTTGGCGCACATGATGTCGTCGGTCTGCTTGAAATCCTCGAAGATCGCTTCCTGCAGATTCTCCGGAATGCCCGGGCCGCCGTCTTGCACGAAGATTTCCAGCAGCGGCGCCCCGCCCTGGCCGACGGCCGCCGCGCCGTAAATGCGGGCCGCGCCGCCTTTGACGTTGAACTTGACCGCATTGTCCAGCAACGACGACAGGGCCTCGCGGTAGTGCATGCGATCCGCCCAGGCGACGAGGCGCAACGAGTTGTCGTCGATCTCGATGGCGACCTGCTTCGCCGCGGCGCGGCTGCGCAACTCGTCGGCGCATTCCCGAATCAAAACGTTGATCGGGAACGACTCCGGCAAGAACTTGGCGGAACCGGAATCGAGCGCAAAGAAAGCGATCAGGCGTTCGGCGAGCCGGCTCAAATGCCGGCTGCGTTCCTGCACTTTGGCTAGCACCTCGGGGACCTTGAGGGGGCTGATCAGGCCGGTGCGCAGCAATTCGACGTAGCCCTGGATCGTCGTCAGCGGCGTTTTGATCTCGTGCGACAGGTTGACGATCAACTCGCTTTTGGCCTGGTTGACGCGGTCGAGTTGCGCGTTGAGCGCCGCAAGCCGGCCGGCGTGCGCGCGCAAGTCCTCGAACAGCCGGGTGTTGTCGATGGCGAGGCCGGCCTGGCTGCACAACGTGGTCAGCAGCGCCAGATCGCGCTCGTCGAACACGCCGCCGGCCGTTTTGTTGTTGACGTTGAGCACGCCGATGATCTGCGCCCGCGCTTTGATCGGCGCCGATAGCAAACCTTTGCCGCGGTAGCGCGGGCGGCTCGCGGCGACGCCCAGGCCGGAGCTTTCGACATCGTTGAGCAGCAACGCCTGGCCGTTGGCCGCGACCAGGCCGCTGATCTGGCAGCCCAATTCCACGCGGGCGTCACGGACGATCTCGTCGGCGAGGCCGCGCGCCGCCTTGATGCGCAAGACGTCTTTGCCGAGTTCGACGTCCGCCTCGACCAGCATCAAACTGACGATGTCGACATCGAGCGATTCGGCGACGATTTCGACGATGCGGCGGAACAGCCAATCCAACGCGGCGCCTTCGCTGATCGCCTGCGAAATTTCGCGCAGGTACAGCAACTCGTCGGCCAGCCGGGCGGCCGGGGCCGTGGCGTCGGTTTTGTCTTTCGTCGGCATGGTCAGGTCGCCGCCCGGTGGTCTTGGTCCCAGTGGCAATGTTTGTACTTCTTGCCGCTGCCACAATAGCACGGATCGTTGCGGCCGAGTTTGGGCCGGTCGCGTTTGATCGGCGCCTGCTTGGCGCGCTCGCCGGGCGCCGCGGCGTTGCCCGCCGCGGCCACGCCCTCTTGGAACGCGCGGCTCGCTTCTTCCTTGATCAGTTTGGCGTCGTCGGACGCGTCGCGCAGATCCGGAATCTGAATCCGCCCGCTGCGCGTATCGTAACCGAGCCGGAACAGCGAGTTCACGGTCGTCTTCTTGATCTCCCACATCGTGTTGTCGAACATCTCGAAGCCTTCGCGCTTGTATTCGAGCAACGGGTCGCGCTGCGCGTAGCCGCTGAAGCTGACCGCTTCGCGCAGGTGGTCCATCCGCCAGAGGTGGCGCATCCAGTGGTGGTCGAGCGCCCAGAGATAAATCCGCTGCTCGGCGAGGCTGATCAACTGCCGCTGTTTGTCCTTTTTGATGTCTTCCCAGACTTCGCGAATCCGCTTTTCCGTCGCCGCGCGGTTCTTCGCCAGGGCCTCGTGCAGGCGCGGCTGAATATTGATGACCAGTTGTTCGATGGACATCGTCAAGCGGGCGTCTTCCGGCACCGTCAGCGCAACGCCGTATTCTTTATCGAGCGTCTCGGTCAGTTCGTCGTACCGCCACTTGATCGGGTGCTTGCCTTCGACAGCGCACCGCTCGGCCAGATGGAACGCAACCTGGTCGACCAACGCCGCCATCAGTTTTTCCCGGTCGGGCGCGCCTTCCTCGAGAATCGAATAGCGCTTGGCGTCGACGTCGCGGATCACCTGGAAAGTCTTTTCGAGCCTGGCGCGGACTTCCTCGGAGACGGCTTCCGCCTCGGTCTCCGGATTCAAGTGGAACGCGGCTTCTTCGTCATAGGTCCGGTCGATGCCGTAGCGCATTTTGAGGATGCGGCTGAGGGTCGGGAGGTCCCACGCGTCGGGCTTGCCGAGCGTGGCGGTGTAGCCCATGACGGTGCTGCCGCCGACCTCGGCCGCCATTTCGAGGATCTGCTCGTGCACGTCGCCTTCGATCATGATGTGGCGGCGGATTTCGTAGATCACCTCCCGCTGCTGGTTCATCACGTCGTCGTATTCGAGCAGCCGTTTGCGGATATCGAAGTTGTGCGCCTCGACCGACTTCTGCGCGCGTTCGATGGCGCGGTCCATCATCCGGTGGCTGACGATCGGCAGGTCTTTCTCGACCTGCAGCTTGGCGAGAATGCCTTCCATCCGGCCGCCGAAAATGCGCAGCAGATCGTCTTCGAGCGACAGGTAGAAGCTCGACGAACCCGGGTCGCCTTGCCGGCCGCTGCGGCCGCGCAACTGGTTGTCGATGCGCCGCGACTCGTGCCGCTCGGTGCCGATCACCCGCAGGCCGCCGAGTTCGACGACTTTGATGTGCTCTTCGGCGCATTCCTTGGCCCGCTCGGCCACCACGCTGTTGATTTGCTTGCGCGACGCCCCTTCCGAGACCAGGCCTTCCATGAACGCCAGCTTCTCCGGGTCGCCGCCGAGTTTGATGTCGGTGCCGCGGCCGGCCATGTTCGTGGCGATCGTCACCGCGCGGAACCGCCCGCCCTGCGCGACGACCAGCGCTTCGGCGTCGTGCTGCTTGGCGTTCAAAACCGTGTGCGGGATCTTGAAGGTCTTGAAATCGATCTCGCGGCCGAGTTGTTGCGAGTAGTCCGCGTACGCCCGTTCGATGATTGGCCGATCGAGGATGTCGCGGACGCGTTTGTCCTTGCGCGAGTTGTTGAGCAGCTCGCTGACCAGTTCGTTCATCTCGATCGACGTCGTGCCGACGAGCGTCGGCTGGCCGCGCATGTAACAATCGAGGATATCGAGGTAGACGCCCGCAAATTTTTCGCCGGCGGTGAGATAGACCTTGTCGGGCTCGTCGTCGCGGATCATCCGGGCGTTGGTCGGAATGACGACCACGTCGAGTTTGTAAATTTTCTTGAATTCGGTCGCTTCCGTGTCGGCGGTGCCGGTCATGCCCGCGAGGCGCTTGTACATGCGGAAGTAGTTTTGCAGCGAGATGGTGGCGTACGTCTGGCTTTCGTCGCGCACCTGCACGTTTTCCTTGGCCTCGATCGCCTGGTGCAGGCCCTCGGAAAGGCGGCGGCCGATCATCGTGCGGCCGGTGTGCTCGTCGATCAGGATGACCTCGCGGCCTTTGACGATATAGTGCCGGTCGCGATTGTAGAGCGCGTAGGCGCGGAGCATGTTCTCGACTTTGTGCAGCGTGTCGGCGTTCTCGTCGTCGAACAGGTTCTGGACGCCCAGGCCGTGCTCGACGGCGGTGACGCCCTCGTCGTTGAGCATCACGTTGCGGTGCTTTTCGTCGAGTTCGTAATGGTCGTCTTTCTTGAGGCGGCGGACGACGTCGCGCACCTTGAACAGGGTCGACGGGTCTTCGCGCACCGGGCCGGAAATGATCAGCGGCGTGCGCGCCTCGTCAATGAGGATGGAGTCCACTTCGTCGACGATCGCGAAATGGTGCGGGCGCTGCACGAGCTGGCTGGCGTGAATCTTCAGGTTGTCGCGCAGGTAGTCGAAGCCGAACTCGTTGTTGGTGCCGTAGGTGATGTCGGCGCGGTAGCTCGCCTGACGTTCGTCCGGCTCGACCTCGTGCACCACCAGGCCGACGGTCAGGCCCATCATGGCGTAGATCGCGCCCATCCACTCCGAGTCGCGTTTGGCCAGGTAATCGTTGACGGTCACCAGGTGCGCGCCGCGGCCGGCCATCGCGTGCAGCACCAGCGGCATGGTCGCGGCGAGGGTCTTGCCTTCGCCGGTTTTCATTTCGGCGATCCGGCCCTCCCACAGCGTGATGCCGCCGACGAGCTGCATGTCGAACGGCCGCATCCCCAGGGCGCGGACGCTCGCCTCGCGCGTCAGAGCGAACACTTCGGGCAGGGCCTGGCGCTCGGCCTCGAACAGCGCCTGCGTCTGGTCGGCTTCGTCGTCCTCGTCGAACGCGGCCGCGCGGATCTGCGCCGCGATTTCTTTGGCGCGCGCCGTGAGCTGCTCGTCCGAAAGTTTCTTGACCTCCGGCTCCCAGGCGTTGATTTCGGCGACGATGCTCCGCATGCGCTTGAGTTCGCGTTCGTTGGCGCTGCCGAAGATTTTGGTGAAGATGCTCATGGGCCGGGAAAAACCTCTTTCACGCCGCTCAGCCGTCCTTGCGGGCCCAGTCGTACGGAATCCGATCGGTGTGCGGCGGCAGACGGTATTCGTCGGGTTCGCGATAATTATAGGGACGCGTCGGGATGTTGAGGCACAGCGCCTCGGTCTCGCTGATGCACTTGAAGCCGTGATAGACGCCGGCCGGAATGCGCAGGACCAACGGGTTGTGCACGCCCAGGAAAAATTCGTTGACTTCGGCGTGCGTCGGGCTGTTCTCGCGCGCGTCGTAGAGCACGACCTTGAGCATGCCGGCGACGACGCAGAAATTGTCGTTCTGGATTTTGTGGCAGTGCCACGCCTTCACCACGCCCGGATAGCCGGTGGTGATGTACGCCTGCCCGAACGCCTCGAAAATCTCGTCGTCGGCGCGCAGGATTTCCATCAGCCGCCCGCGTTCGTCGGGGATGACCGTCAGTTTCTTGGTTTTGACGCCGTCAATCATGGCGCGCCCCACAATATTTGGACGGCTAGTAGAGCGCTATCGCCGGGTTTTCGTCAAGCGCGGCGGCGCGATAGCTTCCTGGGCCCCGGCTAAAGACCAAGCCGTTTCTTGAGACCAGGGCATCTTCAATAATCGGCGGCGACGCCTTCAAATCCAGGTCAGCGGCTCGCAGATCACTGCTGGCTTTGGCCAGCCACGCGCCGACCTCTTATTGTTTTTCAGGCAGCATACAAAAATCGGCCCTGCACGATCGACTGTCGCGGGCAGCGAGGCTGCTGGCTGCGCTCTCCCGTCAAAATCTGCCGCCACCCAAACCAGCACGTCAGCCGAGACTCAAATGTCCCCCAACGCGTAAACTGCCGCCATCGCACGCCTGTATTGCGGCTGGTCCGACGAGGCAACGATCACGAGCAAATCGTAATCGCTGTCTTCGGTCGCCTCGCCGCGGGCGCGCGAACCAAACAAATAGATGCGCAACGGGCGAAACGCCGTCACGAGGCGCGTCACCATTTCTTGCAGGACAGCATCGTCGATCGGGGGTCTAAGTTCCATTTTCCAGCCTCGCGAATCAACAATAACACGCGACGCCGAACTGCTCAAAGCGCCAAACGATCACCCGCGTTGCCGCAGAATTTCGATCATCGCATCCACGCCCCGCGAGTCGCGACGCAACTGGTGGCCGACGCCCGGCAAAATCCTGAGTTCAACTGGACGGCCGGCGGCGCGCTGCAGTTCATACGCATGCGCGACGGGCACGGTTTCATCCGCCTCGCCGTGCACCAGCAGGATCGCTTTCGCCTGCGAGCGCGCGATCGCCTCGCGCGGCGCGACGCGCCGGAAACGCGCCGCCCACTCCGCCGCGGTTCCCGGGTAACCGGGGCGGATCATGCCCAGCTTGCGGTAAAACTGGAACCACGCCTCGGCGTCCGTGCCCAGCGGCAGAAACCCGTAATCGGCCGGCGCGGCCATGCCGATCAGCGGGTCGAGGCGTGCGTCGTCGGCGCTGCGTGTGATCGCCGCGGCGCCGCCGGCGGAAAAGGCGACCACCGCGTAGCGCGGGCGGCGAAGTTCCGAGCGATCCAGATGATCGAGCACGGCGCCCAGGTCGAGCGGCCAGAGGTCAATGTCCAGGTGCCCGCCGCTTTCGCCCGTGCCGCGGAAATTGAAGATCGCCGTATCTAAACCCAGCGCGGCGATTTTTCGAGCGAGGCCGGGGTAGCCCTCGTCGGGTTCGGCGTCGGACGGCGGTTTGCCGGCGGGGAGGCCGTGCGCGACGACAACGGCCCCGCGGCTCGGCGACGGGGCGGGGAAAATCGCGCCGGCAATCGTCACCCCGTCCGCCGCGAGGCACGTGAACGGAATCATGCCGCCGGCGGCGCCCCGGCCGGCGCGGTCAGCGCCGTTTTCGCTCGCATCCAAACCACGAGGACGAGCAGGACGACCGGCCAATCGACGATCGGCAGGAGCAAGTTCACCAAATAGTGGTGGCTCCAGAGATAGAAGCCGAGGCCGTATAAACCGCCGACGGCCTTGCCGACCAGAAGCAGCGGCGCCAATGGGGCGTTCCGTTCGGGGTCGAAGAAATTCAAGCCGGCAATCAGCACGACGATGGCGAGATAGGAGGCGGCCATGGCCTGATAGAATGCGTGGTTCGGCAGCGTGGTGAGCCCCTCGGGTTTGGCAATTTCTTTGTTGTACGTGTCGTAGAAATAGTGATCGGCCGGGATTTGCGAGATGTTGGGCGCCACGGCGTGCGGCGCCACGACGCGGGAAACCGCGTTGAAAAACCAGATAATGCCGCCGGGCGTGAAAATCACCAGCAGCAGCACGACGAGATGGATCGCCGCGAGCGCCAGCATCACCTTGCGATACTGCTCGACCGCCTTGGACAAAACCGCCGCCATGTTCGCCTCCGGTCTGTGAAGTTGCGTTATTTTCTCACACGCGTCGTCATCCCGCAACGGTTTTGCGCCGGCGCTTTCCCGGCGTGAATTTCGGCCGGATCTTTTCACCGCAAAGACGCCCCTCGACTTCGCTCGGGGCCGGCGTCGGGCGCAAAGGAAAGGTGGAGGCGACAAGAGGGCTCCGCCTTCTTCGCATTCCTGCCGTCTTCGCGGCGTAAATACCGGCCTGCGGCGCCGCAAAAAACGCCGGCTGGTCTGGATTTCGTCGCGGCCGGACTTACCTTGTCAAATGAAAACAGCGGATGCCGGCCTTTGAATGCGAAGGCTTTTCCGCGCTCCAAAGACACACGGGAACAGCACTACCGAGGAGACGAATCATGGCCTTCGATTCCCGCATGAACGCCGCGCCCGCCGGCTTCGACCCGCGGCGCGATTTGCCGGCCGGTTTTTGGGATTTCTATCTGCCCCTTCATCAAAAGTTCACGCCGTGGCGCGACAAGTTGGTCGCGGCCCGCGCGGCGCGGCTCGCCGCGTCGCAGGAAGGCGAATATCCCCATTACTTGTTGCCGTCGGAGATCACGAGAAGCGAATGGCGCGTCAACCTGCCGGAGTGGGTGCTCGATCAGCGCAACCAGATGACCGGGCCGGTGGACGACGCCGAGCTGTCGGTCAAGATGCTCAATTCCGGCGCGCCGGGCGTCATGCTCGACCTTGAAGATTCGATGGCGAACACGTGGGGCAATTTGATGGAAGGCCACGCGAACGCCGTCGCTGCGCTCTATGGCGATCTGAGTTGGTGCTGCAAGGGCGACGAAGCGTTGCGCATCAAGCCGAGCAAGACAGTCATTTTCGTGCGGGCGCGCGGCCTGCACCTGAGCCAGGCCGGCACATTGCCCAACGGCGAGTTGACGTCGGCGTCGGCGTTCGACGTCGCGCTGCTGGCGTTTCGCGCCGAGCGCGGCAAACTCAAGCACAATTTGTCGTTTTATATTCCGAAAACCGAATCGGCCGACGAGGGCAAATGGTGGACCGCGTTGTTTCAGGACATCGCGGCCGCCCGCGGCTGGGAGCGCGACTACATCAAGGCGATGGCGTTGGTGGAATCGTTCCCGATGGCCTACGAATTCGAGGAATTCCTTTATCATATGCGCGAGCACATCCTCGGCCTGAACCTGGGCCGTTGGGATTACATGGCGAGCCTCATCCATTTCAATCTCAACGACCCCAATTGGGTGCTGCCCGACCGCAACACGATTCCGCACGATGTGACGTTCTTCCAGAACCTGCGGCTGCGGATTCCGCAACTGTGCCACCGCCACGGCGCGCTGGCGATCGGCGGCATGACCGCGCTGTACCCGAGCCGCGTCGACGCCGAGCTCAACGCGCGGGCGCTGAAAGTGCTGGCCGAAGACAAGAAGAACGAAGCGGTCTGCGGTATGGACGGCGCGTGGACGGGCCACCCCGATCAAAACCGCATCGCGCTCGAGCAATTCCCCGTGCCCAATCAGCTAGGCAAATGGGACCCCGCGTACGACCGCTATCCGGAACTGCGCGTGCCCCCGGCCGGCGTCGGCCGGCGGACCGTCGACGGCTCGCGCGCCGCGGCGCGCACGACCATTTTGTACCGCTTCGGCGTGCTCTCGGGCAAAGGCGCGAGCCTGATCAACGGCTATATGGAAGACCTGGCGACCGACCGCATTTATCGCCTGATGCTCGCGCAGCGCATCCGGCACGCCGGCCGCGTCGCCATTGAAGACAACGGCAAAACGGTGGACCACACGGCGGCGTTCGTCAGCCGCCTTTACGATGAAGAACTGGAAAAAATTCTCGCGGCGCTGCCGCCCGACGCCGACGCGAAAACGCGCGACCGGTATCGCGAGGCGCGGCGCCGCAGCGAAGAAATGATCGCCAAGTGCTGGTTCGATCCGGTGTGATCGGCCCGCCGGCCGGCGACGAAGCGATTCTCGCCCGGCGAAAAAGGAGACGGCAAATGGCAAAGGAAAAAATGGAACTGGTCGAGAGCGCGTTGCTGCCCAGCGGCTTCACGGTCCCGAAATCGCGCTTCGAGCACCCGAGCACGCGGCTGAAACGGCTGTTGAAAACCGAGCCCTACGTGTTCGGCCCGGGCGTGTACGACCCGATGACCGCCCAATTGGTGATGTACTACGGCTTCAAGGCCATCTATTTCAGCGGTTATTCGTTTGCGATGGGCCACGTCGGCTCGACCGACATGGACCTTTATTCCAGCACCGAAATCGCCGACGCCGCGCGCCGCACGGTCAGCGCCCTGCGCCATTTCCAATTGACGATGGCCGTCGGCGAACCGGGCAAGGGCGTCCCGCCGCGGCACCTCGACATCCCGCCCGTGATCATTGACATGGACGGCGGCTACGGCAATATGTTCAACGTTCAGCGCACGACCGAAATGTACGTGACCGCCGGCGTCGCCGCGGCGCACCTGGAAGATCAGGTGCTGCCGAAGCGTTGCGGGCACATCGGCGGCAAGGCGCTGATCTCGACCACCGAAATGATCGGCAAGTTGCGGATCATGCGGGCGGTCGCCGACGACCTGGGCAACAAGGATTTCGTCATCATCGCGCGCACCGACGGCATTTCCGCCGTCGACGCGCCGGAGAGCGAACGCGGCATGGATCTGGCGGTCGGACGCGCGCTGTCGTACCTCGACACGGGCATTCCCGACATGGTCTGGTGCGAGTTTCCGACGGCGGATCGCGGGCCGCTCGAGAAATTCACCAGCGAAGTGCGCAAGCGTTTTCCCGACGCGAAATTCGCGTTCAACTACAGCTCGTCGTTCAAATGGTTCCAGGACCAGAACCCGTTGACCTTCGACCAACTCGGCGAGATGGGCGTGAAGTTCATCTTCATCACGCTCGGCGGCCAGCACGCGACGAGCTACGGCTTCAGCGTCCTCCTGCAGGACATGCTCAAAGCGAAGCACCAGGGCTACATCGAGTTGCAGAAGAAGGAATTCGGCAACGGCGGCGACTTCCCGAGCAAGAGTCACCACTTTTTCTCGGGCGTGCCGTATCACCACCTGCTCGGCGAGGAATATGACGCGGCCCGGCTCGGGTTGCAGTTTGTCGAAAAAATACCGGAAGAAAAGATCGTCTGATCCGGCAAATTAAGGGCGAACCGCGCGGCCCCTGCCGCCGTTTCGCGGATCGAAAAAAGATGAATACACGCAGGTTGGGCCGCACCGCCCTTCGCGTCACCGAAGTAGGCTTGGGAACCAACGCCGTCGGCGGCCACAATCTTTACGAGAATCTTTCCGAGGACGACGGCGTTGCGGTCGTGCGGCGGGCGGTCGAACTCGGCGTCAACTTCATCGATACGGCCGACATCTATGGCTTCGGCCGCTCCGAGGAATTGATTCGCGAGGCCCTGCGCGGGCATCCGGGCGAGACCTTGATCGCCACCAAGGGCGGCAACGAGTGGGACGCCGCGACGAAGGTGCGGATTCGCGTCAACAACCGGCCGGAGTACATGCGGCGGGCGCTGGAGGCGAGCTTGCGCCGCCTCGGCCGCGAGACGATCGATCTGTATTACCTTCACCGGTTCGACGGCGAAACGCCCCTGTGCGACAGCTTCGGCGAACTGCTGAAGATGAAAACCGAGGGGAAGATTCGCGCCGCCGGGCTGTCGAACGTGACCGTCGCGCAAATTCAAGCCGCGATGTGCGCGGGGCCGGTCGACGCCGTGCAAAACGAGTACCATCTCTTCTGCCGCGAGCCCGAAGAGGAGGTGCTGCCGTTTTGCGAGGACAACGAGATTTCGTTTGTCGCCTTCGGGCCGCTTGCCTTCGGCCTGCTCGGCGGCCGGTACAACACGCGCCTCAAACTCAAAGCCGGCGATTGGCGCAGCCGCCTGCCGCTCTTCCAGCGCAAACCGTTGCGGAAGGCGCTGGGCGTGATCGGCCCGATCAAGAAAATGGCGGCCGCCCGCGACACGACGCTGCCGTGCGTGGCGATCCGCTGGGTGCTGCGCCATCGCGTCGTGGCCGCGGCCGTCGTCGGCGCGAAGAACCCGGGGCAGGTCGCCGACAACGTCGGCGCCGCCGCGTTCGCCCTGACCGACGACGAAATCGAGCGGCTCAACAAACTGACGGCCGACTTGTTCCTCGTGCCGCCGCCGGCGGAATGAGCAATTTTAAACACAGAGGACGCAGAGAGAGCACACAGAGCGCACAGAGGGGAAAATCGCGAATGTCATCATTTTCGCGGCATCAAAATGATGACATTCGCGATTTTCCCATGCTGTCCGGCCTCTGTACTACTATTCCTTTGTTTCTTGTTCTGGTGCAAAGATTTCACGCG
>CAZHPN010000094.1:0-22250 GCA_964534375.1 uncultured bacterium | reverse complement strand
GTTCATTTCGAGCGAAAACATCAACACCGGCAGCTTTTCGTGCAGCGTCAAGTTCATGCCGATATTGAGCGCGAGGCTGGTCTTGCCCATGCCGGGCCGCGCCGCGACGATGATCAATTCGCCGCCCTTGACGCCGTTGGTCTTGTCGTCGAGGTCGGGAAAGCCGGTCGTGTAGCCGGCGAGCGCGTCGGCGGATTTCATCCGCGCGCTGAGATAGTCCATCGATTCGTTGATGACCTGTTCCAACGACTCGTACGGACTGCGGACGGTCTCGCGCGCCACGTCGAAGACGATCTGCTGGCTGCGGTCGACGATCTGGTCGGTTTCCAGCGGCGTGCCGTCGTCGGCCCGGCCGTCGATGATCATGCCCTGGATTTCGTGCGTCGCGCCGAGCATGCGGCGCAGCAGCGCCTTTTCGGCCACGATGCGGGCGTACTGCTCGATGTTGGCCGTCGTGTGGACTTCGTCGAGCAGCCGTTCGAGGTACGCCGCGCCGCCGATTTCGTCGAGCAGACCGAGCAGCTTCAGTTCGTTGCGCAGGGTGATCGGGTCGATGGGGTCGCCGCGATCGTACAGAATGCAGCAGGCGCGGAACAGGCGCTGGTGGGCCGGCTGATAGAAGTCGTCGACCTCGAGCAAGTCGCGCACCTGGTCGAGCGCTTCGTTGTGCAGCAGCACCCCGCCGAGGACGGCCATTTCCGCTTCGACGCTATGCGGCGGCGCGCGGCGCTCCAGTGTGGGATCCGGCGCTCTTTTTACCGGCCCGACCATGGCGGCTCCCCCGGCGCGGCGGCGGCGAAAGGTTCGCTCACGCCTCTTCGGCCGCGACCCAGACCTTCACGTTGGCGACGACGTCCTGGTGGACTTTGACCGGCACGGTGAACACGCCGGTGGTGCGAATCGGGTCGGCGAGTTGAATTTTGCGCTTGTCGATTTCGAAGCCGAGTTTCTGCAGCGTTTCGGCGACCATCGCGCTGGTCACCGAGCCGTACAACTTCTCTTCCTCGCCGACTTTGGCGGCGATGCGCACTTGCGCCCCTTCGAGCTTCTTGGCCAACTCTTCGGCGTCCATTTTTTCCCGGCGGCGCTTGGCGTCGATGCGCTGCTTTTCGTGCGCCATGCGGCTCACGCTGCGCGTCGTCGCTTCGACGGCCAGTTTTTTCGGGAACAGGAAATTGCGGGCGTACCCGTCTTTCACATTCACGATGTCGCCGATGGCGCCCAGTTCCGCGACATCCGCGTTCAGAATCACTTTCATCGCTCTCGCCTCCCGGTTCGAACAACCGTTGATTATTCGTTTGCGCTTTCGTCTTCGTCGTCGCGCCGCGCCGCCGCGCGACCGCGCCAGTCGGTCCAGAATTCCACCAGACCCAGCGCCGGCGCCACGGCCAGCAGCCCTTGCGACAGCATCAAGAAATACGCCAGACCGCGCAGGAACCGCGGGAATCGCCAGCGCTTCATGAAGAACGACATGACCGCCAGCCCTTGAATGACGAACGGCGCCAGGGCGATCAGCACCAGATTCAAACTGGTGAAGAAAACAGGCGTCGCCGCCGTCAGATCCTGTTTCATCGTTTGCAACAGCAGGTACGGCAGCATTCCCAGCGCCGGAACCAGCACGAGCCAGATCGCCGCATCGGGCGCCCGCCAGCGATTGAGCTCCAGGCTGGCGAAGGCCGGCAACAGCCGCCGCGTCAGCAGCACGTTGACCAGCACCAGCGAGACGATGCCCAGCACGAGAATCGAAGGCACGAGCCGAAAGATCGCGCCGACGACCGCGGCCTTGCCGGCGGCCAGGGCGTTGATGTCGCCCAGCCGTTCGCCGCCCGCCTGCTGGCTGAACATCGCCAGGTATTCGTCGAACGAGGCGCCAATCTGCCGGCGCCAACCCTCGCCGATGTCGCCGAGGCTGCGCCCGGCCGACAACTGCATCGCCAGATAGACGCCGATCGTGCTCAAAAAAAAGATCGCCGCCAAGCCGACGAAGAGCCGGCCGACCGGCGTCTGCTGCCTGCCGTAATGCCAAAGAGCCAGGCCCGTGCCGCCGACGCCCAGCGCCGCCGCCAGACCGAACGCCGTCGAAGCGGACGCCGGATTCCCCGCCGCGGCGGCCGTCAGGCCGCCCGCGGCCAGACCCAACGCCAGCACCGCGCCCAGACCGACCCGCCAGCCGCGGCGCACGGCGAGCGCGGCCACCACCGCCGGCGTCACCGCCAGCCCCGCCGCCAGGCAATTCGTCACCAGAAACACCACGGCGTCAGGCGGCGCGATTGTGGACATGATCGCGAACCGCGGGCGCTACACCGTCGTCGAGGCGTAAGGCATCAACGCGATATGTCGGCTGCACTTGATGGCCGTCGTCAACTTGCGTTGGTGCTTGGCGCACACGCCGGTGATGCGACGCGGAATGATCTTGCCGCGCTCGGTAATGAAGCGCGACAGCAGCTTCGTGTCTTTGTAGTCGATCGGCAACGTCATGTCCGCGCAGAACGCGCACACGCGGCGCCGTCCGAAGTTTTTCTTCTTCACGCGCAACATTTCTCACCTCCGCCGGCCGCCGGGGCCGGAATTTCATAGAAAGTTAAAATGGAATCGCATCGTCGTCGAGAGGCGGCGGCGCATCCGGCGGTTCGTCGCCGCCGCCCGCGGCCGGCGCGGCCGGACCCCGGCCCGCGCCCTCGGGTTTCGCGCCGAGGAACTGCACCGTATTGGCGATAATCTCGATCTTGTTGCGTTTCTGGCCGTCCTGGGCTTCCCAGCGCCGCTGCACCAGATCGCCTTCGACGAACACCGAGCGGCCTTTGGCCAAATACTGCGCCGTATTCTCGGCCGTTTTGCCGAAGGCGACGATGTCGAAGAAGCTGACTTCCTCTTCCCAGGTGTCGCCTTTTTTCGTGCGCCGGTTGACCGCGAGCGAAAATTTGCAGACGGCCGTGCCGCCGCCGGAAAACCGCAATTCGGGATCGCGGGTCAGGTTGCCGATCAAGATCGCGCGACTGAAATTGGCCATCGTCCGCCTCCCCTCGCGTCAGTCGGATTTCTCGTCCGTCCGCGGCGGTTCGTCGTCGTCGTCCTCGGCGTCGACCGCGTCGCGGCCCCGGCGCCGTTCGTCGCCTGCTTCTTCGTCGTCGTCATCGAGATCGCGCCGCCGGCGTTCGCCGCCGAAGCCGCCGCGGAAGGGCGGCTCTTCCTTTTCCGCCTTCTCTTCTTCTTCGACTTCGGGCACGTCTCCGCGTGCCGCTTGCTCCTGGGCGCGGCGGCCGAGTTCGGCGTCCCACTTGATCTTCTCCGCCTGCTCGGCTTCCATATCGACGG
Organism: uncultured bacterium; assembly: GCA_964534375.1. Classification (GTDB taxonomy): domain Bacteria; phylum Lernaellota; class Lernaellaia; order Lernaellales; family Lernaellaceae; genus CAZHPN01. Next base: position 18,935 of record CAZHPN010000094.1, on the reverse strand, counting down.
CGTCGGATATTTTCACCGTCACGTAGCGGATGACCTCCAAGTGGATCTTCAGATTGCGCTCGATTTCCGTGATGTGCTCGGGCTCGGAAAGGTACACGAGCAGCACGAAAATGCCCTTCGAGTGCTTTTTGATTTCGAAGGCGAGCTTCTTTTTGCCCCACACGTCTTCCTTCACCAGGAACACGTTCCCGGCGGTCAGGACGTCGCGGATCTTGGCCCGCGCGGCCTCGGTCTTTTCCGGGGGGCTGTCGTGTTTAAGGATATAGAGGGTCTCGTACTTCCGCAGCATGCGTTCTCCTTTCGGTCGTTGCGGCCCGTCGCCGGAAGCAGGCGAAGAGCAAGGAGTGAATTCGGTTTTCTACCCCAAGGCGAATACGCCGATTCACAAGGCCGGCAAACTTACACAAAACGGCGCCGTTTGACAAGGCCGGTCCGTCAAAAAAAATCGCCGCCGCCGAAAGCGCCGCGCCGTCGAAAATCGCCGGCGTTTCGCCGCTTACGACTCGGCGCCGGACGCCAGGCCGTTGAACTTGTTCATCGCGACGTCGATGCCGTCGGCCAGCCAACAGCATGTGGCGTCGGCCGCCAAATCGAAGCGCGCGTCGAGCAGGCGCCGTTCTTCCGGACCGAGATCCGCCAGGACGAAATCCGCCAGCGCGAAACGCGGGTCCTCGGGCCGGCCGATGCCGAACCGCAGCCGCGCGAAATCGGCCGAGCCGAGGCCTTCCTGAATCGAGATCAGGCCCTTGTGGCCGGCGTTCCCGCCGCCCTGTTTCAAGCGCACGCGGCCCAGCGGCAAATCCGCGTCGTCGTGGATCGCCAGCAGGTCCTCCGGGTCGACTTGATAAAAATGCGCGGCCGGGGCGACGGCCGCCCCGGACCGATTCATGAACGTCTGCGGCTTGAGCAACAGCACGGCGTCGTCGCGATGCCGGCCGAGGGCCGCCAGCGAATTGAACTTTTTCTGGGTGAAGAAAACGCCCAGCCGCGCGGCCACCCGTTCGCATATGAGAAACCCGGCATTGTGCCGGGTGTTTTCGTAACGAGCGCCGGGGTTGCCCAACCCGCAGACGATTTTCATTTTTTCTTGTCTTCTTTCTCTTTCTCTTTCTTCTCTTCCTTGCCGCCTTCGGCCTTGGCCTCTTCGCCCTCGGCCGGAGCCGCCTCTTCGCCTTCCGCCGCCGGTTTGACCGCTTCTTCTTCCGCGCGGGTCGTCAGGGCCGTGCACAGCGGATAATCCTGCGGCAGATCCGTTTCCGTGCCCTCGGGCAGGACGATGTCCGACAAGTGCAGCGTGTGGCCCAGTTCGAGCAGGCTGGCGTCGACCACGATCTTTTCGGGGATCGCCGTCGGCAGGCACTTGAGCGGCAGGGTGCGATGCAGGATTTCGAGCACGCCGCCCTGCTTGCGCACCTCGGCCGCGCCGATGACCTCGACCGGCACTTCGAACTTGATCTTGCGATCGAGACGAATCGCCAGTAGGTCGATGGCCAGCGGCGTGTAGCTCACGTGATGCCGCTGGATTTCGCGGATCATGAAGACCTTGTCCGCCAGTTCCGGCGCGCCCTCGACGTCGAGGCTGATCAGCGCCTGCTGCCAGTTCTTTTGCCGCATGAAGACCGTGATCATATCCGCGTCCACCGCGAGCGGCACGCTGGGGACTTCCTTGCCGTACGCCACGACAGGGATTTTGCCGGCGGCCCGCGTTCGGTGCGCTACGCCCTTGCCGCCCGGCTTGCGAAGATCGAGTTTCCAGGTAACCGTGTTCGTCGCCATCAGATTGCCTCCTTGCCCGTCTTCCGCGCCGCGTTGCGGGCGCAGGTCTTCGGGGTGTTTTTTTCGCTCAGGCGCCGGAGCCCGCTCCGCCCGCCATTAATTATAGGACTCCACATCCGGGAACAGGCTCGAGACGCTGCCCCGATGGTGAATATTTTCGATCGCCTCCGCCAACAATTTGCTCACCGAGGCGACGCGAATCTTGCCGGTCGCTTTCATCTCGTCGCTCAGCGGCACGGTGTCGGTGACGATCAACTGATCGATCCGGTCGCGCTTCGGGTCCGACGTGCTTTTCATCTGGATGTTCGCCAGCGCCTTGGGCAGGCTGAGGATCGGATGGGTGATGCACGCAAAAACCGCCACCGCGCCTTCGTCGCGCAGCTTGTCGGCCGCGACCGAAAGCGTGCCCGCCGAATCGACAATGTCGTCGATCATGATCGCCGTCTTGCCGCGGACCTCGCCGACCAGATTCACTTCGGCGATCTTGCCCGGGGCCGAGCGCCGTTTGTCGATGATCGCCAGGCCGGCCTCGCGATCGGCTTCGCGCCCGAGCAGATGGGCGAAGTAGCGGGCCCGGCGCACGCCGCCGGCGTCGGGGCTGACGACGACGATGTCGTCGAGCGAACACGAGCCGCACTCGCGGAACGCATCGACCAGGACGTTGGCGGCGTAGAGGTTGTCCACCGGCACGTCGAAAAAGCCCTGGATCTGCCCGGCGTGCAGATCGACGGTCATCACGCGGTCGGCGCCGGCGTTGGTGATCAGGTTCGCAACGAGTTTGGCCGTGATCGGCGCGCGCGGCGCGACCTTGCGATCTTGCCGCGCGTAGCCGTAATACGGAATCACTGTGGTGATCCGGTCGGCGCTGGCGCGACGGGCCGTGTCGATCATGATCAACAGTTCCATCAGGTTCTGGTTGACATTGGGGCAGGTCGGCTGAATGAGATACACGTCCATGCCGCGGACGCTCTCGCCGATCTTCACTTCGATTTCCCCGTCGGCGAAGTTGCGCACCGTGGCCTTGGCCAGCGGCAGCCCCAAGTGCGAGGCGATGTCGTCGGCCAGCTTCCGGTGGGCGTTGCCCGCGAACAACTTAATGGTGTTCGCATCGATGGTGGATGAATGGTTCGCCTGCATGGGTGAATTCCTTTTAACGGGACGTCGCGTCACAATGAGAAAACTGGGGCGGTAGGACTCGAACCTACAATGCCGGGTTCCAAAGACCCGTGGCTTACCATTCGCCAACGCCCCATTACTTCGCAACGGGTTCTACGTCGGAAAGGGGCGATGTCCAGCGCGCGTCGCGACCGGCGAGCGGACTAAATTCCGTGTGTCCGTCGATCAGCCTTCGTTGGCTGCTTGCACGTGAATGTCGAGAAGGCGGTAGTACGTTTCCAACACCGCCGCCTCGATCACGGCACGCATTTCCGCATTGAGCGGATGAGCGACCTCGCTAAAGGATCCGTCCTTCTTCTTCTTGCTCGGCATGGCGACGAAGAGATCCCGGTTGCCGCGGATAATCTTCAAGTCGCGCACGATGAAGCAATTGTCGAAGGTGACGGTCACAAAGGCCTTGAGCCGATCCTCTTCCCGCGGGAATACGCTGACGTTTGTGACTTCCATTGCTTCCCCCCCATGGTGAAGAAATTACGTCGTGGCGCAGGAACAGGCCCACCAGCCCAGCCGCTCGGCCGATTCGCACGCGCGAACCGCCTCCTGACTCGTGCCAAAAATGCCAAAGACCGTCGGACCGCTTCCGGACATCTGCACGGCGGCGGCGCCTTCGCTGCGCAGCAGCTCTTTGCACTCGCCGATTTGGGGCAGAAGCCGTTCCGCAGGGGCTTCGAGATCGTTGCGCAACCACGCGCAAACGCTCGCCAAGTCCTGCAGCGAGCCCGGCAGCTTAGGGGGCTCGGTCTGACGTGTCAAGGGCCAGTCCAGCGCACGATACACCTGCGGCGTCGCGAGCCCTTGCGGCGGCTTCACCAACGCCAACGGCAAACCTTTCAGCACGTCATACGGTTCAAGTTCCTCGCCCACGCCCCGGGCCACGCAAGCCCGGCCGGCCAGGAAGAAGGGCACATCGGCGCCCAATTCCGTCGCGATGGCGTGCAAACGATTTCCGGCGACCGTCAAATCGAGGAAGTCGGCCAGGCCGAGCAATGTCGTCGCGGCGTCGGAAGAGCCGCCGCCAAGACCGGCCGCCGCCGGGATGCGTTTTTTCAGATGCAGCTTGACCCCGCCCGTGTACTGCGTTTCCTCGAAGAATGCCTTGGCGGCGCGAACGACGAGATTTTCGTCGCCAGTCGGAAGCGTGGGATCGTCGCAGGTCAGAGTGATGCCGGCGAGGGCGTGTTCAAACGACAATTCGTCGGCGAGCGTCAAGGGAACCATGATCGATTGGAGCAGGTGGTAGCCGTCCGCGCGGCGGCCTACTATTTCAAGGCGAAGATTAATCTTGGCTGCTGCCTCGCGGATCATGGATAGTAAGTACCACGTATTTTTTTCTACGTCAACAATGAACGTAGAAAAATTTATCGTGGCTGCGGCGCCGTCCGGACAGGCGCTGCAACGCGCCGTTGCGTAGTTCAGGCGTTGACGGGAGCGCGCCGATCCGAGAGATCAGCGAGATGACCCCGAGCAACGGATCTATCCATGTATCTAGTGGAAATAAATGCCATTTTTTCGCTCCTTGGCGACGCGCGGCGACATGGCCATCGTCCTTCTGGATGGCGCGTGCGCGGCTTGTTCGCGGGCGAACTGCCGGCCGAATCCGGACGTGTCGCCAGTTTCTTTGTCGCGCAAGAGCCAACTTATCTGCCCGTATCGCAAAACAAGAAAAGTAGCTTGTCGGCCGGCGGCGACGCGAATCGCGGAAGCAAGCAGCCGGTTGCACACATCCTGCGGTATTTCCTTACCTATCGCCGCGGCTTTTTCGGTCGGAGCTTGACGAGCCGCGGAAAACGCGCTAATCACCGGGCGTTATTTTTTCGGCGTTTGTCGATCGGGGAGGCGATTGCGCCGGCGTACCGGCGGCGGTTTTGCCGCCCGCTCATGAATCCCGGCAGGAGGCGCCCCGAACTTGGCAAAACCGATATTGCTGGTCGATCCGAATCCAGACGTTCTCGCCAAAATTGGCAAGTTCCTCGAAGATTTCGGTTTTGTCGTGGAACGAGCCGTCTCGCAAAAAGAAGCGCTCGATAAAATCAAGTTCTACGCGCCGACGATCGTCGTCGCCAATCTGCAATTGCCCGACGGCGGCGCGTTGCAGGTCGTCGAACAGGCGCGGGAAAAACTCAAGTGCCGCGCGCCGTTCATCGTGATGGCCGCGACCCGCCAGATCGAAGAAAACCGCCGTTCGGGTTCGGTCGGCCGCGTGCAGGCCTGGGTCACCTGGCCGGTCGACCAAATGGAGTTGTACCTCAAAGTGACGGAATGGTCGGACCGCGAGATCGACCCGGAACCGGCGTCGCCGAAGGCGCATTCGCCGGCCCCGTTTGCCGACGCGGCGTCGTCCCCGCGCAAGCAGCCGGTGCGCCGGCCGCGCCTCGCGATCGGCATGCCGATGGACGACCGCCGACGCGACGAAACGATCGGCAACCTGGCGCGCGCGCCGGTGCCGCGCTTGCTGCGCGAACTCGGGCTGCGCGAAGAAACCGGGCTGCTGACGATCAATCACTCGCCGTACAAGATGCAGGTCCATTTTCGCGATGGTTTGATCGTTCACGTAGTCAGCAATTACATTCCGGAATTGTCGCTGGGCATAGTGCTCGCAAAAAAAGGCGATATCTCGGCCTCCGAATTGGCCAGCGCTCGCAAACGGTGGGAGCGCGAAGGCGGCCTCTTCGGACAAATTTTGCTGTCGATGGAATTGATCGCCGGCGACAAACTCGATCAGACGCTGGTCGAGCAATGGATCAAAAAAATCCTCTCGCTGTTCGATTGGCACTGGCGCATCGGCACGTTCGTCTTTTTGCGCGGCGTCGACAAGATCGAACTCCAGGATTCCTTCCGGCTGCGCGTGGATTCCGCGATCGTCGCCGGCGTGAAGGCCTGCTACAGCCGCGAGCGATTGCTGGCCGATTTCGCCTTCGAAACGCGCCGCGACACGGCGTTCACGCTCCATCGCACCTCGGCGAAAAACATGGCCGCCGGCGCCGACGCCGACGATTTTCAGCGGACGCTCGACGCGTTGCGCGTCGGCCGCACGCTCGGCCAGGCGCTCGCCGTGAGCGGCATGCCGGAATTGACGTTTCTGCGCAATGCCTACGCGTTATACATTCTCGACGCGTTTAATTTTCCGGACGATTGACCGTCGCCGATATTTGCGGCGTTTTCCCATCCCCCAAAGGAAACGCCCGACGCGGCGGGCGGCGGGCGTTTGCGGATGTTCGTTTCGAACCGTTGCGCCGATACGGCCGTTATTTGCCGGCCGTGAATTTGCCCCGTTCGGCCTTGACGACCATCTTGGTTTTTTCGATCCGGTGCAACGTCTTGTACACCATCGCCTGCGGATCGTGCGAACTGGTCCGCCAGCCGACTTTCTGCAACTGCGCGAGAATTTCCTTGGCGTTCAGCGGTTGCGCCGAAGCCCTGAGGACTTGCACGATCACGGTCGGCAACGTGTCTTCGCCCGCCCGTTTGCGGCCCGGACGCGGCGTCGCCAGCGGCGGTCGGCCGCGGCGTTTCGGCTCGAGCGCCGGGGCAAACGCCGCCGCCGATTTCGGCGGACGGCCGGGTTTCGCCTTCACCGGCGCCGCGGGCACGCCCAGCATCTCCGCCAATTTGGCGAACAACTGTTGCTTTCGTGAGGCGAATTCGGTCTCCAGCGCGGCGATCTCTTTCTGAAAACGTTCCACCTCGTTCGATACCCAGTTCTTCATTAATGGCTCCTTTTGCGGCATCATAGGTGCATACTCGGGATGTGCATGGCGCCTATTTATATGGCGGCATCCGGGCTTGTCAATAGCCATTTCGCGAAAACGACGTCTCCTCGGTGATATGTCGATCCGCAACGACGCCGCGCCGCCAGCCCGCCGGGACGGAAAATAGCGTTGGGTCGTGACAATTTTCCACGTTCCGTCGCGAGAGAGAAAAACAATTCGTCGCGGCGGGCGTCCCTATTCCGTCGGCGAGGCGATGGCGGCGGACGCCAACGGGTCCGGTTCGGGCAATTTGCCGTAGCCGGCGCCGATGATCGCCGTCAGGTCGCGTCGCCCGTAACGGGCGGTCGTGCCGCCCGGGGCGGCGGCCGCGAGCGAGCCGGCCGCGTTGCCCCACGCCAGGCACTCGACCATGTCGCAGCCTTCGAGCATCGCCGCGCCGAACGCCGCAAAAAAATTGTCGCCGCAACCAGTCAGATCGACCACGGTCGTGGGAATGGCCGGCAACTCGACCTGCCGGCCCGCCCAGCGCGCCAACGCCCCCAGCGCGCCTTTTTTCAGGACGATGACGGGAACGATGGCCTGCAGGATATTAAGCGCCTCGGCGAGGTCGTCGCAGCCCGTGAGATGCCGCGCTTCCCGTTCGTTGAAGGTGATCATGTCGAAACAGCCGAGCAGTTCGCGCACGCCGGGCACGGCCAGCGTCGGCGCGAGGTCTTGCGCGTCGGCCAGCCGCAGCGCCCCCTGCCGCGCCGCGACACGCAACGTCTCGATGGTCCTTTCGATCACGGGCCCCGTTTCGGGCAGGCCGTCGATCAGCACCGCGCGCGGTTGGAAACGTCGCACCCATTCGGGATTCGGCGGCGGCGTGGGATGTTCATACGAGAGGAAACTGCGGTCGTTGCCCTGATTGAACGCGACGGTTACGCAGGCGCGCGCGTCGGCGACGATGTTGACCGCGTCGAGCAGCAGGCCCTCGGCTTGCATCGCTTCGATCAGGAAACGACTGGCGAAATCATGCCCCAATTGCGTCTCGAACGCGACGCGATAGCCCAGCCGCGCGAGAATGATGGCCGAGGTCAAACTGCCGCCCGGCACGAACGTCAAACCTTGGCCGACCACTTTGACTTCCTGACCCGGCCCCGGCACCTGCGGCAAACCGGTGAAGATCAAGTCGAGATAGGGGTGGCCGCTGGCGATCGCGAGCGCGTCGATCATCGAAAAGCTCCCAGCGCGGCGTGCGCCGCGACGAAATCGGCAAACAATTTTTCCACCGGCGCCGCGTCGAGCAACGGATGCGACGCCAGCGCCCATCGGCCGAGCGGGGCGGATTGGTAGCGCACGGCCATCACGGTCAGCGTTTCGAAAATCCGCACTTGCCGCACGACCTCGCGCAGCCGGGCCGGAATCGTCGCCGGCGGCAGCGGCGTCACCCCGCGGTCGTCCACCGTGCAAGTGGTTTCGATGACATCGGCCTCGGCCATCCAGGCGGTCGCGCCGCGATTGGGATAAATCAGCGCCATTTCCGCCGGGCCCCGCCATTTTGCTTCCAGCACATCGAGCGCGACGCCCGCGTAACCTTCGCCCTCGGCAAGCTGATGATTGGGCCGCTGGCCGTCGGCGGTGTCCTTCCAGGCGTATTCCATATAGCTCGCGCTCCGGTCCGCAAGGCACGCCGCGTGCAACGCCAGCAGTTTTTCCGGATCGTCCCCGATCGCCGGATCGGCGGCGCCCGCGAAAAAGCGGTCGGTCAACCGTTTGACCTTCTGGCCGCGCGTCTCGGTTTCGGCAGCCGTCGCCGCCAGCGCTTGTTCGGGCAGCAGGTAATAGTAAAGGTACTCGTTCGGGAACGCGCCCAATTCGCGCACGAGGCTGCGGCCGAAGATGCCGAACCATTTGTCGATAAACGCGTCGTCGTTCATCAGCCGTGCGGTGACGTCGGCGCCGTCCACCCACACCTGCGTGGTTCCCGACAAATGGTTCAGCCCGAAAACACGGCTGCGGATGCGGTCCGGGGAAATGCCCCAGTCGACAGCGATGTATTCCTTAACATTGTCCGCGCTGTCGCAAATGCCGATCGTCCGCGCGAAACCCGCGTCGTGCAACGCCTGCGTGCAGATGCCCGACGGATTGGTGAAATTCAGAATCACGGCGCCCGGCGCGATGGCCCGGGCGCGCCCGCAAATGTGCAGCAGTTGCGGAATGGACCGCGCGGCCATCGAAAAGCCGCCGGCGCCGACCGTCTCCTGGCCCAGAACGCCGTGGCGGCGGCAGATGGCTTCGTCAACGATGCGCCCGTCCTCGAAACCGGGGCGAATCGTGAGCACCACGGCGTCCGCGCCGGCGAGCGCGCGGTCGAGATCGGGGTCCGCCGCGACGGTCATTCGCGCGCCGGCGCGCTCGACCAGATGGCGGGTCAGCCGTTCCATGGTCGCCAGGCGCTCCGGGCGGATATCGGTCATCGCCAGCGTGTCCACCGGCGCGCCGTTGGCGACGCGGCGCAGCAGGCTGCGAACAAAAAGCGGCATGCGGATGCCGCCGGCTCCGACGACGGTGAGTTTCATCGACAGGCTCCCTCTGTGGCGTCAGGCAAAAAGCGCGCCGATTGTAGTCACGTCGCCGGTGAAAAGGAAGCAGGCGCGGGCAAGCCAAAATCCCCCGCTGAGAAAACCAAATTTCGGATTTCGGATTTCGGATTTCGGATTTCGGATTTCGGATTGCGGATTGCGGATTGCGGATTGCGGAATGAACCGGCATGGAAAGCAGAACCCGATCAAGATAGTTCCGGCCGGTCCTGTCTATCCTGTCGAGGAAGAAACGGTGAGCCGGCCGCGGATGACGGTCAACGGCCGGCGGGCGCCCTCGGGGTCGCGGCGTCGGCCGGCGCAGGCGACGCGGCGGCGGGGCCGGGGCCGACATCGAACGGAATCGCGGCGTCGGCCGGCGCTCCGGCGCCCGCCGGAGCGGGCGGCGGCACGCGATTGAACGTCGGCGGGCGGAATATCCAATACAGCAAAAACAACAGCGCGATCACCATCAAGCCCACGGTGGGCCAGATCGGCCGCGGTCGTTCGGTCGCGACAAATGGCGCGGGCGGCGGGGTCTCGACCGGCGGCGCTGCATCAGCGGCGGGCGGCGGCGGCGCTTCGTCGATCGGCGGCGCCGGATCGGGCGCCGGGCCGACGGGGCGGAAGCCTTCGCCGGTGAGCACGATCACGCTGATGTTGTCGGTGCTGCCGCCATGATAGGCGGCGCGCAGCAGGCCCTCCGCCAGGCCGGCGGCGTCGGGCGAACCGGCAACGATGGCTTCGATCTGCTCGTCGCGCAGGCCGCCGAGCAGCCCGTCGCTGCAGAGCAACACGGCGCCGGCGGCGGGGACCGACAGCCAGCCGTCGGGTTCCGGATAGAGGTCGGGCTGCGGCGTCGGCCCGGAGCCGACGGCCCGCGTCAGCGCGTGCGCGTACGGGCTGCGCTCCGCTTCTTCTTCCGTCAATTTCCCGAACCGCACGCCCTCTTCGCGGACCGAATGATCCCGGGTCAGGCGCTGCAGCCGGCGATCCGCCGGCGACCACAGATACGCGCGGCTATCGCCGACATTGACGGCGACGAACCGCCCGTCGCGCTCGGCGATCGCCACCAGCGTCGTGCCCATGCCGCGTTTTTCCGAATCGTCTTGTCCTTCCGCAAACACGGCTTCGTGCGCCAGGCGCACGGCGTCGGCAAGGGTTTCCCGCAGGCGCCGCTCGTCCGGCGTCGCGGCGGCCAGTCGGCCGGTCATGGTTTGGACGAAAATCTCGGCGGCCAGTTGACTCGCGCGGTCGCCGGCGCGCATGCCGCCCATGCCGTCGAGCACAGCCAGCAGCCGGATCAGCCCAGCGGGCGTGCCGATTTCGCGGACGACGATCGTATCCTGGTTATATTTTCGCCGGCCGCGGTGGCCGGCCGTTGCGACGTTCGCCGACATCGACGTTCCGTGCAGTTATGTCCATAGACCATAGGGCGAGGGCCGCCGCATTGCAAGCGCGGCAAGATCCGCCCTTGTGCCGCGCGGCCAGCCACGGTATTTACCAAAAGCGCCTTTTTTTCGGTGCGCTTGGCGATCGACGTTCGGCGAAGGAGACCGGTGGCCGTGGGCCGAAAATGGACGATTCTGCTGATCGCGCTTTTCGTGGCGGCGGCCGCGGTGGACGCGCAGCGCGTGCCCGAGAACCAATGGGGGGCCGGCGCGATGTTGGCGGTTGTTCACGCGTGGCAAGCAGTTTCGCCGGTGCTGGGGCTGCGGTTCGGTTGTCAGTACACGCCGACCTGCTCGGTCTACGGCGAGTTGGCGATTCGCCGCTTCGGCGCGTATCGCGGCGGGTGGCTGGCCGCGAAACGCATCTGGCGTTGCAGCCCGTGGGCCGCTCGCCCGGGCGAGGATTGGCCGCGATAAATCGGCCGCTCGACCCGGAATGGGGAGGTTATCGGCGACGTGATTCGGCGCCTGCGATATCTGGCCGTTTGGCTGACGTTGGTCGCCGCCGCGGCGTTTGCTTGCGACGACCTCTCGGTGCGCGCGCCGGCCACCGATCCGCCCGCATCCGAGGCGGCGCGCGCCAAGCCGCCGCCCACGTTCGCGCCGACGGCGCCCGGCCATCTTCGGCTCCAGGTCGAACGCGAAGAAGTCAGAGTTTGCGAACGGCCGCTCGGTCTGCTGCTCTCGCCCGCCGACGACACCCTCTACGTCGCGTGCGCCGGCAGCGGGCGGGTGACGGCCCTCGACACCGACAGCCTCCAGCCGCGGTGGACCAGCCAGCCGCTGTTTGAACGCATTTACAAGCTGGCATACGACGACCGCCGGCGGCAGGTCTACGCGGTCGGCATGAACGGCCGCTTCGTGCACGTGCTCGACGCCGCCGGCGAAACGGTCGCGCAGATCAATGTCGGCGGCAACATTGCGGACATGGCGCTCGCGCCGGACGTCGACCGGCTGGTGGTGACCATCGCCCAGCCGCCGCAGGCCGCGCTGATCGACGTGAACACGTTGCGCATCGACGGCTACGTCGTGTTTCCCACGCCGCCCGGTTCGCTCACGATCCGCCGCGACGGTCAACTCGCGGTCGCCAGCAGCGGCCTGTGGCAGGTGAAGGGCAAGGATTTCACCCCCGTGCAGCAACCGGTGTATTTGTTCGATCCGCGCCAGGCCGGCCGCACCCTCGACAGCCTCGGCTTGGGCGGCGCGCAGGCACGGCACACATTGTTCACTCACGGCGGCGCGAATCTGCTCGTCGCCGAGCGCACGGCCGACTCGGTCGCCGTTTTCGACGTCGCCAGCCGGCGGTTGCTGCGCACGATCCCGGTCGGCGCGGCCCCGGAAAAAATGGTCGCCTCGCCGGACGGCGCGTGGGCGTTCACCCTCGACAGCAAGGGCGCCTCGATTACCCGTGTTGACCTCCGCGCGCGGGAAGCCGACGGCTACGCGGTCCTGCCGGCCGATCCGGAAGACTTGGCGATCGCGGCGGACGGCCGGGAGTTGTACGCGGCGCTGGCCGGCGCCGAGGGCCGGCGCGGCGCCGTGGCCGTCGTCGATGCGTCCGACATGACCGTCGCGGACGCGATTCCGGTAGGCCGCGATCCATGCAGCCTGGTCTCGTCGGCCGACGGCGCCCGCGTTTATGTGAGCAATTTTCTCTCGGACAGCGTCAGCGTTTTGGAGTGATCGGGCGGCCGAAATCGCGGCGACCTGGCGGCGCAAATGTTTGTTGAAAACCGCGCTGGACAAGGTGGGCGCTTTTGGTTATGATCGATGGCGTCACGTTGGAGACGCCGTTCTCTGGAGTATCGTTCCGGCGACAAGTTGAGTAAAAATTAATCGCCGACCAAAATCGCTAAAATGTTACGTCAAGGAGAGCCCGTGGACCGAAAAAGTCCGTACTTTCAGCGCAAGCGCGGCAAAGCGCCGGCGCGACGCTTCGACAACGCCCCGGCGAAACCCGGGAACCCGTGCGAACCCGAGCCGCCGCATCACCGAGCGCAACCGCACCCCGTCGTCGCCGATCCGCGTCGCCCGCCGATGGGGCCGTCCTCGTCCCCGGTGATCATCATTGATCGTCGCGGGATCGATCCCTTCGATCTGTTTTGCGCGCTGCACCTGGGCATCACCGCGGAAGGAGGCTATCGGCCGCAAAGTCCGGCGGAGATCGCCCGGCGGTTCGGCATGTCGTGCGTGCAGTTGCAAGGCAAGGCCGCCGAGTTGGGCATGGATCCGGAAACGGTGCGGCTCAGCGGCTTCGACATCGGCTTGGCCCGCTACGACATCAAAGTCGCGCCGGAGGGCATCAGCCGCCGCGAATTGGCCAAGCCGTGGTGGGACGAATTCCGCGCCGCGGTCGCCGTCGTGCAACAGAAGCGCGCGGTCGGCGCCGCGATGTCGGCGGTCAATCCCGTCGGGCCGGCGCCCGTCGAGATCGAACTCAAAAATCCGATTTTCGAAGATTAGCGTCCGCGTTTTTCGCCGGCGTAGCGCGGCCGTCTCTGGCGGCCGACGCCCGAGTTCCATCTCCGCTCGTCAAAACGCGTAGACAAAGGTCCCGTAGATCGCCCGGCCCGGCAGCGGAAACCCACGCACGTCCACGACTTGCGCGTCCGTCAGGTTCTTGACTTCCAAGCCGAATCGCCCGCCGGTGGGCGTGTCGACGGTCAGCCCGGCGTTCCAGATTTTGCGGTCCGGCAACAGTTTCGTGTCCGCCTCGGTGACGAAATTGCCCCCCACGTAATTGAATTCGACAAACGGCGCGACCGGGCCGGCGTGGCCCTCGATGCGGCCGAAGGCGACGTGCCGCGGCCGGCCGGGAATCTGGCGGTCGAAGCGATTGGGGAAGTTCGTTTCGTCCAGCGCGTAGGTCAGCGTGTACGCGCCGCTCAGCAAAACGTACGGCGGCCAGCCCGTGCGCAGCGAAAGCTCGGCGCCCTCGAGCAGGGCCTTGCCGATGTTGAACGGTTTGAAGCGAAAGCCGCCGATGAGCTCATACTCGATCAAATCGACCACGTCGTTGCGAAAGTACGCCCCCTCGAAAAAAAACCACGGCTGCCAGGCCGCCTGCAGGCCCGCGTCGTAGTGCAGCGATTCTTCCGGCCGGAGCGACGGATTGCCGACAATCAGGCCTTGGTTGAAATACAACTCGGTGAAGTCGGGCGCGCGAAAGCTGCGGCCGATGTTGGCTTTGAGGGTCAGCGGCTCCCACGGCTTGCCCTCGAGGCCGAATTTCGGGCTCCATTGGCCGCCGACATCCGATGCGTGGTCGTAGCGGATCGCGGCCAGGGCGACGAGCCGCGCATGAAAAAACTGCACCTGGTCCGATAGCGACGTCGCCCACGAATCGCGCGACGGATTGTGAAATTCCGGATCGTACAGCAGCGTCCGGCGCAAGCCGCCCATCAGCGTCCACAATTGATGCGCGCCCCAGGCGTACGAAATCGTTTGCTCGAGCGCCGGCTCTTCTTCCGTTTGCGTGTCGAAGATCGGCACGCCGGTCTCTTCGCCGTATTGATCGCGAAAGCTCGACCACTCCCAACGATTGCTCAGCACCGTCTTGGCGCCGAGCCCGGGGGTCCCCAGGCCCGTCAAAGCGAACGACACCGACGCCAGGTCGCGGTCCAGTCGCTTGTGCGCGTCGGGGGAGGGAAACGTCACCAGGCCCGGCGAGCCTGAGTCCGAGGAATAGAAGTCGTTTTGCGCGGTCACGTCGAGATGGACGCTTGGGCTCCAGCCGACGCGCGTCAGCACGTCGCGGGCGTCGATGGCGTTGTTTTCGCGCCGGTCGATCGTCACATTTCGCGAGTCCAGGGTCGCGCCATGGTCGTTGTGGAAGTCATAATCGCCGTCCGTATGAAAATACGAGCCGCCGGCGTAGTAGCGCCAATGTTCGTCGCCATCCGCGCGCGACGCGGCCAGCCGCAAGGTGTTGAACGAACCGTAGGTCGTCGTCACGTCCGTGTGCGGGCCGCCGGCGCCGTCGCGGGTGACGATGTTGACCACCCCGCCGATGGCGCCCTCGCCGAACAACGCGGAGTCGCCGCCGCGGAAGACCTCGATCCGTTGAATTTGCTCGGGCGGGATCGAGCCGAGATCGACGCCGCCGCCGGCCGCTTCGTTGAGCCGCATGCCGTCCAGCAGCACGACCACCTGGTCGCTGCTCGAGCCGCGAATCGACACCGTCGAGTACGCGCCCAGGCCGCCGAAATTGCGCACGTTGACGCCCGCCGCCTGGCGCAATACTTCCTCGGTCGAAACCATGCGCCCGACGAACTGGTTCATCTCGATGACCTCGACGAAAGCCGGCGGGTCCTGGGTCGACTCGTTGAGATTCTTCGCTTTGACGGTGACCTCCGGCAGTTCGTGGTCGGCGTCCGCGGTGCCCTTGTCGTCGGCGAACGCCCCGCCGCCGGCCGCTACGGCGCAGATGCAAAGAAAAAGCCGCCAGAGATAACGGAATTCAATCATCAAAAATTCGTGCCGCGCGGTCGTCGACGCCACGCCGGGTCTATCGCCGCGCGGACGGGGCGTTGTCAGCGAACGGGTTTCAACTCGCCCCGGGCGACTTGTTCGGCAATCGTCGGCAGGCGCGAACCGTCCCACAGCCCGTGCGTGAGCGCATATTTTTCCAACGCCTTTACGGCGTTGACGTAGGCGACTGCGTCGAGACTCTCGTCTTCGCCGGCGCTGCCGGGGTACGAATCGATCGAATACTTCGCCGGCCACGGGACGCCCGGCCGCATCACGGCCCAGAGCACTTCGCCTAGATTCCGCGCCTGGTCCGGCGCGCTCCAGTCTTGATGGCTGCAATAGTCGGAAAACGGCGCGCCTGACGCATTGTAGGCCAGCGGGATCGGGTTCGGCACGCCCGTAAACGTCGAGTTGTCGGGCGTCATCGTGAAGGCGTCGTACATCGGGCTGGTGTTCTCGTCGTACACCGCCAAGGGCGGCAGGCCGAGGATCATCTCGACCGTCATCCAGACCGACGACATCGAATACAGCACGCTCGAAACATAGTTGTGCTTGGCCCACGGCGAGATCACCAGTAACTCGCTGCGGTGCGGATCGACGTGGTCGGCGCCGGATTGCGGGTCGTCTTCCATCACGAAGACCGCCGTTTCGCTCCACTGCGGGGTGTGCGTAATGTAGGTGAGCAGATCGCCCAGGCCGGCGTCGTTGTCGCCGACGTCGTATTGCGGCGTGGGCACGCCCGCGGTCGTGCCTTGCGTATGGTCGTTGGGCAGGCTGATGTAGATCAATTGCGGCCAAATGCCCGATTTCAATTCACGGATGACTTCCGCCGCCTTGGTTTCGTCGGAGACCGACTGGTTCCAGAAACCGTACTTGAGATCGACGTACGGTGCAATGTTGCCGAGGTCGGCCAGCGCCAGCACCTGCCCGTAGACGCGGAACGACACCTTGTTCTTCAGCAGATTCTCGAAAATATCGCCTTTGCTCGGGCGCGCCGCCGGCTCGTCGTTGGGCAGCGGCTCGCGGCCGTTCGTCGCCCAGGCCTTCTCATTGTAGTCGTTGGAAAACATGTCGACCGACCACATGTGGCCCTGCAAGCTGACATTCGCTTCCGAGTAATAGTTGTCGCCGATCGTGAACTGCGACGCCAGCGCGTGGGCGTTGGGCGTGTAAGCCTGGCCGAACTCCAGCAGCGACGGGTCGTGGTCGGTGGTGGCCATGTCGCCGAACACCTGATCGAACGTTTTGTTTTCCTTCATGATGAAAATGACGCGCTTGATCTGCTGCGATTGCTGCCCGCGTTGCGTCGGGATCGGGCTTTGGAACGACAGCGATTGCCAATACAGCGACGTGCGCGTCAAGTTGGCGTTCACCATTTGCGTCCACGACGCCAGTTGGCCGGCGTTCGGAATGTCGATTTTTTGCAGCGTGCCGCTCATGTCGACGCCTTCGCTCGGCGTGCCGCCGGGGATGCCGCCGCCCTTGCCGTTGCCGACGTAGAGCACGTTTTGCACGGGATCCAGCGCGACGGCGGAGGGGTAGTAGCCCGCCGGAATCATGCCCTTGATCGTTCCGGCGGCCGCATCGAGCACGACCACCGCGTTGAGGCCCGCCGCCGCGACGTACAACGTCGAGCCGTCGGGCGAGACGACCAGGTCGATCGGCGTCGCGCCGTCGACCGTTGCGGCCTCGTAGATGTTGTATTCGGCGGTCGTCTGGCGCAGCGTCAGGTCGACCACGCTCACCGTGTCGCTGTCGGAGTTGGCCACGTACAGCGTCTTGCCGTCGGGCGAGAGCGCCAGGCCCTCGGGGTGCAAGCCGACCGCCACGTCGGCCAGGCGCTGGCCGGCGGCCACGTCGAGGATGGTCACGGTGTCGTCGCCCCAGTTGGAGACGTACGCTTCCGTGCCGTCGGCGGACACGAGGACCTGATAGGGATACATGTTGGCGGGCGCGGTCATCTCGACGGCGCCGGTGGCCGCATTGTAGATCTGCACCGCGGAGCCCCAGGAATCGCAAACCAGCAACTTCGTTTGATCGGGCGTCAGGGCGACGCCGGACGGGATGCAGCGGCTGCCGAGCGTGGCGATCAGCGCCGGCGTGCCGGTCGAAATGTCGTATTCGTAAACGTTTTCGTCATAGCCGCCGCTGACCCACAACTTGTCGCCCGCGGCGTTGGCCGCCAAACCGTAGAAGGCATTGGTCATGGCGACGTTCGCGATCTGCGTAAACGACGTGCCGTCGACGAGCGTCACGCCCGGGCTGCGCATCGAGGAGATCGCGAGGTTGCGATTGGGCAGCAGGAGAATCTTGCTCGGATAATCGAGCACGTTGATCATCGTCCCGACCGGCGAGATGGCGCGGCCGTTGACCATGACGATCGAACCGTCGCCGAGATCGCCCGGACGCTGCAGCGCGGTCGCCGTCGGCACGGGGTCTGTTTTACTGCCCGTCGCCGTCACCCGGTGGTCGGCGGCAGACGGCCGGGCCGGGCCGTTGGAACCCATGCAAGCGGCCAACCACAGCACCAACGCGCAAACGATGAGTCGACGCATTTTCTCCCCCTGACGGCAATTATTCGGAAAGGCGCCAAGCAAAACGTACCAAACAATCTGAATCATCGCAACCTGCGCAATGGCCCAAACGAAAAACAAATGAGGGGCGATTTTGCGGGCAACCGGAGACGTGTGCGCATCAAGGGCCGCCGCCGATGCCGATTAGGCGCGACGCGTCGCCGACTGCGTGTGCAGTGTATTGGATAGTCTTCCGGCTTTTTCAATACTTTCTTTTCGTTAAGGAAATTACAGGAAGACGGTGCACAAACGTACACGGTTCGTGGAAGGAACGCCGGTTCGAGACCGGTGTTCATCTCCACGTAGTCCAAAAAATCCTTTACTTTCATCGGCTTAGCTCATGGCGGCCGTGGGCCGCCGCTCGAAAAACCAGGTCCATTGCGCTAAGTGCTTGAAATCAGGCCATTTGCGGGAGTGCTCACGCGCGCGGGTCGAAAAAAGCGCTCTGCGAGACATCTAAGTAGTTGAAAACAAAGCGTTTGCGGGAGTGCGGGAGTGCGAAAATCGAAAAAAGAGCACTCCCGCCTCCTAACTATGCGAAAATAAAGCGTTTGCGGGAGTGCTAGTAGTGTTTCCCTATGCTGGGGCTTAAGGAAAAAAATGAAGTTAACAATAGTGTAAAGCCGTGCGGAAGGGGCGGAAACACTCCCGCCACTCCCGCCACTCCCGCAAACCCGCGGTCTCCTTGACCCGGCATTGGCCGCGAACGTGGGCTTCGCGCCGTCGCCTGGCTATCAGAAAACACGGGACAGTCACCAGTTTTCGTCCTTTTTCCGCGGCCGGCCTTCGGGACGCGGGCGCCGCCGGCGATTCAACGTGGCCGCCAACCTGGCTACGAAACCGTCGCTGCCCAACGGCCGGCCGCGGTTGGTGTGAAGCCGAAGTTTGCTCAGCGCTTCCCGCTTTTCGTCGGGCGACGCATTTAAGTGGAGGCGCCGGACGCCGTCCGTCAAAAAAACGTCTTGGCGATTGTTTCCGCGTTGAGTGATATGGCGCCGACAACCCGGGACGACGATGCGCGCAACACGGTGGCATGCCCAGCAAATAACAAAACGGGAAGGGCTGCCAAGAAAACCGGTAACTGTCCCTAGTTTCCGCGAGGCGATCATTGCGGCGGGCCGTAGTGGTAAATCGCCCCTGAATAGTCCGAGTTGGTGCCGACGACGAAGACGTCCCCCGGCCCGGAACCCCAGACGTTTCCGAGGAACGGAAACGGCC
>CAZHPN010000093.1:0-22467 GCA_964534375.1 uncultured bacterium | reverse complement strand
ACGAGGATCGCCCCGGGCGGCCAGCCGCGGCGCGTCGGATTCAACTAAGCCTGGAGCGGCTGGAAAGCGCGCTCTAAGATGGGCGCGCCGGCCCCGGGCGCAGGCTGCACGATCGCGCATTGCGGCGGTTGAGCGCCGTGCGGAGCGGTCCGCGGGTTCGGGACACGGGATTCTGGATTCGGGGTTCGAGCGTCCGCAGGTTACGCAGATTAGGCGGAATAATCCTGAATCTGCGCAATCTGTGCAATCTGCGGACAGCCGGAAGCCTTGAAACCGCCCCCCGTAATCTTTTCGTTGGCTGCGCGCTATTGTGAAAAAGTTATCCAATTTATGAAATGTTTTCATAGCGCGGGCCTTGCGCCGATCGGGCTGGTTTCATAACTAATTGATTTCATGGACAACTTTTTTTTGACCAACGCCGCAATCGTGGCATGAAAAATGCACGCACAAAAAAATAAGCAATATGCCGTTCGTAAATGTAAATGTGCCGATGTTGGAGGGACCGCCATGAGAAGTACGGGTTGGTTTCTGCCGCTGATTTTGGCGGTTGTTTTGTTTGCCGGCGCGGTCGCCTGCAGCAGCACCGCCGGCCCCGTAGCTTCGACGCAGCGGGCGACGGACGACGATGACGACAACGACGACGCCACGCCGGACGACGACGACAACGACAACGACAACGACAACGACGATACGTCGCCGGACGATGACGATTCCTCGCCCGACGATGATGCCTCGCCGGACGACGATTCCTCGCCCGACGACGATTTGTCGCCTGACGACGACGACGATAACGACGTGTCGCCGGCCGACGACGACACCTCGAACCCAACCGTGTGGACCGATCCGAGCACCCACTTGATGTGGCAGAACGGGAATCAAGTCGGCACGCAGGCGCTCACGTGGGCGGATGCGGCGAGCTACTGTGCGAATCTCACTTGGGGCGGCTACTCCGGTTGGCGACTGCCGGACATCGACGCGTTGCGCAGTCTGATCCAGGGGTGCGTGGCGACCGGCACGGGCGGCGCCTGCGGCGGCACGGACGGTTGTGCCGATGAGACCTGTTGGAACGTCGCCTGCCAGGGATGCTCCAGCGTGGGTGGACCCGGGCCGGACGGCGCCTACTGGTCGTCGGCGCTGGCCGGAAACTACGTCGCTTGGTATTGGTCGTCGACGGCGCCGTCGGGCGACAGCGACGCGTGGGACGTCAGTTTCGAGTACGGCTGGGTCAAAACCGACGCGGTCAGCTTCGCCGACGGCGTGCGTTGCGTGCGCGGGTCGGACGACGACGACGACGACGACAATGACGACAATGACGACAATGACACCGCGGGCGAGACCGTGTGGACGGATCCGACCAGCGGTTTGATGTGGCAGAACGGCGCCGCGGTCGGGGTTAACGCCGTCGCGTGGGCGGAGGCGGACAGTTACTGCGCGAGCCTGAGTTGGGCGGGTCAAAGCGGTTGGCGGTTGCCGGATATCGACGCGTTGCGCGGCTTGCTCCGGGGCTGCACCGAGACGGATACGGGCGGCGCGTGCGGCGTGACGGACGACTGCCTGGCCGACGATTGTTGGTCCTTCAACTGTTACGGCTGCGACGAATTGCAAGGTCCGGGGCCCGGCGGCGCTTACTGGCCGTCGGAGATCAGCGGCGTCGACGCGGATTGGTATTGGTCGTCTTCGCCGTCCGGGGACCCCGGCTGGGCGTTCGGCGTCTACTTCGACTCCGGCCGCGTCATGGACTATTACGACACGACCGACGGGGGCGTCCGTTGCGTGCGGACGCCGGGCGACGACGATAGTTCGCCGGATGACGACGATACGTCGCCGACGGACGACGATGACGACAACGACGACGACACCACGAATGACACCGTCTGGACCGACCCGTCCACCGGCTTGAGCTGGCAGAACGGCACGAATGTCGGCCAGATCGGTTACTCGTGGGCGGCGGCGCAGACTTTCTGCACGAATCTGAAATTGGGCGGCTACACCGACTGGCGGTTGCCCGATATCGACACCTTGCGCACTTTGCTCCAGGGGTGCGCGGCGACAGATCCGGGCAGCTCCTGCGGGGCGACGGACGGTTGCCTGCTCGAAAGCTGTTGGAACGTCGCCTGCGACGGTTGCCCGAATTTGGCAGGTCCGGGTGGGGGCGGCGCCTACTGGTCGACGGACGTACTGGGCAGCGCGGGCTGGTATTGGTCGTCTTCGGCGACCGCGGACGGCGACAGCAAAGCCTGGGACATCCATTTTTCCAACGGCCACATTAACTACGACGCGGAGACCAACCTGGACGGCGCCCGTTGCGTGCGCGGGGGGGACGACGACGACGACAACGACGACAATGACGACGACGACACGACGGAAAGCGTTTGGACCGACCCGACGACCGACTTGATGTGGCAGAACGGCGGGGCGGTCGGGTCCGACCTGTACGCGTGGGCCGACGCGGAAAATTACTGTGAGACGTTGACGTGGGACGGCTACGGCACGTGGGAGTTGCCGACCATCGACCAGTTGCGCACCTTGATCGGCAATTGCGCGGGCACGGAAACGGGCGGGACTTGCAGCGTGACGGACGCTTGTTTGACGGACAACTGTTGGACGATCGCCTGTTACGGTTGCGATTATCAACAAGGCGCCGGGCCGGGCGGCGCGTACTGGCCGGCAGAACTATCGGGCAACGACATCGTTTGGTATTGGTCGTCATCGGCGGCCGTGGACCAGGGTTACGCCTTCGGCGTGTATTTCGATTACGGCCGTCTTATCGACTACACCGATTCGACCGGCGGCGGCGCGCGTTGCGTGCGGGCGTCGGTCAAGCGGCAATGATTGATCTTTGGTCGGGTCGACATTGAGGTCATCCGGGGGGGAAGTCCGCAAGGACTTCCCCCTTTTTCATGGCGAGAACCGCCTTGAAAATGCGCGGCGCCCCGCTCAGAATGGCGCGGCCTAACCCTTGATGAGCCGTCCTGGGGCGTTGCCCCGGAAGAGGGACGATGCGAGTTTTTTTGACGGGGGCCGCGGGTTTTCTCGGGTCCTATTTGCTGCCGCAATTGCTCGACGCCGGCGACGCGGTCGCGGTGCTGCTGCAGCCGGGGTTCGCGCCGACGCGCATCGCGGACCTGCTGCCGCGTACCACGGCCATCGACGGCGATCTGGCGACGCCGCGGGCGTGGGAGCAAGCGCTCGCGGATTTTGCGCCGGACACGATCATCCATCTCGCGTGGAAAGGCGTGATCAACAACGACCGGAACGATCCGTCGCAGACCGACAACATCGGGCTGTCGTTGGAACTCGTGAAATCGGCGCAGCGGGCCGGCGTGAAAAATTGGCTGGGCCTGGGTTCGCAGGCGGAATACGGCCCGCAATCGCGGCCCATCGACGAAAGCGCGCCGACGCGGCCAACTACGCTTTACGGCGCGGCGAAGTTGAGCGTTTGTGTGACCGCCGAACGACTGTGCGATGGGCTCGGCGTGCGTTTCGCGTGGCTGCGGCTGTTTTCCTCGTACGGCCCGGGCGATCATCCGAATTGGATGATCCCGTATCTGATCGAAAAATTGCTGAACGGCGAACGGCCGTCGCTTACCGCCGGCGAGCAACTTTGGGATTACATTTATGCGGCCGACGCGGCGGCGGCGATCGCGGCGGTCGCGCGGCAGACGGCGGCGACGGGCGTGTTCAATCTCGGCTCGGGCCGCGCCGAACCGTTGCGGCGCATCGTCGAGCGCATTCGCGACGGCATCGATCCGCGCCTGCCGCTCGGTTTCGGCGAGATCCCGTACCGGCCGGACCAGGTGATGCGTCTGGAAGCCGACATTTCGCGCCTGCGCGCCGCGACCGGCTGGGCGCCGCGCACGCCGCTGGAGACGGGGCTGGCGAAAACTATCGAGTGGCATCGTGAACGACGACGCGGTTAGGCGAACGCAGGATCTGGCGCGGCGCATCCGCGCCGACGCCTTGCGCATGGTGCACCAGGCGCGCGCCTCGCACATCGGCAGTTGCCTGTCGATGGCCGATCTGCTCGCGGCGCTGTACGCCGAAATCCTGCACATCGATCCGGCGCGCCCGGATTGGCCGGACCGCGACCGCTTCATTCTCAGCAAGGGCCACGCCGCCGCGGCCGTGTATGCGGCGCTGGCCGAACGCGGCTTTTTCCCGCGCGAATGGCTGAAGACCTACGGCCAGGACGGCACGCCGCTGGCCGGCCACGTGACGCGGCACGGCGTTCCGGGCGTCGAGTTTTCGACCGGGTCGCTGGGGCACGGCCTGGCGCTCGGCTGCGGCGTCGCGCTGGCGGCGCAGGCGGACGGCCGGCCGTGGCGCGCGTTCGTGCTGCTCAGCGACGGCGAGTGCGACGAGGGCTCGATCTGGGAAGCGGCGCTGTTCGCGGGGCACCATCGCCTCGACCGTCTGGTCGCCATCGTCGATTACAACAAGATCCAAAGCTTCGGCTCGGTGAAAGAGGTGCTCGACCTGGAGCCGTTCGCCGACAAGTGGCGCGCGTTCGGCTGGGCGGTGCGCGAGATCGACGGCCACGATCCGGCGCAGATTCTGGCCGCGCTCGGCGCCGCGCCGTTCGCGGCGGGCAAACCGTCGCTGGTCCTCGCGCACACGATCAAAGGCAAGGGCGTGCGCTTCATGGAAAACCTGCTGGCGTGGCACTACAAATCGCCGGACGACGCGCAGTTGGCGGCGGCGCTCGAGGAAGTGGAGGGCGAGGCGTGAGGACCGCGTTCGCCGAGACCC
Source organism: uncultured bacterium (assembly GCA_964534375.1). Taxonomy (GTDB): domain Bacteria; phylum Lernaellota; class Lernaellaia; order Lernaellales; family Lernaellaceae; genus CAZHPN01. The sequence continues at coordinate 17,718 of CAZHPN010000093.1, read as the reverse complement.
TGTGCGAGTTGGTCGCGACCGACCAGCGCCTCTGGCTGCTCGCCGGCGACCTCGGCTATTCCGTCCTCGAACGCTTCCAAAAATGCGCGCCGGCGCGGTACGTCAACGTCGGCGTCGCCGAGCAAAACCTGACCGGCGTCGCCGCGGGCCTCGCGCACAGCGGCAAGATCGTCTTCACCTATTCGATCGCCAATTTCCCGACGCTGCGCTGCCTGGAACAAATCCGCAATGACGTGTGCTATCACGAATTGCCGGTGAAGGTCGTCGCCGTCGGCGGCGGCTTCACCTACGGGTCGCAAGGGTACACCCACCACGGGCTCGAAGACCTCGCCGTGCTGCGGACGCTGCCGGGCATGACCGTCGTCGCGCCCGGCGATCCGGCCGAGACGCGCCTCGCGACCCGCGCCATCGCCGCGCTGCCCGGCCCGTGCTACCTGCGCCTGGGCAAGGCCGGCGAGCCGGAGGTGCACGCCGCGCCGCCGGCGTTCGAAATCGGCAAGGCGATCCGCGTGCGCGAGGGCGGCGACGCGACGCTGATCAGCACCGGCGGGATGCTGAAGACCGCGGTGACGGCGGCCGACCGCCTGCGCGCGGCGCACGGCCTGGAAGTGCGCGTGCTGAGCATGCACACGCTCAAGCCGCTCGATGAGGACGCGGTGCGCGCGGCGGCGCGCGAAACCGGCGTCATCGTCACGCTGGAAGAGCACAGCATCATCGGGGGCCTGGGCTCGGCGACGGCGGAAACGCTCGCCGAAACGCCGGGCGCACGCTGCCTGTTCCGGCGCTTCGGCGCGCCCGACCGCCTGCACCGGCGCATCGGCTCGCAGGCGTACATGCGCGAGATGTTCGGCGACCTCGACGGGCTGGTGCGCGACCTGGTGCGGCAGAAAAAGGAGCTCTGAAGCATGGCGGAAAAGCGGAAGCTGATCACCATTGTGACGCCGACGTACAACGAGTCGCTCAACGTCGAAGATTGCCGCCGGGCGATCGTCGAGCTGTTCGAGAAGCGCCTGCCGGAATACGATCACGAGCAGATTTTTTGCGACAACGCGTCCGCCGACGACACGGTCGCCATTCTGCGGAAGATGGCGGCGGCGGATCCGCGCGTGAAGGTGATCGTCAACGCCCGCAATTTCGGGCCGTTTCGTTCGACGTTCAACGGCCTGCTGGCGACGACCGGCGACGCGGTGGTGCCGCTGTTCGCGGCGGATTTGCAGGACCCGGCCGAGGTGATCGTCGAGTTCGTCCGCCAATGGGAGGCCGGGCACGAGATCGTTTACGGCATCCGCGCCAACCGGGAAGAGGGCGCGCTCATGCGCGGCGTGCGCCACGCGTATTATCGCACCGTGCAGCGCATTACGGATATCCATATTCCGCCGGATGTGGCCGAGTTCCAGTTGATCGACAAGGTGGTGGTCGACGCCCTGCGCAAATTCGACGATTATTATCCGTATATCCGCGGGATGATCGCCAGTTGCGGCTTCCGTTCGGTCGGCGTGCCGTACACGTGGAAGGCGCGCAAGAAGGGGCTGTCGAAAAACCGCCTGTACGATCTGATCGACCAGGCGATCAACGGGCTGATTTCGTTTTCCAACGTGCCGTTGCGCTTGGCGCTGTTTTTCGGGCTGATCCTTTCCGGCCTCAGCATCCTCTACGCGATTTTCACGGCGGCCGTGAACCTGATCTTCTACCGCAAGTTGGCGCCGGCCGGCATCCCGACCCTGCTGACGGCGCTGTTCTTCTTCTCCGGCGTGCAGCTCTTCTTTCTCGGCGTTTTCGGCGAGTACATCAGCGCGATCCAGTCCCAGGTGCGCAAGCGGCCGCTCGTGATCGAGCGCGAGAGGATCAATTTCCCGGATGACGCAAAGCCGCCCGCCTGATCCCCCTTTGCCGCCCCGGCGCCGCCTGGAAAATTGGGACCTGCCGCTGGTTCCGATCCTGGTGTTGCTGAGCGGCCTGCTGCTCGTCGTCGCCGCGTATTCCCTGCGCTGGGATTTGTGCTGGGACGCCCTGGATATGAATTATCTGGGCTTCCTCATCAACAAAATGGGACGCGTGCCCTATCGCGACATTTTCGATCCGAACATGCCGGGGACGATGCTTTTGCACTCGTTGCTGACGCGCGTGTTCGGCTATACCGACGCCGGCGCGCGCCTGTTCGATCTGCTGTTTCTCGCGGCGCTTGCGGCTTCGACCGCGCGGCTGCTGCGCCGCTTCGATTGGCGCGTCCGGTGGCTGGGCGCGATTTTTTACCCGTGGCTGTATTTCGCCCGCGGCGAATATGTGACCTTGCAGCGCGACCATCTGCTGATTCTGCCGATCGTCTGGGCGACGCTCGTCGCCGGTTCTGCGCTGTTCGAGAAACGGCCGTGGCTGCGTGGCGCGGCGATGGGCGCGCTCGTCGGGCTCGGCGCGTCGCTCAAGCCGCAGGCCGTGCTGTGGCTCGGCGCGCTGCTCGGTTTCGAATTCTGGCGCCGGCCGGATGCACGGACGAATGTGCGCGCGGCGTTCGGTTTCGGCGCGCCGCGCGCGGCGGGGATGGCGCTCGGTTTTGCGGCGCCGCTGGCCGTTTGCGGGCTGTGGCTCTGGGCCATCGGCGGTCTGGACGCCTTTCTCGAAATGGCCCGCCACTGGTGGCCGTATCACACGCACATGTTCGTCGAGAAGGCGGCGTTCCTGTATGCGCCGGGCGCGAAGGCCTGGAAAATGCGCTTCGAAATGCTGCCGAAACGTTTCCCGCTGCCGTGGCTCTTTCTGTCGGCGCCGGCCGCGATCGGGTTGTGGAAGGTCTGGCGGATGTCGGCGGCGGATTCGCAACGCCGCGGCGTCGTGGGGCTCGCGCTCGCCGGCGCGGCGATCTTCGCGCTGACGGTCGTGCTGGTCGGCCAGCCGCACCCGTACGTCTGGCTGCCGCTGGGATATTTCCTGACGCTGCTCGCCGCGTTTGGCGCGGGGTTCGAACCGGCGGCCGGCCTGCCGGCGTTCAAGCGCTGGGCGCCGCTGGCCGTGCTGCTGCCGATATTGCTGGGTTCGGCGGCGTTGTGGCCGCGTTCGTTCGTGCGGCAAGCGGCCGGCCGTCCGCCGCAGCAATGCATGGGGGCGCGGCCGCGGGAGATCGCGGCATATCTCAAGGAGCGCGCCGCGCCGGGCGACGCGGCGCAGTTCATGGATTGGTTCGGCGGCGGAACGGACGCGGCGTGGCGGGCGCAGATCGACACGGCGACACGGTACTATGTCGATTATCAGTTTTACGTGCATCCGAGCAGCGCCTATGTCAAAGGGCTGCAAGACGACTTCCTGAAACAGCTTGCGGCCGCGCCGCCGCGGTTTTTCATCCGGATCACGGCGAACCGCAACCAATTTTCTTTCGATCCGGCGGACCGCGCCGCCGTCGACGAATTCGAGGCGCGGCTGCGCGCGTGGCTGAGCGCGCGGTATGCGCCGGCGCACGGCGCGGCCGGTTACACGATCTACGAGCGGCGTCCGTGACGGGCGGCGCCGGAGGTGTCCGTTGCGCGTTTTGCTGATCAATCCGCCCTGGTACGTTTTTCAGGGCGCCGGGTTCAACGAGTTCCCGATGGGCCTGGGCTACGTCGCGGCGGCGCTTGCCGCGGCCGGCCACGAGACGGCGATTTGCAACGCCGATCGCGGCCCGACGGCGAATTTTTCGACGGGCGGCCTGACCGGGCGTTTCGCGGAATATCAGCGGCGATTGGAAAACGGCGACGATCCGGCCTATCAAAACGCGGCGCGGCAAATTCGCGAGTTTCGGCCGGAAGTGGTCGGCATCCACGTGAAAACGGGGCAAACCGCCGCCGCGGCGGTCGTGGCGCGGTTGGCGCGCGAGCAGGCGCCAGGCTGCCGCGTCGTCGCCGGCGGTCCGCACGCGACGCTGCGGCCGGCCGAGCTTTTGGAAAGCGCGGTGTTCGACGCCGCCGTGATCGGCGAGGGCGAGCGGACCGCCGTGGAATATCTCGCGGGCGCGACGGCGAACGGGCCGCTGCCCGGCTTGGCCGTGCGGCGCGGCGAGGGCGCGGAAGTCGGCCCCGCGCGTTTGCCGATCGACGACCTGGACGCGTTGCCGCCGCCGGCGCGCGAGCGGTTGATCGACAAGGAAATTTATCATCCGTACGCGTTTGGCGTGATGTTTTCGGCGCGGGGCTGCCCGTTCGGCTGCAGCTATTGCGCGAGCAAGACGATCTGGGGCCGCCGCGTGCGGTACCGCGACCCGGAGAACATTGTCGCCGAAATGGCCGAGGTGCGCGCGCGTTTCCGCACGACGTATTTCAATATCCGCGACGACACGTTCACGCTGAAAAAAGAACGGACGCTGGATATTTGCGAACGGATTCGCCGGAGGCTGCCGGGCGTCGTCTGGCGGTGCGACACGCGCGCCGATTGTCTCGACGAGGAGCGCGTCGCGGCGATGGCCGCCGCCGGCTGCGTGCAGATCAGCATCGGCATCGAGAGCGGCGACGCGGAAATCCTCGCGCAGGCGGAGAAAGGCGAGACGCTGGAACAGATCGCCGCCGGTTTTCGGCTCGCCCATCGCCGCGGCATCTCGACCTCGGCGTTCATCATGTTCGGCTTTCCCGGCGAGACCGAGCCGCAGATGCGCCGAACGATCGCTTTCGCGCGCGGTTGCCGGCCGGATTTCCTCGTCGCCAGCATCCTGACGCCGTACCCGGGCACGGCGATTTGGGACGCGGCGCGCGCGCAGGGGCTGGTTCCGGAACGGCCGGACTGGCAGACGTTTTTTCACCAGAGCCCGCTGATGGGTTTGTCCGCCGTGCCGCGCGAGCGTTTTCTGCCGCTCGTCGAAGAATTGCTCGGGCGGGTGGACCGTTACAACCAGAACCCCTGGCGGCTGCTCCGCCGGTTTTTCCGCATCGCGCGCCGCAATCCGCGCGCCGCCGCCGCGCGGTTCGCCGTGTTCTTCACCGGGCGGTTTTCGCGCCGGCAAACGCGAGGCCGGCTCGGATGACCGGCGAGCGCAAAATTGCGATGGACGGCGGCCAACCGAGCCGCACCGCGCTGGGCGCCGCGGTCCATCGGGCCGTTCACCAGGTGCTGGAAGGCGGACGGATTTTCACCGATCCGCTGGCGCTGCGCATCCTGGGGGCCGAGGCGGAAGCGGCGGTGCGAGCCGCGCAAGGCGATCCGTCCGAGCGGCGGCTGCGCTTGTTCATTGCCGTGCGCTCGCGCTTTGCTGAGGATGCGCTGGCCGCCGTGGTTGCCGGCGGCGTCCGGCAGTTGGTCGTGCTCGGGGCCGGCCTCGACACCTACGCCTGCCGCACGCCGTTTGCGGAAACCCTGCGCATCTTCGAGGTTGACCGCCCAGCGACGCAGGCGTGGAAACGCGAGCGGCTTGTTGCGGCGGCGATCCCGGAACCGCGCCTGCTCACCTTCGCGCCGATCGATTTCGAGCGGGAAAATTTGGCGGACGGCCTGGCCGCCGCCGGCTTCGATCCGGCGCAGCCATGCTTTTTCACGTGGCTGGGCGTTGTGCCTTATCTCACCGAGCAGGCCGTTTTTTCGACGCTCGGCTTCATCGCCGGGCTGCCCGGCGGCGCCCACGTCGTGTTCGATTACAGCAACCCACCGGCCGCCGGCGACGACCGCGACGAAGCCGCCGCCGAACACGAGGCGCTGGCCGCGCGCGTCGCCGCCGTGGGCGAGAATTTCCGGAGCTGTTTCGAAACGGACGCGTTGCGCGCCAAACTGGCGGCGCTGGGTTTCCGCGACATCGAAGATCTCGGCCCGGCGGCGATCCGGCGACGGTGGTTTGCAGGCCGGGGAGGGGACTTGCCGGACCGCGGCGGCCACGTTGTGCGCGCGGCGACGGTTTGACGGCGGATGGGCGATTTGGCGGTCCCTCCGCGTTTGACCGCGCGGGAGCCGCGGGTGTAGATTCGCTCGCGAATTGCCGAGAAATGTGGACGAGGCGGGCGTGAAAGCGCCATCGTGTTGCGGGAGAAACAGCATGAAACGGCCATATTTATTGACAGTGCTGGCGCTGGCGGCGCTGGCGATCTGCGTGGCGCTGGCCTGCGGCAAGTCCAGCAGCAAGAGCAGCCCGGCGCCGGGGGATGACGACGAATCCCCGGCCGACGACGATTCCTCGCCGGCGGACGACGATCAATCGCCGAGCGATGACGACGACGACGCGGCCGACCTCAACTGCCTGCAGATCGCGGCGAAGGCGATCGGCGTTTGCAAGCTCGTGTTGCCCGAGACGAACGGCACGCCGGCGGACGCCCTCGACGGCGCCGAATGGTGCGGCTATTCCGAGGAACTGTTCGACAAGGTGAAATCCCCGGCATGGGACTGCCTGGGCAATTGCGCGGTGGATACGGCGTGCAGCGCGGCTTGCTTTACGGCGTGCCTGCAACCGGGCGATCCCGGCGGCACGGGCTGCAATCACACGGCGCACCTGATGTACGCGTGCGGCGTGGAGATTCCGTTCCCCGCCCATCTCAAGTATTACATCCTGGAAATGGACCTGCAGGCGGCGTGCCCGACGATGACGACGTTGAATTGGTCATGCTTGGCCAATTGCACGTCCACCGTAACGTGTTCCTCGCCGCCGACGTCCGCGCAAACTCAGGCGATGGTCGCGTGCGTCACGAAGTGCTAGTCGCCGCGTCTTGCGGGGCCCGACGGCCCCGGCGCGGACGCCGCGCGAAGGGGTGAGCATGTACAGCAAGAAATTCCGGTTGGCGGCGATTTTGTTGATCGTGGCGGCGGGCTTCGCCGCGGCGTGCATGGCCAGCAACAAGCCGACGTATTATCCGCCCGCCAGCGTCCTGGGTCCGTACGACAAAGTGTGCCACGCCATTTACGACCAGATGTACATCGGGTGCGGCCTCTCGTTCGAGGACAACAACAGCGTCGCCTTTCCGGAAGAACGCGTTCTGACGGCCTGCGCGCAGAACCAGGCGGGCTACGGCCCCGACGGCGCCTTCGCCCAGTGCATCGACGACAACGCCGGCAACTGCGACGCGATGGCGAACTGCCTCGCCGAGGCGCTCAAGGGCGTGTGATTTTCGGACGGGATTCCACGAGGAGACGCAGCGACCGCGGAAAGGCTGAGGACTGGACTCGGCCGCTCAGTTTTTCGGCGCGCTCCGCGTTTCCGCGTGAGTTTTTCCATTCCTCTTCTCGATTTCCTGCGACATTTCGGCCGCCGGTTGACGCCGACCGAGCCGCCGGTCTACAGTCGCCAAACCGCGCGATTCGCGGCGCAAATGTTAGACGGCCATTGTGTTTCAACGTTTTTCAGGAGGAAGGAAATGAGGCGCGAATTCTTGGCGTTCCTGCTTGCCGGGCTCCTCGCGTTGCTCGGCGCGATCATCGTGTGCTGTACGACCACCACGACGACGACCAGCACGGTCATCCCCGACGACGACGCCTCGCCGGCTGCCGACGACGATGACGACAATTCCGGCGACGACGACGACGACAATGACGATGACAACGCCCCCACCGATTGCACCACCGTGGCGCAAGACGTCGTCGGGACCTGCCAAGTCACGTTGAATGACGACCAGGGCAATCAGGTCACACAGGCCCAAATGGTCACGTGGTGCCAGGATTGCGACCAGATGTTCAACGGCGGGGCCGACCCGTTCTGGAACTGCATGGATAATTGCGCCGTCGCGCAATCCTGTTCGAAGAGTTGCTTCACGGCCTGCTTGCAGCCGGCCGATCCCGGCTCGGGCTGCGGCCACACGGCTTACGCACTCTACTCGTGCGGCGTCGCGTTCACGTTCCAACAAAACACGAACTACTACGTGCCGCTCATGGACGAAATGGCGTATTGCTCGAGCGACACCACGGACAACTGGTCCTGCTTCGCCACGTGCGTGAGCAGCAACCCGTGCTCCAGCCCGCCGACGCAGGCGCAGGCGACAGCCCTGATCAACTGCATGAACGCCTGCTAGCGGGCGGCCGCGGCGGTTTGGCCGAACGTGTCTTACGGGCGAGGGAGAGATTCCTCGCCCGTTTTGCGTTTGTGGCGCGGGCGGTTAAATGCGATTGACCGGCGGCGCGTTTCTTCGCAGATTAGGCGGACGCGAAAGGAGATCTCATGCCCAGCAAAGTGGCCATTCGCCGGTGCGGCGCGTATAACCGCGAAGAAGTGCGGCAGGCCGTGGCCGCGGCCGTCGCGGCCGCGGTCGATTTCCCCGCGCTGGCGCGCGGCAAGCGCGTGTTGATCAAGGTCAATATTTTGTCCGACGCCCCGCCGGAAAAAGCGGTCTGCACGCATCCCGAGGTCGTGCGGGCGTTGATCGGCGTCTGCCAGGCGGCGGGGGCGGCGGCGATCCTGGTCGCCGACATGCCGGGCATGGACCTGACCGACGAACCCGAGCGCGCGCTGGAGCGCAGCGGCATGGCCGCGATCTGCCGCGACGAGGGCGTGGATATCGCGCCGTTCAGCCGCAACGGTTTCCGCGAAACTCCCGTGCCCCGCGCGCGCCGGCTGCCGAGCCTGATGTTCGCGAATGACGTGCTCGACGCCGACGTCGTGATCAATGCGCCGAAATTGAAAAGCCACCTGCAGGCGCTCTACACCGGCGCGATCAAGAATTGGTTCGGGACCATTTCCAGCCGCGACCGCCGGCGCGCCCATCACCTCAACGAAATCGAGCCGTTTTCCGAGGCGCTGGTCGATATCTTCCGCGTGCGCCCGCCGGATTTGACCGTGATGGACGCGGTGATCGGCATGGAGGGCCGCGGTCCGGGGCAGGGCAAACAGAAACAACTCGGGGTGATTCTGGCCTCGACCGACGCCGTGGCCCTCGATGCGACGGCGCTGGAGTGCGTCAATTGGACGCGGATGAAAGTCCCGCACGTGCGCATCGCCGGCGAGGAAGGGCTCGGCGAGGCGGACGTGGCGCGGATCGAATTCGACGGCCCGACGCCGGCCGAAGTCCGCGTGCCGTTCGAGCCGCCGCCGCGCGCGTTCGGCTCGCCGCCGAATTTTCTGGTGCGGATTTTCTTTCGGGTGTGGCGCATCCGGCCGCAGATTCTCGTCGACCAGTGCAAGCTGTGCGGCGCCTGCCGCCGGATGTGCCCGGTCGGCGCGATCTCGCTCGGCCCCGAGGCGGCGGCCATCAACCGCGATCTGTGCATCGAGTGCTTCTGCTGCCACGAATCGTGCCCGCACAACGCGATCGGCGAGAGGATGTCGGTGGTGTACCGCGCGGTCCGCTGGTTCACCCGGCGGTTCTTGACGTGAGCGGAAGCGCGGCGGCGGATCGCGCGGCGAGCGACGCCGACAACCCCTATCGCCGGCACTGGCCGCTGCGGCCGGATATCACATTTCTAAATCACGGGTCGTTCGGCGCCTGTCCGCGGCCGGTGCTGGCGGCGCAGGCGCGGCTGCGCGAGCGGCTCGAAGGCGATCCGGTCGATTTTCTGGTGCGCGAATGGCCGGGCCTGCTGAGCGCCGCCCGCGCGGCGCTGGCGGAGTTCGTCGGGGCCGACCCGGCGGATCTCGTCTTCGTCGCCAACGCCACCGCCGGCGTCAACGCCGTGCTGCGCTCGCTGCGCTTGCGGCCCGGCGATGAGATTCTGATCATCGACCACGTCTACAACGCCTGCCGCAACGCCGCGCGGTACGTCGCCGAACGCGACGGCGCGCGCGTGGTTGAGGCGGCTGTGCCGTTTCCGCTGCGCGAGCCGGAGCAGGTCGTCGAAGCTGTGTTGGCCCGCGTCACGTCGCGGACACGGCTGGCGCTGCTCGACCACGTGACCAGCCCGACGGCGATCGTGTTGCCGGTCGAGCGGCTCGTCGCCGAACTGGCGGCGCGGGGTGTCGACGCGCTGGTCGACGGCGCCCACGCGCCCGGCATGCTGCCGCTGAATCTGCGCGAACTCGGCGCGGCATATTACGTCGGCAATTGTCACAAATGGCTCTGCGCGCCAAAGAGCGCCGGTTTTCTCGTCGCGCGCCGCGACCGTCAGGCGGGGTTGCACCCGCCGGTCGTCAGCCACGGTTATTCGCAAACGGCGCCGGATCGCTCGCGCTATCAACTCGAATTCGATTGGACCGGCACGCACGACCCGTCGCCGTATTTGTGCGTGCCCGAAGCCACTCGTTTTCTTGGCTCGTTGCTGCCCGGCGGCTGGCCCGAATTGATGGGGCGCAACCGCGCGCAGGCGCTCGCGGCGCGCGACCGCCTCGCCGCGGCCCTCGGCGGCGAAGCGCCGTGCCCGCCGGAGATGCTCGGCTCGATGGCCGCGTGGCCCGCGCCGCAGATTGCCGCGCGCTTCCCGGGCCCGGGCGGCGACGCCGATCCGTTCCAGCGCCTGCTGTGGGAGAAATACGGCATCGAAGTTCCGATCATCGCCTGGCCCGACGCCGGCCGCCGCCTCGTGCGCGTTTCGGCGCAAATTTACAATTCGCCTCGCGATTACGACCGGCTGGCGGAGGCGTTGCAGGCGGAATTGGGATCGTAAGGCAATGGCCCGAGCCAGCCCAGCCTAGGGCAACGCCCAAGCTGGGCAACGCCCCCAGTCACAGCGGATGATAAATCGACATCCCGCAGCCGACGCAAATCTTCTTCATCGACGTGGGGTCGGCGTTGGCGAGCGCCTGGTTGGCGCAGGTGTCGCGTTCTTTGTGCCAGCAGCCTTCCTTGTGGCAGCGCTCGCAATGATACATGGCGGCGCCGCACTTATCGCCCTTCTTGCGCGCGCCTTCGTTCTTCACGAGACTCCCCGAACAGACTTTCATCATGGCTTTGCTCCTCGCGATATTCCGAACGAAGTTGCCTGGCTCAAACATTGAGCAGGGTTCGTTCGGCTCCCCATCTTCGAATGACCGACTTCTGCCCGCCTCACCGGCGGCAAATCCGACGCGGCTTTCCCCGACTCTCAGTTGGAGCATGCTTTGGATGTGCCCGGATTGTCTAAGGTTCGTGGCAAGCTGTCAAGGACGGTCTTGGTCCCGCGCCCGGTTGACCCGGAATTGTACAGTCCCTCGGGAATTTTTGCCGTCAATCCAGATGAAACACTTCTTCCAATTCCAACATTCCCTCGTCCGGCGGCCGGCCGTCGAGCGCCTCGAAATACGGCGCCATGATTTTCTGCCATCGCGCATTGACGTCTTCCTGCGCCATGCCGGCGAGCGCCGTCGCAAAATCCGCCGGCGTTTCGAAATAGCCGAACAGCAGCCCATCGTCGCGCAAGAACAATGAATAGTTGCCCCAACCGTGGCGGCGCAGGGCATCGAGCATCTCAGGCCAGACTTTTTTGTGATGTTCGCGGTATTCCGCCAGCTTGTCGGGCCGCACCTTCAACACAAAGCCGACGCGTTTCATTGAGCGTTCCTCATAAATCTCGGTGTCCTCCGTGCCCGCGCTCTGCGCCCTCTGTGTTCAGCCCGATTCCTCACAATCTGCGCAGCGCGAAGTCGCCAATATCCGAATAGACCTTGAAAATCTTGCCCAGCACCGGTTTGCCCGTTCGCAACCGATGGTCCTGACTCCATTTCACCAGGCCGTGGAAGACGTGCAGCCCTGCCCAATACGGCGAGGTTTTGATGCGCCGCGAATAGCGCGCGAGCGACGGATTGTCGCAGCGGTCCTCGCGCAGCGCGGCGACCGCGACCTGGCCGGCCGTTTGCGCCCCGAGCATGCCGAGGTAAATGCCGCCGCCGGTCAGCGGATTGACGAAGCCGCCGGCGTCGCCGACGACCAGCACGCCGTCGCCGTGCAGGCGGTTCGCGAGATGGCCGGGAATGAACCCGGCGGTCTTGCGCACGGGCTTGAGGTCGCGCAACTCGGGCCGTTCCGCGATGAACTGCTGCAGCAGTCCCTTGGCTTGCTTGCCGAGGTCACGGACCGGCCCGCCGATGCCGACGTTCAATGTGTCAGTTGTCGGGAAGATCCAAAAATAGCCGTACGGCAATTTCGCCTCGTCGAAGAAAAACTCGAACGTCTCGCACGGATTGCCGGGCCAGCCGAGTTCGTAGGCGATGCCGATCAGCGGGTCGCGTTGCGGATCGACGCCGATGCCGCATTCGCGCCAGGCGAGGCTGCGAGCGCCGTCGGCGAAAATCACAATTTTGGCCGACGCCTCCCAATGCCGGCCGCTGTCGCGATCGAGAACGCGGACGATCTTGCGGTGCGGGTCGTAGCCGAGAACCGTCTGGCGCACCCGCAACTCGGCCCCGGCCGCCACGGCGCGCTCGGCCAGAAACTTGTCGAACTCCGTGCGTTTGATCGACATGTATATGGGCTGGTCGGCGCGGTAGGTTTTGGTCAAAAAGCCCAGGTCGAGCCGCACCTCGCGCACGCGCTTGTGGATCAGGCGGTCCGGCAGATCGAATTTCTTCTGCAAAAAACAGCCGAGGCCGCCGCCGCAGGAGTTGTTTTCGCCGGGGTAGGAGTCGCGTTCGAGCAGCAGAACCCGGCGGCCGCCCAGCGCGACTTCGCGGGCCGCCGTCGCGCCGCAGGGGCCGGCGCCGATGACAATGACTTCGTACGTCGGCAGACTCATCCGAGGTTTCTCCTCAGGCCACCGTGAGCCACTTCGCGCCGGCCAGCGCAAAGCCGGCCAGCACAAACAGCGCCCGATAAACGAACTGGTACGTGCGATCGTAACCCGTCCATTGGCGCCCCGTGGCGCGGATGTGCAAGAGCAGGTGCGGGAAAAAGATCGCCAAATAGGGCCAGGAATATCGCCAGGCGATGACGCGGAAAACACTCAAAAAGAGCAGATAAACGAAGGCGGCGAAAAAAATGAAGAACGCGGCCGAAAACACGCGGCGCGGCCCGAAGGCAACGGCGTTGGTGTGCAAACCGGCGGCCTGGTCCGGTTCGAAATCTTTGACTTCGTGGTTGAGATGGCCGGCGGCAAAGGCGAGGGCGAAATAAACGCCGAGCAGCAACCCGGCGCGGTCCAGCGGGTGCGTGGCGGCGTAGCCGAGCAGGAATTGCAGCACCCCGCCGATGAAATGGACGAGCGAACCGGCGATCGGTCGGCCCTTGGCGTACACGCGCGGGTATGAGTAGAGGGTCCAATTGATGACGATCAACAGCCAGGGCACCAGACAGCGCGGAAACCAAAGGAAATAGAGCAGGCCCGACAGGAACGCGCCGCCGAAGGCCAGCCCGATCAGTTCGTTGGGGCTGACTTCGCCGGTCACGGCCGGGTTGTCGTAGAGCCGTTCGTTGATCGCGTCGTGAGACAAGCCGCCGAAGGAATTGAGACAATAGACGTACATCACCAGCGGATAGGTGGCCACGAAAAAATGCAGCACGAGGCGGCCGACGCCGGTCCACTCGCGCAGGCCGATCAAGGCGCCGATCAGCGGAAAGCCGATCATCAGCGCCGATTCGAACGGGCGCGTCGCGAGGAGATATTTCCAAATCTGGCGCATCATCGCGAATCGGGCAAATTGTCGGGCATCGCGGCGACTTGATAGTCCGACAATTTCATCACGCTGGGCGAACCGGCGTCGGTCCAGACGACCACATACGCCGGCCGGCCGGGGTGATATTTGGCGAGAAATTCGTCATCGCGCGTCCGCCCATAGTTGATATAAAAGAGCCGCGGATCGTCGAGCAGCCGGCTGGTGAACGGCCGGCCGACCACCCAACTGTCCTGGAAATTCTTCTCGCCGGCGATTTTCAAATAGTAATTCGTGAACACCACCGCGTTCGCCGGCACGTCGAAGCGTTCGAGCACGTCGTCCAATTGGCCGACGCGGCCTGCGACGTGGTTCAGGCCGCGCACTTCGAACTGGTGGAAGGTCGCAAAGGCGATGAGCGTCGAAAACACGACGAACAAGGCCGTGCGGCGCGCCGCGAGCGGCCGCGGCATCCAGGGCAGCAGCAGCCGCGGAGCGGCGATCAGGCCGCTGATCGTCAGCGGAATCAGTACGGCGATCAGTTCGTAATACAAGACCGGCCCCGTGTCGGCGACGCCCGGCCAGAAATAGAAATAGTACGCGAAAAAGGTCATGCCGACGCCCGCGAAGGCCGCCCACTCCTCGGCCAGCTTGTCGCGCCGCAGCAGCCAGGCAAGAACGAAAATCAGGCTGATCGGCCAGCCGAGCATCCACCAATTCAGGCGCAGCAGGTTGTCGAGCGCGTTCCAGAGGCCTTGCGCCGGCGTGTGGATCAGGTGCCACGCGCCTTTCTCGAAACCGAACGGGTGCTTGAACGGCGTTCGGCCTTCGCCCCACGCCGCGTGGTAGTTCGTCTTGAACGGATCGCCGTTGACGTGCTGGTTCAGCCACAGCGATATCCCGATCGCGAGGATGACGAACGCGGCCAGCCAGGCGATCTTGCGCCACTGCCGTTTGGCGTCGCGCAACAGGGCGACCGCCAACGCCAGGCCGACCGGGCCGGCCGCCAGCAGCGTCGTCGCCGAGCGCACCTGGAACGCCAACAGGAAAAACAGGCCGGCCGGAATCGCCGTCCACCACGCCGGGTCTTTCCACGTGCGATGCGCGAAATACAGAAACCAGACGAGAAAACACAAGGTCGACGTGTGCGACAGCAGCGTCGCCGAGGTCGCGAGAAAAGTCGGACTGACCGCCAGCAACGCCGCTCCGACGAGTCCCCAATTCGGGCCGTAGAGGCGCCCGACCAACGCGTACATGCCGAAGATCGCGGCCAACGCGAAGAGCAGCGGCGTCAGGTGCGCCCAGCCGAGCAGATAACCGGGCAGGAGCATGAGGCTCTGGCCGAAGGGATATTGGCCGAAGATTTTGCCGTTGTTGACCAGAAAGATGTTGTCCTCGAACAGGCGATCGTGCAGCGGTTCCTGATCGGGCAGGCTGGGCAGGGTCAGCCAGCCCTTCGCCAGGATTCGGGTCTGGAACAGATAGACGTTTTCGTCGTCGGTCACCGGCCGCTTCGCCAGCATCCATTGCGAACCGGCGACGATCGCGCCGCCAGCCGCCAGCACGAGAACCAGCAGCGCCGCGCGGCGTCGCGAGGCCGGGCGCAGCCAGGCGGCGAGGCGCGCGAACGGCCGCCACAGGACGTCTTCCAGGCCCAGCACGAGGAAAATCGCCAGCGGCAGCAGCGCGAGCAGGGCGAGACCGAAGATCGTTTCGGTGTGGCTGAAGAGGAGAATCTTGTTGACGCCGGCTTCCGTCCAGCCGTATTCGCGGACGTTGTCGAAACCGCCTTCGAGCACCGACAGCATGCCGAAGCCGACCCCCAGCAGGACGCACCACTGCACCCAGAACCACCGCGACAGCCGCGGCGCGGACTTCTCATCGAACTCCACGAAATCGAAGGTCTCGTCGATGGCAAGCTGCGGCGCCGCTGTTGGCGCGGGCGTTTCGTCTAATTGTTCTGCGCGGGGCGACGCTTCGGTCATTCCACTCCTGCCAAGTCGGAAAATCCGGCAGTTCAGGATAGCCGAAGCGGCTCATGGGTGTCAAACTGGAGGGGGACAGCAGACAGAAGTCGGAAGTCAGAAGTCAGAAGTCAGAAGCCGGAACTCGGAACCCGACTCCCGACTCCCGACTCCCGACTCCCAAATCCCGTTCGCCTACCTACTTGCCCACCGCCGCCTTCGCCGCGTCCATCAAAGCTTTGAAGTCGATGTGTTTGCTTTCGTCGGTGACGGGCATCGCGTACTTCACCTTGCCGTCGGTTCCGAGGAGGTAAACCGCGTGAATCGGCAGCAGGTGGTGCTTGAAGCCGGAATCGCCTTCCAGATCCTTGCCGGCGGACTTGAATTGCGCGAATTCGTCGTCGCTGATCCGGTGCGCGACGCCGAACGCGCGCATCAGTTTCCCTTCGGGGTCGGAAAGCAATTGATAGGCAAGGTTGAGTTTGGTGACCGTTCGTTTGAGCACTTCAGGACGTTCGGGGCACGTGCCGAAAATCTGGACGCCGAGCTTGTCGTATTCGGGCTGGTCTTTTGCCAACTGACCTAGTTGGCGCATGCAACTGCCTCACCAATGGCCGAGGTAGAAGAGCAGAATCGCCGGCTTGTTCGCGACGGCGGCCCGCAGGTCGAGCGGCTGGCCGTCCGCCGTTTGCACCACCACGGCCGGCACGGCGTCGCCGACCTTCAGCGGATTGATCGTCGGCGCATTCGCGGGAACCGCCGCGCCGTCCTTCGATGCATCCGTGGTTGATGGCGCCGCGAAGAGCAACGGCTTCACCGTGCACGCGGCCAGGATGATTGCGGCGAGAACCAGGGCGAAAGAACCGTGTCTCAAGGTCATGCCTCATCCTCCGGTTGGTTGCGAATCGTGATCGTCGTTGCCTACAGTATAAGCGCTCGCCGACCTCAGGCAAGCCTCCGTCGGCGGGCAGGCGAAGGAGGCGCCAGGCCCGCGGAATGCAGAATGTCGAATAAAGATCGATCAATCCGAAAATGTCGACAGTCTCTCAGCGCCGTGCTCGGGTCCCAGACCGGTGAGCGCAGCGCTCGCGCGCCACAGCTCGTCGGCTCGAGTTTCGTCGTAGGAATCGTCGGACGAGCGAATTTCGCGCAGACCCTCGAAATATCTGCCGTTGGTCGCCGCCAACGCCGGGTCGAGAATCAACCGCGCGAGCGCGGCGCCCGATTCGTTCGCCGTGTGGATGTTCGGCGCCACGAGCCGACGGAGCAGAGGGATCACTCGCGGCAGCACACGGAACCACAGCCACCTGATCGGCGGCGGGTACTCGCGAGCGAGGCCGGTGCCCGGCATGAGGCCGGGGTCGAACGCGTTGACGGTTACGCCCGTGGGCAGACGCCTGGCCAGGCCGTACGCAAAGTACACGTTGGCGAGCTTGGATGTGGTGTAACGACGACGGATATCGACGGAAGGGCTATCTTGGGCTGCGGCCGGGCCGAGTTCTCCACGGGCGAGAGCGTTCGGGTCGTTCCAGGCCGGCTCAGGCATCCGGGTTCGTTGCGCGGGGTCGTGAACGCCGCTGGCGACGATCGCCACACGGGCCGGCGCGACGAGCCCGCTTATCAGCAGATTGACCAGCAGGAAGTGGCCGAGATGATTGACGCCGAAGGTCGTCTCGAACCCGTCGACAGTCAACGCTCTCGCTCCCTGAACGCCGGCGTTGCAGACCAAGCCCTGCAGCGGCGGCAATTCCCCGCCGGCCAGACGAACCGCGACGTCTCGAGCGAACGCGCGAATCGAGGCAAACGATCCGAGGTCGAGCGGCATCGTCTCGACGCGCCCCGCGGAGGCTGGCTCGCGAAGACTTAACGCGGCGGCTGCGGCGCGTTGCGGATCGCGGCATGCGAGAACGACCCGCCATGGCTCGCGCTGCGCGAGGAACACGCGAGCACAGGCGTACCCGAGCCCGGAATTCCCGCCCGTAATGATGACCGTTCGTGCGGCTTCTGGTTTCAGTTCCACCACGGCCACGAGGCTAGCGAGGCGACGGTTCGTCGTCAACCTTGCCCGATAAGCAAGCGAGACCCCGTTATCGACTTCGGCGCGGCGCGCGAACTGCCTACCGGCCGCGATTGCTGCTGACGGCCGGCGTCGTCGATCAGTTCAGGCACCCGAAGAAGGCGCCCCGAAGAAGGTGCCAGCCACTTCGGAAATGGCTCGCTAAGATGGGGCGTCAGCGTCAGCGGCCCAGGTGTCCGAAAACAGCGCGATGCGGTAAACGGCACTCGGCAAATGTCCCGGAACTGACACAATGGGACGTTTTACGACGAACCGAGCGCCTCAAAAAGTGTTCGATGGTGTTCGAAAATCGAACACGCGTGTTCGGAAATCGAACA
>CAZHPN010000092.1:0-22533 GCA_964534375.1 uncultured bacterium | reverse complement strand
CATTGTCGTCATTGTCGTCATTGTCGTTGTCGTTGTCGTCGTTGTCATCATCATCATCGACGACGATTGCTTTGCTCGACGAAGATCCGCCGGACCCGCACGCGACCAAAAGCAGGGCGCTCAAGGCGAGAACCAGCAGCGGCAACCAAGCTTTTTTCATCGGCCTATCCTCGCACGCGACAAGTCAATGCATACTACATGGCCGCCGCACCGTCAACCATACGACGGAGCCGGATCAAATAACGCGGCCCCAGACCTCCGCCACGAATGGCCCCCGTGGCGCCCAATCAAGGCGCCGAGGAGGTCGCCGACGGCGTGTCGGCCGGCGACGTTCCCAAAGCGCCGTCGAGACGCGGGTTGGTTCCGGTCGGCATTTCGGCCCAGGATGATCCGTCGTAATGCACGATAAAGCCCCGGCTGCAAGACGCGCCCTCGCCCTGGCAACCGACCGCGAACACGTCGGAAGGCGAGGCGCCCCAGCCGCCGTTCAGCAAGAGGGCTCCGCTCGGGATTGCCATCGTCGTCCACGACGTGCCGTCGTAATGCAGAACCG
Source organism: uncultured bacterium (assembly GCA_964534375.1). Lineage (GTDB taxonomy): Bacteria > Lernaellota > Lernaellaia > Lernaellales > Lernaellaceae > CAZHPN01. The sequence goes on along the minus strand of CAZHPN010000092.1, from coordinate 21,980 downwards.
CGGGGTTTGCGGTGTCGTACAATGCGTATTCCGCGACCGCGAAGACGTCGGAAGGCGATGTTCCCCAGACGCCCGCAAACGGCCAATACCCCGAAAAGTAACTCATTACCGTCCAGGACGTTCCGTCATAATCGAGAATCAGATCGTCGCCCACCGCGTACACGTCGGAGGGCGAGGCGCCCCATATGCCGCCAAACCCATAGGCATCGCCCGCCATTATCGTCATCCACGACGTTCCGTCGTAGTGCAGAATCGTTGCCGGTTCGCCGACGGCGTAAACGTCGGACGGCGAAGAGCCCCAGACCCCGAACAGCTCGACGCCGCTCGGGCCCGTCATCGTCGCCCAGGACGTTCCATCGTAATGGAACATTATACCGGCGACGTTCATCTCGTTTATTCCCACCGTGAACACATCGGAAGGCGATGTTCCCCATACGCCATTTAGCAAGCAATATCCCGAAAGGCTATCAATTGTCGTCCAGGACGTTCCGTCGTAATGCAGATTCGTCCCCCAGCCAACCGCGAACACGTCGGAAGGCGAGGCGCCCCACACGCCCTGAAGCGACGAGGTTCCGTTCGGAATCCTCATCGTCGCCCAGGAACTCCCATCATAATGAAGGATTTCGCCGTTCTCATTGGCGTAGTCATATCCTACGGCGAACACGCCCGTCGCCGAGTTTCCCCACACGGCATTGAGGGACAAGGCGCTTTCGTCGTCGTCGTCATTGTCGTCGTCGTTGTCGTCATTGTCGTCGTCGTCGTCACTCGACGATCCCCATACGGCGTAGATGTCGCCGCCTGGGCTCCTCATCGGCGTCCACGATGATCCGTCGTAATGTAAAATCAGGGCGTTGCCTTCATTGGCCCAACGACCCACGGCGAACACGTCGGAGGGCGATGTTCCCCAGACGCCGCAAATCAACTCCAGGGTTCCGTCGGTTCCGGTCGTCATCGACTCCCAAGACGCCCCATCATAATGGAGGATGGCGCCCGGACAGGCAGGCCCGCACGTCCCTGCCGCCTGTCCCACGGCGAACACGTCGGAGGGCGACGTTCCCCAGACGCCCCAAAGACCGACGAGGATCTCCCATTCTGCCCAAAACGTTCCATCGTAATGCAGAATCACACCGCCCACCGCGAACACGTCGGAAGGCGACGATCCCCAGATGCCGGATGGCGCCCAAACGCCGGCCGTCGTCGTTGTCCAAGACGCACCGTCGTAATGCGGAATCAGGCTGTAACCATAACCCGCCTCGTAGCCCGCCGCGAACACGTCAGAAGGCGACGATCCCCAGACACCCATCAGCCAGGCGCTATCAAAGCCCGCCATCGGCGTCCACCACACGCCGTCGTAATGTGCGACCGCGTTGGGCCCCACGGCAAACACATCGGAAGGAGACGATCCCCAAATGCCGAAACAGCCCACGCCGGGTCCATTCGCCATTGTCGTCCACATCGTTCCGTCGTAATGCAGAATCAACCCGTCCCAATCGACACCCTCGCCCACCGCGAACACGTCGGAAGGCGAGGTTCCCCAAACACCAAATAGGGGATCGTGGGTCCCGCTCGTCATAGAAGTCCACGACGTGCCGTCGTAATGCAGAATCAGGCCGTCCGCGCCCACCGCGAACACGTCGCGCGCCGCGTCATCGTTGTCGTCATTGTCATCGTTATCGTCGTCGTCATCATCATCATCGTCATCGTCGTTGTCATCGTTATTATCGTTGTCGTCGTTGTCGTCATTGTCATCGTTATCGTCGTCGTCATCATCATCATCATCGCCATCGTCGTTGTCATCGTTATTATCGTTGTCGTCGTTGTCGTCGTCGTCATTGTCGTCGTTGTCGTCGTCATCGTCGAGCAAAGCGTCGTCGTCGTTGCCGATGATTGTTTTGCTCGACGAAGATCCGCCGGACGCGCAGGCGGCGACCAGCAAAGCGCTCAGAAGCGACGCCAGAAGCAGCAACAGGCAAGTTTTTTTCATGGGCCGATCCTCCGGTGCGACGAGTTTTGCGCCACCCACGCCCGCGACAACAATGCCGCCGCGGCTTAGGTGCGTCAAGGCTAAGGCGCACATCCCGACGTCCATGATTGAAATTGCTCAACGCCGCCGCCCGCGGCGAAGAGGTCAAGGCTGTCATTCGGATCTCGTGCCCCGCGAATGGCGCCGAGGCGAATCGCCGTCGAGCACCCTTGCTCCGCGATCCAGTTGGAGAATAACAGGCAATCGATCGAGCGGGACGGCCTGTAGTCGTATATGACCGGCGTCAAGGTTTTGTTGAACTCGTCGTAATATTCGCCCGCCACGAACACCTGTCGGGCGGTTCCAGAAGTGGGGTCGCGGTCTGCCCAGACGCCGGCTAAACCAAATTCCGTCACCGGGGCCAATCCATGGGAAACTACGGACAGTCACCGGTTTTCGTCTTTCTTTCGCGGCCGGCCTTCGGAAAGCGGGCGCAGCCGGCGATTCATTGCGGCCTCCAACCTGGCTACGAAACCGTCGCTGCCCAACGGCCGGCCGCGGTTCGTGTGCAGGCGAGGATCGCTCAGCGCTTCGCGGTCTTCCTCGGCCAACGCCTTCAAGCAAAGGCGCCGGTCGTCGTCCGTGAAAAACACGTCTTGCCGATTGTTCCCGCGGTGAATGATATGACGCCGACAACCCGGGACAGCGATGCGCGCAACACGCCGCATGCCCGGCAAATAACAAAACGGGAAGGGCTGCCAAGAAAACCGGTGACTGTCCCGAATGGCAAGAAGCAACAGCCAAGTCTTTTTCATGGGCCAATCCTACCGCGCGAGAAATTCGGAAACAATGCCGTTGCTAGCGCCGCCGTGCTTTTCGCCCGCGCTTCACCGGCCTCACATTCGTCACGCGGACTTCGCCATCCGTCATCCCGGAACGCGGAGCCCGACGCAGTGTCTGCCGGTTGGCACCCGGTTGAAGCCGGATTTTTCGGATTCGGCCCGCGGCAAGAGCCACACGGCGACCGCTTGCCTCACCTCTCCGCGGGCGGGCCGGCGTAATGCAAGATTCTGCCGCCGTCGCCGACCGCGAATACGTCGCCAGGGCCAGCGCCTCGAATAGCCAAAATACCACCCTCGACCCCGGTCAGCACCTGCGACCACATCGAGCCGTCGTAATGCGCCGACCCGGCGACGTAAATGTCAGTATCCGAGGTTCCCCAGATGAATCCCGGATATTCGATGTTGACGGCGTTGTCGCTCCAGGCCGCGCTCCATTGCGCGCCATCGTAATGGCAAATCGTGGCGTTTTGGCCGATGAGGCCATCGCAGGCGCCGGCGCAACCGACGACGTAGACGTCGCTCGCCGAGAGGCCCCAGACGCCGGTGGAAAGCCCCGAAAAACAAAGCGACACCGGCGTCCACACGCCGCCGGCGTCGGCGGCGCGTCGCCGCCGAAGGCCACGATGTTGAGCGTGACGCCGCCGGCGTAGACAAACGTCATTTCCGACTGCACCGCAGTTCCGACGGTCGGCGCCGCGTATCGCACACTCTTGCTCACGCGGATTTCCTCCCGAAAAAACACGCCACGGTCACCGATCCAAGACTCCACACTACGCCAATGTCGCCGGCTGAGGAAGTGCCATTGTGGAATCAGGTTGACATAAAACACTGGCGGGCGTTTAATGCCAAACGGGTGGATGCCTTTCCGACACTCACAATCGAACTCAGGAAAGGCGTGCGAAAAGAGAACCTTCTTTTTGAAGGGCGACGCCAATGAATCGGCGGATTTTGGTCGTCTCGATTGTCGTGATTCTCCTGAGTGCGTTTTGCTTTCTCACCTGCGGCGGGGGCGGAAGCGGCGCGGGCGTCAGCCGACTGGGCGTCAACGACGATGACGATTCGCCGTCCGGCGATGACGACAATAACGCGCCCGACGATGACGCGACGGACGACGATGCCTCGCCAGATGACGATAGTTCCGACGAAACCACATGGACCGATCCGACGACGGGTTACATGTGGCAGAACGGCGCGGCGGTCGGCGCGGTCGATTATGTTTGGGCGGAGGCGCAGAATTATTGTGCCGGGCTGTTTTGGGGCGGTTACAGCGGCTGGCGCTTGCCCGACATCAACGAGATTCGCAGCCTGATTCGAGGGTGCGCCGCCACGGAAACAGGCGGCTCGTGCGAGGTAACCGATTCATGTTTGGCTTCCGCCTGCGGGATGGGCACGTGTGATAGGGAGTGCTCCTTCCTGGGCGGTCCAGGGCCGGGCGGCGCTTTCTGGCCGCCGGAACTTTCGGGCGTCGACTACTGGTATTGGTCGTCCTCGCCGGTTACGGATTATAAAAACGCCGCGTGGCTCGTCAATTTCTACGGCGGCGCTATCTACAACGACGAGAGGACGAGCGCCCGGGCCGCGCGCTGTGTGCGGCCTTAGGCCGCGATTTCATGTGGTGTTCGTTCAAGTTCTTTCTCGGAGCGGCGAATGACTTCGCGAGAGGCGATGGAAGAGGCACCTGTTTTTTGAGGGGGACGCGAATGAAGCGGCGGATTGTGCTCGTCTCGGCCATTGGCGGTTTCCTCAGCGTAATTTTCTTTCTCGCGTGCGGCGGCGGCGCCGCCGCCACGCGGCAGTCCTCGGACGACGACACTTCGCCCGCGGTCGATGACGACGGCTGGCCGGCGGATGACGATGACAACGACGACGATAATGACAACGACGATGTCGCCGGCCTGGACTGGATTCCGATTCCCGCCGGCAGTTTCGAAATGGGGTGCGTTCCGCAGGACCCCGCATGTCAGCCGCCCCTCTATCCAGACGAACGCCCGCGCCATCTCGTAACGCTTTCGGCGTTTCAGATGACCAAGACGGACGTTACGCAAAGCCAATATGAACAGGTGATGGGCAATAATCCGAGCTACTTCACCTCTTGCGGACCCGACTGTCCGGTCGAGCGAGTCACGTGGTTCGACGCCCGGGCCTTCTGCGACGCCGTCGGCGGCCGCTTGCCGACCGAAGCCGAATGGGAATACACGGCGCGAGCCGGAACAACGACGATTTTCTATTGCGGCGATGACCCCACATGCATGGACGAAATTGCCTGGACTTCGGATAATTCGCAGGAAACGACGCATGCCGTTTGCCGGAAAAGCGCCAACGCCTGGGGGCTTTGCGACATGTTTGGCGACGTCCAAGCCTGGCTTGGCGATTGGTACAGTATCGATTACTACTCGGTCTCACCGACCAATGATCCGCAAGGTCCGGACACCGGCATTGCGCGGGCCGTGCGGGGCGTCGCATGGGATTTCGGTTACCCCGCGACTCGCGCTTCAGCCAGGGACTGCTGCGGGCCGGATGATGTCTTGGAAGATTTAGGATTCCGTTGCGTGCGCGAGTTTAATTGACATTCGAGGCGAGCGGATTCCCGATGATGTCACAGTTGCGGGCGCGACACGCGCGCCAATCTCGACAAACAACGACCGGACGGGGGAGAAGAAAGCTAATTCCCCGAGATGCCGTAGATAAATGTTGCCCAATTCGGCGCCGCGGTTGTGGCGAAGGACGTGGCGTCGTAGACTTCCTGAGAGACGCCGCCGCTGGAACCATGAATAGCGATGCCGTAGTTTTGTGTCGCCGCGGGGTTCGGGTTATTATAGTCGATTACTACGCAGCTTTGGCCGCTGGAGTTGCCGTCCTGAGTCACGGCGGACTCGATCCCCTGAGCGTCTGCCGCGATGGTTGCGTATTGGTTGGTCGAGCCGTCGTCGTCGTCGCCGCCAGCGCCCTGGAACTGGTAGACGATGTTTTGGGCGAAAGCGACTATGTCGATGCACGACGACAATCCAAATTGCCCCGTGTTGAACCAGGCCTCATAAACGGGATTGCCGGGCTGCGCGAAATTTGGAATGCCGATTAACTCGGCAGCTAAGGAGTTTACGCTTCTTGCGAGTTGCCCAATTAGTGCTAGGTCAACGGCGGAATAGTCGCTTCCCGTCGGCAGATTTTCATCCACTAACCGTGGCACCGGACTCGACCATGTTGTATCGTTGACGATCAACTCCGCGAAGTCGCGGCCCCCATACGATTGGTAGTTCCCCAGGAGATCATTCAGAATCGTGTGGTATGGGATCGAAAGCGCATGCGTATCGGCTTCGGAACCCACCATGAAGGAAACCCCGGCGTTGAAAAAATCGTAGGCGACCTCAGCCATCTGCATTTGGCAGGAATCGAAAACAACCACGTCAAAACCGCGACCTGCGATCGCGTGGGCAAGGTTGGGGGAGCTGGTCCCGGCCCAATCCCTCTGATGTCGCGTGGCCGGGGAGAAGGGTGCGATTCCGGAGCCATGGCTAATGAAGGAAACCAGGGAGAGCCACCGGTTTTCGTCCTTTTTCCGCGGCCGGCCTTCGGGAAGGCGGCGGCGCAACCGTCCGCGGCGGAAAAGCGCGGGCACTGATCGATATGGTATTTTGAGAGTTAAAGAAAAATTGCACAGCGGCTCATTATTTCGTACAATCCAGCGATTACGGCGACATGCTTGCATGAACTGCGGCCCCGGGAACTGATTTTTGCCGGTCTCCGTTTCCGGTTGACATCCGTTGCTCTTTTCATTAAACCGTCAAACCGCAAGCCAGATGCAGGCTGATGGGCGCGGGAAAAACGGGTTGGACCGGCAGGTCAGGAGCGTTCGATGAATGTCGAGAAACGCCAACCCGAGTATTTGGACACGATGCGCCAAAAATACCCGGGCAAGTTCCTGCCGATCGAAAACATCTTCGCCAAGCTGCACCGCGGCGCCAAGATCTTCATCGGCACGGCCTGCGGCGAGCCGCAGCATCTGGTTCGCGAATTGGCCGATTTCGTCAAATCGCATCCGAAGACGTTGTTCGACGCCGAGGTCTTTCAGGTCTGGACGATGGGCGTTTCGCCCTACACCGAGCCGATCTACAAGGCCAACTTCCGCCACAACTCTTTTTTCATCGGCGACGCCTCGCGCGGCGCGGTGAATCAAGGAATGGCCGACTACACGCCGATTTTCCTGTCGCAGGTTCCGGCGTTGTTCTACCGCGGTCTGGTCGAAGTCGACGCCGCGCTGATCCAAGTTTCGCCGCCCGACGCGCACGGCTACGTCAGCCTGGGCGTCAGCGTCGACATCGTGAAGGCGGCGACCGAGAAGGCCAAGTTGGTGATCGCGCAGGTGAACCGCTTCATGCCGCGCGTGCACGGCGACGGCTTCGTGCACATTGAAGAAGTCGATTACCTTGTGCCGTTCGACGAGCCGGTGCTGGTCTACCAGACCGAGGCGGATGACGACGTGATGCGCCAAATCGGCAATCACGTCGCGCGCCTCGTGCAGGACTGCGACACCATCCAGGTCGGCTACGGCGCGACGCCCAACGCGATCATCGCCGCGCTCGCCGACCGCAAGCACCTGGGCATCCACACCGAGTTGATCAGCGACGGCCTGGTGTCGCTGATGGAGAAGGGCGTCATCGACAACTCGTGCAAGACGATCAACCGTGGCCAGTCGATCGTGACGTTCTGCATGGGCACCGCGCAAACCTACCAGTTTGTCCACGAAAATCCGTCGATCCAGTTCCGCACGATCGATTACACCAACGACCCGATGATCATCGCCCAGCACGACAACATGGTGGCGATCAACAGCGCCTTGTCGATCGATCTGACCGGCCAGGCGACGGCCGAATCCATCGGCAGCCAATTCTACAGCGGCATCGGCGGCCAGGCCGACTTCATGCGCGGCGCGGTGCTCTCAAAAAACGGCCGCTCGATCCTGACCATGCCGTCGACCGCCAAGAACGGCGAGGTCTCGCGCATCGTGCCGTTCCTCAGCGAAGGTTCGGGCGCGACGCTGAACCGCGGCGACGTGCACTATGTGGTCACCGAGTACGGCATCGCCTACCTGCACGGCAAAAACGTCCGCGACCGCGCGATGGCGCTGACCGCCATTGCGCATCCGAAATTCCGTTCGTGGCTGATCAAAGAGGCCAAGGCGCACAACCTGATCTACAAAGACCAGGCGTTCATCCCCGGCAAACGCGGCGAGTATCCGCAGGAACTGGAAGCCTATCGCGTGACGCCCAAGGGGCTGGAATTGTTCATCCGGCCGGTGAAGATCAGCGACGAATCGCTCTTGAAAGACTTCTTCTACGACCTCTCCGACAACAGCCTCTACCGGCGCTTCATTTCGGTGCGCAAGGATATGCCGCACGAACGGCTGCAGGAATTCGTCATCATCGACCACACGCGCGAGATCGTGCTGCTGGCCCTCGACCCGGAACGCAAAGACCGCGATGTGCTGGTCGGCGTCGGCCAATACTGCATCGAAGAGTTGGCGCACACCGCCGAAGTGTCGTTTGTCGTGCGCGACGAATATCAGAACCGGGGCATCGGCACGGAATTGCTGACCTACCTGACGTTCCTCGCCAAGAAACAAGGCCTCTTGGGCTTCACGGCCGAAGTGCTCGTCGAAAATCGGCCCATGTTGCGCCTCTTCGAAAAGGCGGGTTTTGACATGAACAAATCCGTCGCGGAAGGCGTTTACGAACTACGCATGACGTTCAGGAAACAATGATGAATCACCAACAAGCTCCGATCAACCTGCTGTTTCAGCCGCGTTCGGTCGCGGTCGTGGGCGCCTCGGCGATCCCGGAAAAAATCGGCAGCAAGATCATGCAAAACCTGGTCGCGTGCCATTATCCGGGTGTGATTTACCCCATCAACCCAAAAGGCGGCGACATTCTCGGCATCCCGGCCCTGAAGAGCCTGAGCGAGATTCGCGGCGGCGTCGATCTGGTCTGCATCGCGATTCCGGCCAAGTTGTGCGCAGCCGCCGTCGAAGAGTGCGGCCGCATCGGCGCCAAGCACCTGGCGATCATCACCTCGGGATTCTCCGAAGTCGGCAATCTCGAGGAGGAAAATCGTCTCGTGGCGATCGCCCGCGAATACGGCATGCGCATCACCGGGCCCATCATCTTCGGCGTCTACACCGCCGCGGCCTCGTGCAACGCCAGCTTCGGGCCGCGCGACGTCGAGCCCGGCGGCGTGGCGATCATCACCCAAAGCGGCGCGCTCGGCATCGCGATGATGGGCAAGACGAAAACCGAGAAGATCGGCCTGTCCGCCGTGGTGTCGGTCGGCAACAAGTGCGACGTCGACGAAGCCGACCTGCTGACCTACCTCGTGGACGACGAACGGACCAAAGTCATTCTCATGTACATCGAGGGCGTCAAAGACGGCGAAAAGCTGGTGCAAATCCTGCCCGACGCGGTGAAAAAGAAACCGGTCATCGTCCTGAAATCCGGCCGTTCCAAACGCGGCGCCATGGCGGCGGCCTCGCACACCGGCTCGCTCGCCGGCGCCGACGACGTCTTCTCGGCCATCATGCGGCAGTGCGGCGTGCAGCGCGCCGAGAACCTGATCGAGGCGCTCAACTGGTGCAAGTTCCTCGAAAAATCGCCGCTGCCCGCCGGCGAGAATACGGTGATCCTCACCAACGGCGGCGGCATCGGCGTCCTGGCGACGGACGCCTGCGAAAAGTACGAAGTCAATTTGTGGGACAACGTTGGCGAGATGGAGCGGATCTTCGCGGATTCCGTGCCGGCGTTCGGGTCGTACAAGAACCCGGTCGACATCACCGGCCAGGCGCTCATTCAAGATTACGACAACTCGATCGCCGCGGCGCTGCAACACGACAACGTGCACTCGCTCATCGTCCTGGGCTGCCAGACCGCGGTGCTCGACGCCCAGAGCCTGCCGGCGACGATCAACAAGGCGTTGGCCAACCACATGACCAAGCCGGTGGTCTTCTCCTTTTTCGGCGGGCCGCAGATCGAGGACGCGATCTATCAATTGAAAGGCGAAGGGAAGCCGATCTTCTACGACGTCTATGAGGCGGTCGCGTGCGTCGGCGCCGCCTACCAGGTCATGCGCAACCGCAAGATCGACTGGGGCGACGCCGGCGTCATCGCCGATTTGGCCGCGACGTTCGATCGTGCGGCGATGACGGCGATTCTGGACGGCGTCCGGGCCGACGGCCGCCGCTTCCTGCTGGCGCACGAAGCGCACGCGCTGATGCTGGCGGCGGGCGTGTCGATGCCGCAGAGCATCGTCGCGCGCAACCTGGACCAGGCCGTGAAAGCCGCCGAGCAGATCGGCTATCCGGTGGTGATGAAGATCGTCTCCAAAGACATCATCCACAAGAGCGACGCCGGCGGCATCGCGCTCGACCTCGACAACAAAGCCGAGGTGATGGACGCCTTCGAGGCGATCATGCACAACTGCCGCGAGCACAACCCGAAAGCGGCGCTCGAAGGCGTCGAGGTCGTCGAGCAGGTGGCGAAGGGCACCGAGACGATCATCGGCGCGCGGCGCGACGGCTCCTTCGGCCCGATCGTCATGTTCGGCCTGGGCGGCATCTACGTCGAGGTGATGAAGGACGTCTCGTTCCGGGCGTTGCCGCTGTCGCGCAACGAGGCGCGGCGCATGGTCAAGGAGATCAAATCCTATCCCTTGCTGTTGGGCGTCCGCGGCGAGAGTCAGAAAGACATCGAAACCTTGCTTGACGCCATCTTGCGCGTCGGCGCCATTTTGAAATCCTTCGACGAAATCAGCGATATTGAAATTAACCCGTTGGTGGTTTACGACCAGGGGATGGGCGTAAAGGCAGTCGATGCCCGCATCCTGCTTCGCCATCCTGCAAAAGGAGCCTTGGCATGAAAAAGCTCGTTGTTGCCTCGACCGAGAAAAGCGCGGGAAAGACCGGCTTGATCGTGGGGATCGCGGCGGCCCTCGGCGGCAAATACGGCTACATCAAACCCATCGGCGACCGCTTGCTCTACCGCAAGAAACGGCTCTGGGACCACGACGCGGCGCTGTTCGTCTCGCTGTGGAAACTCGACACGAAGCCGGAGGACATCACGATCGGCTTCGAGCACGCCAAGCTCCGCTACATGTACGACCGCGAGGCGACCAAGACCAAAATCAACGAAATGGTCGCCGCGGCCGGCGCCGGTCGCGACGTGGTCTTCATCGAGGCCGGCAACAACCTGGCCTTCGGCTCGTCGGTGCATCTCGACCCGATTTCGCTCACCAAGTACATCGACGGGTCGCTGGTGCTGGTGGTCGGCGGCGACGAAGGCTCGATGATGGACGAGATCCACTTTTTCAAGAACTACATCGACGACGAAGGCGCCAACCTGGTCGGCGTGATCGTCAACAAGGTCCGCGACCTCGAAGACTTCACGCGCGCCTACGGCGAAGAAATCGAAGCGACCGGGATTCCGATTCTCGGCATCGTGCCGCTGGAGCAGCAACTGAAGACGTTGCCGGTGAAGTTCCTCGTCGAGCGGCTGTTCGCCCGCGTGGTCGCGGGCGAGCTGGGCATGGACCGCGCGGTGGAGAGCATCTTCCTCGGCGCGATGTCCGTGTCGGCGGCGATGGATCACCCGATGTTCGAACGCGAGAACAAGCTGTTCATCACCAGCGGCGACCGCAGCGACATGATCCTCGCTGCGCTGGAAGTCCACGCCGCGTGCATCGTGCTCACCAACAACCTGCTGCCGCCGGGCAACATCTTGTCCAAGGCGTCCGAGGCGCAGGTGCCGGTGCTGCTCGTGCCGTGGGACACCTTCACGACGGTCGAGAAGATCAGCCAGATCGAGCCGCTGTTGACCATCGACGCCGCGGCCAAGATCGACGTGCTCAAGAACCTGGCGCTCAAGCACGTGAATCTCGAAGCGTTCGCGAAGTAAGGCGTTCGGGGAAGCCGGAAGCCGTTCTTAGCCGTTAGACTCTGCGCGCCCGACTATCAACCGATACGATGTCGTCGCGACAAACACCTTTACCGCATCCCAAAGAATGAACGGCGCCACGCCCAGCGCGAAGGCGGGGCCGGGCGAAAAACCCAGCGCCGTCAGATACGTCGCGCCGACTCCCATAATGACGATCTCGCCCAGCGCCATGACTGCCCCGACCCGCGCCAGCGACGCCGGACGCCCGCCCAGCAAGCGGCCGACCAACGCCGCCGCGAGCAGGAAGCCGAGCAGGTAGCCGCCGGTCGGCCCGGCCATCATTGCCAACCCGGCGCCGCCGGCGAAGACCGGCGCGCCCGCCGCGCCGAGGCCCAGATACAGCCCTTGCGCCGCCGCGCCGCGCCGGGCGCCATAGAGCGCGCTGCCGAGCAGCACCACCAGCGTTTGAAACGTCACCGGCACGGGGGTGAACGGCAAGCGCGCGCGGACCAGGCCCGACAAGACCATCAAGCCGGTCAACGTGAAAACGGGCAGCAGAGAAGACGCGACGGCGGCCGGAACTGCGCGTCGAGGCGCCATCGCTTGATCATTTGGTTGCATATCGGTCCTTCCCTCTTGCAGACGTCGGGCACAATGTCGCACAGAGCGAACACGTCCGCCAGACACATGCGGCAAGATACGTGCGGCAAGTCATGCGCCGGCGCGCCCGGCGTCGCCGGGCTTGAGCCCCGGCGATTGCCGGCCGAGCGAAATTGGCTTTGTTTCGTAATTTTGCCGAATTTGCCCAGTCGGCCGCCGCCATATATCGACGATCGCGGCGCGCAAAATGACATTCGGCGCCGTTGACGGGCGGTTACTGCTAACAAAATAACCGAATCGCTTTAGCGCGGTCTGTGGCCGCAACGAAACAGCCCGGAGTTGAAAACCCCGGGCCAAGAGCGGGCGGTCGTATGGAGACGCGGTGACAACGGCCCCGGGTTGCCTCGCGGGGCGCGAAAATCCTGACGCGTCGGTCGCCCCCTGCGCCGGACGCGGCCCGAAAGGGGCGCTTTTGGCGCCGCGCGAGGCGCGGCCTTCGGCCGTCACCCCCGACCCCGATCGGGGGTCCAGGATGTTTTGCCGGGCGCCGCACTTTCAACGGAGGAACGAGGTTGGGGGTGTGCGAGAATTCGCGGAGCACACGTTTGCCCTCGCCATCCCGAGTCCCGGAACCCGAACCCCGAATCCCGCTCGCCTCGCAGCCGCCCTCGGCTGTGCCGGACGCCGCGCGAGGCGCGGCCTTCGGCCGTCACCCCCGACGCCGATCGGGGGTCCAGGATGTTGCCAGGCGCCGCATTTTCCACTGCCCTCGCCATCCCGAATCCCGAATCCCGGGAGCAGTGGTCCGTGGCCATGAGTGTTTGGCCTTCCCGAATCCCGAATCCCAAATCCCGCCATTGACTCCCCGTCCCCGGTTTTCTATTCTTCAACCTCCACCAGCGGTTGACGCGAACTTTGCACGAAGCATCCAGGGGTTCGCTGGCGGATGTGGGCAGGCGACCGAGTCAAACAACATCGTATTTTGCCGCTCCGGAATCGACCGGAGGCGGTCGCGCGCGGCGGCTCGGCGGAAATTTGAGCGGGTGCGACCCGGGATGTCGCATGGAGTTGGTATTCTTATCGCGGAACCGGCCGGCGGTGATATGCTCAAGTGTCCTATAACGCCGTAAAACTAGCGATTGGGGGAAATGATGGACGAGACCCGTTATTTTGCTCATAGCGCGAACAAAAACGGATATTGCGAACCACTCCGCGACCATTTGAATGATGTCGCGCGCGCGTCGGCAGAGTTTGCCCGACCTTTCGGCGGCGAGCAGGAAGCATGGCTGGCCGGTCTGCTTCACGACCTCGGGAAATACGGATCGCTTTTTCAGGATCGGCTCAAAGGCATCGGTTCCGGCCTCGATCATTGGTCGCTCGGCGCTTGGGCGGCCTACATTAAGTATTATGCCGTCCCTACCACATTCGCAATTCAAGGACACCACACCGGCTTGCAACAGGCTAACAAGGCTGGCCTGCAAAGCCTTAAACCCGAGAGCATGTTGGCCCGTAGAGTGCGCTTGACCGCGAACGAAGAAACGGAACTTCTGAATCGCCTGCAAGCGGACGGTCTTGATTTGCCCCCGCCGCCTACGCCCCCGCCTTTCGTGTCCATGAAGGCAACTGTCGCCGCCATGCTCGACACCCGCATGCTATTCTCGGCGCTGGTCGACGCCGACTGGCTGGAAACGGAGGCGCATTTCAAGGCGCGGCCGGGCGAGCAAAAAAGCTATCGGGAGTCCCCGCCGCTGCTCCAAGCGGAGAAAGCCCTTGCCCGGTTGCTCGAGTACATTGAAACGACAAAGAAAGGTCCGGAACAGAAATCCGGCGCTGCGATGAACATTCTCGCGCTACGGGAAAAGCTGCTGGCCGATTGTCGCAACGCGGCGCAATTGCCGCCCGGTCTCTTTTCGCTCTCTGCGCCCACCGGCAGCGGCAAGACGCTTTCGATGCTCGCTTTCGCCCTCGCCCATGCCGCCGCTCACCCCGACCGTTTCCGGCGCGTCGTCGTCGTCATCCCGTATTTGAGCATCATCGAGCAGACAGCGAAGACGTATCGCGAGATTTTCGATGCGGAATTCGGCGACCGATATCTCCTCGAACATCACAGCCTGGCCGGCCTGAACTCGCCGAAACAAGCTGACGACGCCGATGGCGAGGGGCCGGCGGAACGCGCCCGCAACCTCGCCGAAAACTGGGACGCGCCGCTCGTCATCACGACCAGCGTGCAAATGCTTGAATCCATGTTCGCCAATCGTCCTCGCGCCTGCCGCAAGCTGCATCGGCTGGCAGGCAGCATCATTCTATTCGACGAGGTGCAGACGTTGCCGGTCTCGCTCGCCGTGCCCACCCTAAAAGCGCTCTCGCATCTTGCCGCGCGTTACTCCGCCAGCATCGTTTTCGCCACGGCGACGCAACCGGCCTTCGCATCATTAAGCGAGAAGGTACGCGAAACCCCGGAAGGCCTCGGCTGGCAACCGACCGAAATCGTCGCCGATGTTCCCGCGATGTTCCGCGCTTCCCGGCGAACAAAGATCAGTTGTCTGGACCCCGACAAACCACTTCCCTGGGCGGAACTGGCTGAGCGGCTGGCTCAAGAGGAGCAGGTTTTGTGTATCGTCAATTTGAAGCGCCATGCGCTTGATTTGTTGGATTGCCTAAAATCTGCATCGGGCGAGAGCGGCCTGTTTCACCTTTCGACCAACATGTGTCCTGCGCATCGAATTAAGGTCTTGGCTGAGGTCCGCGCCCGGCTGAAAAACGGCGAGCGCTGCCGGTTGATTTCCACTCAATGCGTCGAGGCTGGCGTCGATGTCGATTTCCCCACCGTCTACCGCGCGCTCGGTCCGCTCGACGCCATCGCCCAGGCCGCCGGCCGCTGCAACCGCAACGGTCTGCAGGATCGCGGCGAGGTGCGCGTGTTTCGACCTGAGGACGACGGTCATCCTATTTATCCGCCAGGCGGCTATAAGCGAGCCGCCGACGTGTTGACAAGCATGATCAAGAAATTTGGGCTGGACTGGTTCGGCAAAATCGACGCGCCGGAGGAAATCGACCGCTATTATCGTAATCTCTATGCGCTCGCGCGGCCGGAGGATCTTTGCAAGAAGTTGGACAAGGCGTTCGAAAACCAGGATTTCGCCGCGGTCGCCCAACTTTACAAGCTCATCGACAAAGACGCCGTGAATGTCCTAGTTCCCTACGATCCAGAAGTATACCCGAAGCTGGTTTGTCGGGCGCGAAATCGAAATGAGGGATTGTCCCGCGAGTGGCTGGCCACTGCGCGGTTCCATGCTGTGAGTATCTTCCGTCCGGCAAACGAAGCCGCCTTTCATAGCCGAGCCGAAGCGGTCTTCTTGCATGGGGGCGGTCAAGCAACGGATTGGTATTTCTGCCGCAATGCAAACGATTACGACCGACTCCGCGGGTTTGACGCCCGCGATTCGTTGCACGCTCTAATCGGTTAATGGGGGGCGATTTTGAATTTGACAAGCCGTTTCCTGTGCGTTAGAGTTCGCTCATGAAAATACAGGAACAAAATCATAACGCGAGCTGGCTGCAAATCTCCGCCCGCTTTCTCGCGGAGAACGGAAAGGAGGAGGCATGAAGAATAACGGCCATGTATTGGAGGTCTGGGGCGACTTTGCATGTTTTTCCAGACCCGAAATGAAAGTCGAGCGATTCAGTTACCCGATAATGACCCCGTCCGCGGCGCGGGGAATCTTCGACGCGATTTACTTCAAGCGCACCGAGTTCCGCTGGCAAATCCGGCGGATCGAAGTGCTCTCGCCGCCAACGTTCATCCCCTTACGGCGCAATGAGGTGAAAGACAAAGCCCCCGAGCGCGCCATTCAGCAATGGATGAGCGGCAAGGCGCCGCCTGAACCGCTTTGGGCTGACGGCACGTCGGAAGAACTTGGAACCGACATGAAAGGTCGGACGCAACGCCAGACGATGGCGCTGAAAAACGTTCGCTATCGCGTACACGCCGAAATCGTGCCCTGGCCCGCGTTCGCGGCCAAGGTGAACGGGCTGAACGAGCAGTTTCGGCGCCGCGCGCGTCGCGGGCAGTGCTTCCAACAGCCAAGCTTCGGTTGCCGCGAGTTTCCTGCATTCTTTCGCTTGGTAGAGGAAGACGATCCCCAGCCGCTGCCGTGCGCCGACTTCTCGCGGGAAATCGGGATCATGCTCTACGACGTTTTCAATCTATCCGTTCCCGGCGGCCCCGACGATCGGCCCTTTATCAGCGTCTTTCGTGCGCGCGTCACGGCGGGAGTGCTCGAAGTGCCGCCGTTTGAAAGCGAGCAGGTTCTCAAACCCGCTGGAGGGCAAACCCATGCTTGAGCAATTATTGGAATACGGCCGCAAACACGGCGAGGCCGCGGAACCGGGATTCGCACCCAAAGACATCAGGTGGGCGATCGAATGCACGGCCGATGGTCGCTTTCTCGAAGTCCATGAATTGGGCAACACCGAGGACAAGAACAACCCCGGCCAACGTTTTCCCAAGTGCCCAGAACTCGGCCAAAATGAGTTGGTAAGTGTCAAAAAAGGCGGCGCGCGCTGTCACTTCTTGGCGGAAACAGCCCAGGTTGTGGCACTGTTTTTCAAGGAAAACGAGTCGCCGGAAACCATTGCCAAGAACCGTGCCAAGCACAAAACGTTCGTCAATCTCCTACAAGAATCCGCAAAAGCGATGCCGGCGCTAGGTGTCGCCGGCGCGTTTCTTGCCGATCCGGCGAACCTCGCTTCCGTACGGGCACGTCTGAAGGAAAGCCGCGCCAAGCCTACCGACAAAATTACCCTCCGCGTGGAAGACCAATTCGTGTTGGAATCTGACGCGTGGCATGGTTGGTGGCGAACCTATCGCGCCTCTCTCAGAACCGGAGTCACCGGGCAAATGAGGTGCTTTGCCACTGGCGAAATGGCTATACCGGTAGCGAAGCATCTCCCGATCAAAGGATTGCGAAGCGTGGGCGGTGGAGGCTTCGGCGATGTTCTTGTCTGTTTCGATAAGGATGCGTTTCGTTCATACGGACTGAAGCCATCCGAAAACGGCGCCGTTTCGGAAGAAGCGATGTGTCAGTACCGCGACTCCCTTAACGCACTCGTCGAGGAACATAGTGTTCGCCTCGTCGGAACCAAGGTTGTTTACTGGTTCAAACAATCGGTTTCTCCGGAAGACGACCCGTTTTCATGCATCAACACCTCCCCTGAACAGGAGGAAGGCGTTGCTCAAGCTAAAGCTCGCGAGATCCTCGAGGCAATACGATCCGGAGAAAGGCCGGACCTTCACGATAACCTATACTATGCAATGACCGTTTCCGGCGCCTCAGGGCGAGTAATGGTGCGCGATTGGACGGTGAGCGAGTTTAGAACACTGGTCCAAAACATCAACTACTGGTTCGATGATCTTGAGATCTGTAGCCCGACCGGGCTAACAACGACGTGCGCATCCGCCTTCGAGAAGGTCGCGACGTGTGTTTTGCGGCCGAAGAGACGCGAGCAGGACTATCTCGATTGGGTGAAACCGATCACGGCTCTGCGTCCCCCTCTCTGGCACGCAGCCCTTTTTAGGACGGCGATTCCCTTTTCCAACGTTCAGCGGCTGCCGAGACTTCAGGCCGACTTTATCGGCAGCGGGACTCTGCACGAGATCATGAAAGAGAGAGAGCCAGAAAGAACGAAGATGCGGCCGTTAAGAGATGCAATAGCCCTTCTACAGGCCCGAATGGCGCTGCTGAAGGCATACCACATACGCAAAGACGGAGGACGAAAAGATATGCAGCCTATCCTGAATGAAGAACATCCCCATGTCGCCTACCAATGCGGCCGATTGATGTCAGTGCTCGCCGACCTTCAGTACGACGCGTTGGGCGATGTCGGCGCCGGCGTGGTGCAGCGTTACTATGCCGCCGCAAGCGCGACGCCCGCGCTCGTGCTCGGGCGGCTCATCCGCACGGCGCAGTTCCATATTGGCAAGAGCAAGTACGGGTATTTATACGAGGACAAACTCGCCGCGATCTGGTCGCATGTCAAAGACAACGTCCCCGCGACGCTCGCGCTCGAAGAACAGACCCTTTTCGCTCTCGGTTACTACCAGCAGATGGCCCATGACCGCGCCGAACGCCGCGAAAAAATTGCGGCCAAACGAGAAGGCGCGAAATCCGAACCGGACAAGCAATAACGGCGTAAAACGGAATTTATTAGAGAAAGGAATACCAAGATGTCGAACGCTCTTCAAAACCGCTACGAGTTCCTGTTCCTCTTCGATTGCGTCAACGGCAATCCCAACGGCGATCCGGACTCCGGCAATGCGCCGCGCGTGGACCCGCAGGACATGCACGGCCTCGTGTCCGACGTCGCGCTCAAGCGCCGCATTCGCAATTACGTCCAGATCGCCAACGGCAACCAAATGCCAAATGCCGTCTTTGTCGAACACGCCACCAACCTGAACACCAAGATCGCTTTAGCCCACGAAAATACAGGCGGCATGCCTCCCTACGATGGGACGAAAAAGAGATGGACATCCACCAAAGAAAAAGCTTCGGCCGCTGGAAAGTGGCTCTGTGGGAACTTCTTTGATGTTCGCGCATTTGGGGCGGTGCTGTCCACCGGTCCGAATGCTGGCCAGATTCGTGGCCCCGTGCAGTTCGCGTTCGCTCGTTCGTTCGACGCCGTGCAGCCGCTCGATATGTCCATTACGCGTATGGCGGTGGCCGACAACGAGATCAAGGGCCCCCAAATCACGTCAAAGGATTTTGAGGCCTGGGAAGACAGGCAGCCGGAGGACGAATTGCGCACCATGGGCCGAAAGTCGCTCATTCCCTACGGCCTGTTTGTCGGCAAAGGTTTTATCAGCGCGAACCTCGCCGAGGGCACTGGGTTCTCGGAGGATGACCTAACTCTCTTGCGCGAAGCCATCCGCAACATGTTCGAGCACGACCGCTCGGCCAGCAAGGGCATCATGACCGTGCACCGCCCAGGTTTCCTGTTCCGGCACGACGGCACCGACACCAATGGCGAGCAACGGAAGCGCCAGGCGAAACTCGGTTGCGCGCCGGCGCATGAATTGTTCGCTCTCGTCGAAACAAAAATCCGCAAAAAAGACGGCGTTAACGCGCCGCGTTCGTTTGCCGATTACGTCGTGCCGACGCTCGACGAGGTTGAACGAGACCTGCCGGCCGGCGTCTCGGTGCTGGAACTGTAGGCCGTGTTCGACGAGGAAGACCTGCTGGCAATCTCGGCGCTGTCACAATTTCTATTCTGTCCGCGCCGTGCAGCCCTGATCTTCCTGGAAGGGCAATGGGAGGACAACGTCGCCACTGCCGAGGGGATCGTCATACACGACCGCGCCCACGAGCCGGAGACCGAGGCCCGCGCCGATCTGCGAATCGCCCGCAGCCTGCGCCTGCGCTCGCTCCGGCTCGGGCTGTCGGGCGTGGCCGACGTGGTTGAGTTCCATCGAATGCCCGACGACTGCCCGCGGGACGCTTCGGGGCCGCCCGAAGACATTGCCTTGGCGGGTGCGTCTGGACGGTGGCGCCCGTTTCCCGTGGAGTACAAACGGGGGAAGCGACGGCACGAACGCGGGTTTGAAGTCCAACTTTGCGCGCAAGGCATTTGCCTCGAAGAGATGCTGGCCTGCCAGATCCCAGCCGGCGCGTTATTCTACGCGAAGACCAACCGCCGGCTGGATGTTCCCTTTGACCAGACTCTGCGGCAGGAAACGGAACTCGCCGCCGTGCATCTGCGCGCCATGCTCGCCGCTCAAGAAACGCCGCCCGCGGTTTTTGAAAAAAAGTGTTGGGGCTGCTCCATGTTCGCCCGTTGCGAACCGAAAACCACGGAAGGAAACCACAGCGCCGCGACGTATCTCTCTCGCGCGCTGGCTGAAGTCGAACGCGGGCGGGACGCGATGAAATGAAACACCTGCTCAACACACTATACGTCACCACACAAGGGGCGTATCTGCATTGCGACGGCGAGACGGTCGCCGTGGATGTCGAGCACGAAACGAAACTCCGCGTGCCGCTTCACACGCTCGACGGCGTCGTCTGCTTCGGACGCGTCACCTGCACGCCGCCGCTCATGCAGCATTGCGCCGAGCACGGCGTGTCCATTTCCTTTCTCAGCGAGCGCGGCCGATTCTGGGCGCGGGTGCAGGGGCCGGTTTCCGGCAATGTTTTGCTGCGGCGCGAGCAATACCGGCGGGCCGACGATGCGTCGGCCTCCGCCGCGCTGGCGCGGGCGATCGTCGCCGGCAAGATCATGAACGCGCGCACGGTCTTGCAGCGGGCGCTGCGCGACCACCCCGGCAATCCGGAAACCGCCCGTCTGGAGCGCGCGGTCCTGGATATCGGCGGTTCGCTGACCCAGTTGGGTTGCGTCGAATCGGTGGATCAGATTCGCGGCTGCGAGGGCAACGCTTCGCGCGTTTACTTCGATGCCTTCGATGCGCTCATTGTCGCCCAGAAAGAGGATTTCGCCTTTCAAGATCGCAGCCGCCGGCCGCCGCTGGACAACATGAACGCGCTGCTTTCGTTTCTCTACACGCTGCTGGTCCACGATGCGGCCTCGGCGTTGGAAGGCGTAGGACTCGACCCCGCGGTCGGCTTCTTGCACCGCGACCGGCCGGGCCGCGCCAGTCTGGCCTTGGATTTGATGGAAGAACTCCGGCCCGTTATCGCCGACCGCCTGGCGCTCTCGCTGGTCAACCGGCAGCAGGTGAAAGGCAGCGGATTTACCGCCAGCGAAACCGGCGCGGTGATGATGGACGATGAGACGCGCAAGACGGTGCTGGTCGCGTATCAGGAGCGCAAGCAAGAGGAACTGCGGCACCCATTTCTGGATGAGTCGCTGGCGGTCGGCCTTTTGCCGCACGCGCAGGCGCTGCTCCTGGCGCGATGCCTGCGCGGCGATCTGGACGGCTATCCGCCGTTCCTTTGGAAGTAGTCCGGAAAGGAATACGACATGATGGTCTTGGTCACATACGATGTCAGTACGGAGTCGGCGGAGGGGCGCCGGCGGCTGCGGCACGTCGCCAAAGCTTGCGAGGACGTTGGACAACGCGTGCAGAACTCGGTGTTCGAGTGTCTGGTCGACCCCGCGCAATGGACCGCGTTCCGCGCTCGCCTTGTCGACGAGATCGACGCGGAAGAGGACAGCCTCCGTTTCTACTTCCTTGGCGCCAATTGGAAACGCCGCGTAGATCACGTCGGCGCTAAGCCGACATATGACCCGGAGGGGCCGTTGATAGTATAGTTTGCGTTCCGCGAACGTGAAGCGATCAGAAAATCCCCCGGGCGGTTCGCGCCGGTGGAAGTTATGAAAAACAAACGTGTTTTTCATACACCCGTGAAAACGGTTTGCGCGGTCGCTCTGAAACAACGGGGTTCGCGGAAACGCGTCTAAAAGCCAAGCGTATACAACGACTTGGCAGCAGAAGATTCGCCCCCGCGGGGGGGCGTGGATTGAAACGATAATCGACCATTGCTATATCCGGGTCGGCAGCATTCGCCCCCGCGGGGGGGCGTGGATTGAAACAACTTGCACCCACGGATATTGCGGAGTGTTCGGCATTCGCCCCCGCGGGGGGGCGTGGATTGAAACTCTTTTGCGACAGCGCCCCATACGATTCGCGCAGATTCGCCCCCGCGG